>CAXTBQ010000173.1:0-2057 GCA_964242065.1 uncultured Terriglobus sp. | reverse complement strand
GCTGATGCCCGATCGTCGCGACGCGCTGTGCGCGGCGGCGGAGCTGATCCTGGCCGTGGAGCGCGGGGCGCGCGGCTCCGGCAGCACAGACACGGTGGCCACCGTCGGCACCGTATCGGTCCAACCGGGCGCGGTGAACAGCGTGCCATCTCGCGTGGAACTGCAGCTCGATTTGCGCGACACCGACGCCGCTCGCCGCGAGACGGTGATGGCGGACATTCGTTCGGCCTGGAGGGAGATCGGCGCACGGCGTGGTGTTTCCTTGCACGAGGAAACAGTCAACGCCGACCCGCCTGCCGCGTCTTCGGCCGCCGTTCTGCAGGCCATTGAAAGCGCCGCCGAAGAGGCAGGCGTTTCGTACCGGCGCATGGTGAGCCGGGCGTACCATGACAGCCTGTTCCTGGCCCACATCGCGCCTGCTGCCATGATCTTTGTACCGTGCCGTGGCGGTGTGAGCCACCGGCCCGACGAGCATGTAACGCCGACAGCCATGGAACGCGGCGTGCGGGTGCTTGCGGGCACGCTGCGTCGACTTGCGGAGTGACCATGCATCTGCTCTCCACCAATCCGGCCACAGGCGGGGTGCTGCGAACGCTGCCTTCGCTCACGGAAGGGGAGCTACAGGTGCGTATCGCGCAGGCCGCGGCAGCTTCGGAGCAACAGGCCGCGACTCCCGCCGAACTGCGCACCCGGCATCTTGGCAAGCTCGCCGCGCTCCTGGATGAAGAGCGTGACGACCTGGCGAGGCTGCTGGCGCTGGAAAGCGGCAAGCCCGTGCTCTATGGGCGGGACGAAGTGGCTGCGTGTGCGAACCTCTGCCGCTACTTTGCCGAGCACGGTGCGCGGCTGCTGCTGCCGGAACTGCTCAGCGGCGGACCCGGGCAGGCGCACGTGCAGTACAACCCCTTGGGCGTGGTGCTGGCGGCCATGCCGCGCAGTTCGCCGCTGTGGCACGGCTTTCGCTTTGCAGTACCTGCGCTGGCGGCGGGCAATGCTGTGCTGATGAAGCACGAGCGCGGCGTACCGCAGGTCTCGTTGCGCATGGCCGCGCTTGTGCGGCGTGCGGGTTTCGCACCCGGGGTATTCACTTCCCTGCTCATGCATGACGAGCTGGTGGAGACCGCGCTGAACGACGACCGCATTGCAGCCGTCACGGTGACCGGCTCGCTTGCCGCCGGGCGCGCGTTAGCCGCGCAGGCGGGCTGGCTGCTGAAGCGTTCCGCCGTGCACCTCCTGGGCAACGATCCCTTTGTGGTAATGCCGTCGGCTGACCTCAATGCGGCGGCAGCGGCAGCCGTGCGCGCGATTGCAGAGGGTGAATCCGCGGCCAAGCGCATCGTGCTACACGAAAGCATCTTCCACGCTTTCGTGGGCCGGCTGGTGGCTGCCCTGGAGGCGCTTCGCATCGGCAACCCGCTGCAGGAGGAAACTGCCGTGGGTCCGCTGGGCACCGCAGGTGCCATGCAGGCCTTGGCCGAGCAGGTGGACGCAGCCGTTGCCGGTGGCGGGCGCATTCTTACCGGCGGCACCCGAATGGTGGGTGCCGGTAACTTCTATGAGCCAACGCTGCTGAGCGACGTGCCCGAATCTGTGGCGCGCGTCACACTGCAAGGTCCGGTCGCCATGGTTTTCCGCGTGAGTACTGCGGAGGATGCGGTCGCACTGGCCAACTCCTCAGGCGCAGCCGCTGCGGGTGCCGTGTGGACGCGCGATCCCAGCGAACAGCAGCACCTGCTTACTCACCTGCCGGTCGGTTCTGTAGCCCTGAACACGCTGCACGCGTACGACCCGCGCCTGCCGGTGAATTGCGGCTGTGGATGCGAGCTGGGCACGGCCGGTCTGCGTGGCTTGCTGCGTGCGAAAACAGTGTCGCTGGGCTGAGAATCAAGGGTGCTCCAAGTCTCGCTCCTGAGACGCGGGGACTGTGGTAGTTCCACAATCCCATGTCTCTTCGAGACATGGGGCACCCACTTATTGCCTGTTCTTAGAAGTTGAACGTTGCCTGCAGCGTGATCGTACGCACTGCGGAACTGCTGCCGCCGGGGCCGAAGTTCTGC
>CAXTBQ010000172.1:0-2228 GCA_964242065.1 uncultured Terriglobus sp. | reverse complement strand
CAAAGTCATGGTCGGCGAGGTGGATGTGTTCCAACTCTGCCCGACCGATGAGCTTTACGGCCACATGATTATCAACTATCTTCGCGTGCCGAAGCTGCCGGAGTTTGATCACTACCCAGTCCTGCTCGACGCGGTAAAACGGGGCGAAGGTTTCATCTCCACAGGCGAGGTCCTGATGCCGCGCTTCGCCATCACTCCGGGAAGCGGTGACGCTGTGCATGTGAAGGCGGAGGTGACCTCCACCTTTCCTCTACAGGTCGGCGAAGTGGTATGGGGGGACGGCGTGAGCACGCACATTGAGCGCTTCGATCTAACTACAACGCATGAGTTCGAGCAGCACACGTTCGACTGGGATGTGAAGGCACCCGGATGGAAGTGGGCCCGCGTGGCTGTATGGGATGTCGCGGCGGGTGGTGCGTTTACGAATCCTACGTGGCGATAGGACGTGTTCGTGTCGATGAGCAAGGTCGCGTTCGAACAAATCAGTGCACCTGCACAACACTCTCCGGCACATTCCATCCGCGCAAGTGAATCTCAGGCTTCACACTTGCAGCCATGGACGGGTAATGAACACGGAGCGTCACGGTTTCTCCGGGCAGTATCGCTACATAGTTATCCGAAAAGTAGGCAGGCAGAACGCGCTCCATACTGTGCGCGCGGAACAGCGTGGCCTTCGTTTCCAGTGCGGCGACTTTGCCTGTGTTGGTGAGCTTTATTTCGACGACGGTTTCGTCTGTCTCGCTGTGCTGCTGGGCAACGGCAGTCAATTGAGCCGGTCCCATGGTGTTGAGCTTGCGATAACGGTCTTCATCGCCGGCGAGCCAATAGGTGTTGGTGGAAAGAGGAACGCCTGCGGCACTCATTAGCTCCAGCCGAACCAGCACCACCTCTTCCTGCGCGAACAGCGGGGCCAGCGGTAGAGCAAACAGCGCGTTCGCGACGTTCGCCTTCAAATCGACAGGAGCTTCCCTCGTGAAAAGCTGGTGGTTGTCGAGCGAGTACACCGTCGCTCGCACAGTTGCCTCGCCTGCTGAGGTGTTGGTTGTGTTGACCGCGGCCACGGTGAAGTCGGACAGATCCATCTGCACGTGGATCGGCTCACAGGCCTTCTTCACGCCGTAGAAGCTCGCCTGCGTATCGTAGTCGGAGCTGAACATTTGCCACATGTTGCTGGGCCACGCCGGTTGCGTCATCCAGATCATGCGTCCGCTGCTCGGTTGCCACAGGTGCTGAAAGAAGCCTTCGAAGATCGCCTGATGGCTCTCCAAATTCATGAGCTGCGCTTTGCGTTCGAAGTCCTTCAAGCTCGTGCCCGCGCCGAAGTATTGGTTCACCTTGCGCATGAACGGCTCCACGCGGCCGTTCCCCTGCTGGTGCCAATCGTGATACGCCCAGGCATCGCTGATCGGCCACTGGTCCGGCTCCGGTATGGAGGCCTGCAGGCTTTCCAGCGTGGAAAGCGACGCCGTCCCGAGTTCCACCGCAAAGCCCTTGTCCAGGCTGTAATACTTTGCCGGTTCCTGGTAGCTGTAGGGCCCGCTGTTGCGCAGGTTGATGCGATTGGAGCCGGGCGTGTAATAGCGCGTGCCGTCTTCTTCCGCGAGCACCTGAATCAGCCCTTCGTTCAGCACCGGCTGCGGTACGCCTTCGTTGCGCCCACACCAGATCACGATCGACGGATGATTTCGAAATCGCTGCACGACATCGCGCGCGTTGCGCAGAAACAGCGGCACATCCTGCGGCTCCACGTTGTAGTCCTGCGTGGAGGCCCAGAAATCGTTCCACACCATGAGGCCGTATTCGTCGGCAAGCTGGAAGAACGTTTCCTCCGTGTTCTGGCCGACCCAGTTGCGAATGATGTTGAGGTTCGCTTCGCGGTGAAGGCGGAAGTATGGCTCCAGATGCTCGCGGCTTACGCGCTTGCGTGAATCGTCCATGCCCCAGTTGCCACCGCGGGCGGCGATGCGAACGCCATTCACCTTGAGGACGAGATCGGTCAGGCCCGCCTCGTTCGAGAGCGGCGTCACCGCGGCGGAGTGCTCGCCTTCGGGCGTAAGCGAGGCCGCGTAGAACTCCCTTTCGCGATGCAGCATGCCGGCGTGGGTCACATCGACGACCTGTTGATGCAGCGCCGCGGCCCGCGTGGGCGAAACCTCCACGCGACGCAGATGTCCGCTCGCGTCGAATAGACTCAGCTCATACGTGACTTCGCGTATGCCGAACGTCGT
>CAXTBQ010000171.1:0-2558 GCA_964242065.1 uncultured Terriglobus sp. | reverse complement strand
GAATCAGGATCATGACCGCGACAATGGCCAGGTTGAAGGCAGCCGTGACCCACATCCAACGGCTTGACTTCGACTTGAGCTTGCCGGACGACTCTACCAGCGAATCTTCAAACATTTCGAACCCCTGTTCTGCGAGAGGTAAAGCTGCGACTGTAGACACCGGGATGTTGAAATTTGTTCCCGGGTTTTTCTCACCGGCTTACAAATCGCATCCGCGGCAAAACTCCTGCGCTCCGATGAGTGCGCGGAATCTCATACGCGGCGCGAGACGAGGATAGTAGCTTGCAAAACAAACAACTTGCAAGTGTGCCGGGCAGTGGGCGACGCAGAATTGCATACCAGTGCTTTGCTACTGTGTTTGCGGGGGTGTCAACGCGTGACGATCAGCCGTCGCACATTCTGCAGGACCGGGGCTGGTGCGTTAGCTTCCGCAGCCGTGAGCAAACGCTTGCCTGCCTCGGCTCCCGCGAGGGGTGGCTTGCATGCCGGTGCATTCCAGCCGCTGCCTCTCGGCGCGATCCTGCCGCGGGGCTGGCTGCAGCGGCAACTGCGCGTGCAGGCCGACGGCATGGGCGGTCACCTGGACGAGTTCTGGCCTGATGTTGGTCCGAACAGCGGGTGGCTGGGCGGCACGGGCGAAAGCTGGGAACGCGGCCCGTACTTCGTGGACGGCCTGTTGCCGCTGGCCTGGCTGCTGGAGGACCCCGCGCTGAAATCCAAGGCCATGCGCTGGGTGAACTGGACGTTGGATCACCAGGCCGCCGACGACATGATCGGCCCCGCAGGCAACAACGACTGGTGGCCGCGCATGGTGATGTGCAAGGTGCTGATGCAGTTCCACGGTGCTACGCAGGATCCTCGCGTGATCCCCGTCCTGACGCGCTACTTCCACCATCAACTGGAAGCGCTTCCCACCCGCCCGCTGCGCGAGTGGGGCAAGTACCGGTGGCAGGATGAAGTGCTGGTCGTTGAGTGGCTCTACGGCCATACCGGTGATCCCAAGCTGCTGGAACTCGCAGCGCTGCTGCAGCGGCAGGGACATGACTGGACGGCGCAGTTTGCGGATTTCAAAACCACCGAGCCCGTCAGCCGCGCGGTGCTGGGCCGCAAGGACCCGAGCGGCGAAGAGGCTGACGCGCTCTCAACCCACGGCGTGAACCACGGACAGGCGCTGAAGGTGGCAGCCGTCCGCTACCGGCTGAGCGGCGACGAGGCCGAGCGCGGCAACTTTGCCCGGCAACTGGGCGCGCTCGACCGGTACCACGGCATGCCCAACGGCATGTTCAGTTGCGACGAGCACCTGGGCGGCACGGACCCCAGCCACGGCACCGAACTCTGCACCGTGGTGGAGACGATGTACTCGCTCGAGACAGCGCTGGCCGTGTTTGGCGATCCGCGCATCGGCGACCGCATCGAGACGGTCGCCTACAACGCGCTGCCCGGCACCTTTACCGACGACATGTGGGCGCACCAGTACGACCAGCAGCCCAATCAGGTGCAGTGCAGCCTGAACTCCAAGCCGTGGACCACCAACGGCGTGGAGAGCAACCTGTACGGCTTGGAGCCGCACTTCGGCTGCTGCACCGCGAACTTCCACCAGGGCTGGCCCAAGCTGACAGAGCACCTGTGGATGCGGACGCCCGACGGTGGCCTGGCTGCCACGCTCTACGCGCCGTGCGAGGTGAACACGACGTTACAGAACCAACCCGTGCGCCTCCGCGTGGAAACGGAGTACCCCTTCCGCGAAACCGTCCGCATCACCGTGGATCCCGCGCGGAACGCGAGCTTTCCGCTGCTGCTGCGGATTCCCGCGTGGGCGGAAGGCGCGACGCTTACGGTGAACGGCAAAGCTTCTCCATCCGCAGCAGTACCGGGCACATTTGCTCGCCTCCATCGCCTGTGGAAGCCCGGCGACACGATTGAGCTACGCCTGCCCATGCAACCACGCGTGCAACGCGGCTTCCACAACAGCCTGACGCTCGCGCGCGGTCCGCTGGTGTTCTCGCACAGCCCCGGCGAAACCTGGGTCAAGCTGCGCGACCGCAAGCCCACGGCAGACTGGCAGGTGTTTCCAACGGGCAACTGGAACTACGCGCTCCGCGTGAACGAAGCAAGTGTGCACTCGATCAAGGTGACGGAAGCTCCGGTACCGGCACGTCCCTTCGCGGCGGAAGGCACGCCGGTGCGGCTCCTGGTGCCTGCGCGCCTGCTGAACGGCTGGCGCTCGGCGGACGGCGTGGCAGCACCCGTGCCGGCAGGTCCGCAGCTCAGCGCCGAGCCGGAGGAGACACTCACGCTGATCCCCTACGCCGCCGCCAAGCTCCGCATCACCGCGTTTCCGTAACTCGCGAGCTGATCTCCCATTGCATCTTGCCTGACAAGACAGCCCTCGGTGCTCCTTGCTGAGCTTGTCATACCGCAGCTTCGATGCGGCATGGCAAGCCTCGTGCAGGGGCGTGGCACAGGTGAGAGCCCCATCGACTTTGCTGCTACATGCCGGCGCACTCGCACCGCCGGCAGAACGTGTGGTTCAGCCGGTGTGCCGAGATCATCAGCAC
>CAXTBQ010000170.1:503-2755 GCA_964242065.1 uncultured Terriglobus sp. | reverse complement strand
GACGTTCGACGACGTCCTCCTCATACCCGCCTACTCCGACGTAGTGCCTACGCAGGTCAGCACGGCCACGCGCCTGACCAGAAACATCACCCTGAACACGCCGCTGCTCTCCGCCGCCATGGATACCGTCACCGAGTCGCGGCTGGCTATCGCCATGGCGCAGGCGGGCGGCATGGGCGTGGTGCACCGGAACCTGAACATCGAGCAGCAGGCAGCCGAGATCGACAAGGTGAAGCGCTCGGAAAGTGGCATGATCGTAGACCCGGTGACCATCTCGCCGGAGGAGCCCATCGCCGCCGCGCTAGACGTGATGCGCAAGTACAAAATCAGCGGCGTTCCGGTCACGCAGAACCGCCGCCTGGTCGGCATTCTCACCAACCGCGACCTTCGCTTCGTTTCGCGGACGGACATCCCCATCCGCGATGTAATGACCAAGGAAAACCTCATCACCGTACCGGTGGGCACCACGCTGCAGGATGCGGAGCACATCTGCACCAGCACCGCGTGGAAAAGCTGCTGGTGGTCAACGACAGCTACGAGCTCAAGGGCCTGATCACGGTCAAGGACATCCAGAAAAAGCTGAAGTACCCCAACGCCAGCAAGGACAGCCAGGGCCGCCTGCGCGTGGCCGGTGCCATCGGCGCGACAGGCGACTTTCTGGAGCGTGCCGCCGCCCTGGTCGAGGAGAACGTGGACGCGCTCGCCATCGACAGCGCGCACGGCCACAGCAGCCGCGTGCTGGAAGCGGTGCGCGAGTGCAAGCGGCGCTTCCCCGATGTAGACCTGCTGGCAGGCAACATCGCCACCTACGACGGCTGCCTGGCGCTCATTGACGCGGGCGCGGATGCGGTCAAGGTCGGCATCGGCCCAGGCAGCATCTGCACCACGCGCATGGTCACTGGAGCGGGCATGCCGCAGGTCACGGCCATCAGCGAGGCCTACCGTGCGGCCAAAGAACGGGGCGTCAGCGTCATTGCCGATGGCGGCATCAAGTACTCCGGCGAGGTCACCAAGGCCATTGCAGCGGGCGCGGGCGCGGTCATGATCGGGTCGCTCTTCGCCGGCGTCGATGAGTCGCCGGGCGAGACCATCCTGTACCAGGGCCGCAGCTTCAAGAGCTACCGCGGCATGGGCTCACTCTCCGCCATGGCGCAGGGCTCCGGCGAGCGCTACTTCCAGGGCAAGGACGATATCGCCTCGCGCAACGAACCCACCCGCAGCCTCACCGCACCTGAGCCGACGGTGAACAATCGCCTGAACAAGTTCGTGCCGGAGGGCATCGAGGGCCGCGTACCCTACCGCGGGCCGCTGGGCGACATGGTCTACCAACTCGTCGGCGGCCTGCGCAGCGGCATGGGCTATCTGGGCTGCAGCACCATTCCCGAGCTACAGGAAAAGGCCCAGTTCGTCCGCATCAGCGGAGCGGGATTGCGCGAAAGCCACGTGCACGACGTCATCATCACCCGCGAAGCCCCGAACTACCACGTGGAGTAGTGTGCATAAGCGAGTGAACACGGCTCTGCTGTTGCTGCTTGTGGCACTCCCGACGGCGTCAGCACAGGTGAAGTCTCCGCCTCGACCGGACTCTGTGGGCCAGGAGGAGCTTGAGCCTGTGTCACCTACAGAATCCAGGCACGACCGGGCGCCAGACGGCACGGAGTGCTGGACACTCAACTACCGTCTAAAGGACCGGCCAAGTGGTGTGGAAGATGAACCGATGGTACTCGTGATCGCGAAGCACGGCCACATCCTGCAAACCTTGCGACATGGGCCGTTCTACTACCGCCACGTGTTTCTAAACAGTGGAAGCCAAATCGCGATAGAGTATGGGCCACGACACTCTGTCATGGAGTACGGCATCTTCGGCATACGAAGCGGAAGAAGGTTACGTCACTGGAGCACCTATTCCTCAGTTCCAGAACCTACGTGGGTTGCTAACGTATTTTCTCAGGAACTGCCCGAGCCGCACGCGCGTTGACTAATGAGTTTTCCTACGGACCGGCTTGTCATGCTGTGGGCTGGTTACGTGTGTTGGCTTTCAGTGCAGCCTTGACATTCACCACGCTCTGGCCGTGCACACGAATTCAACGTCCGACGACAGCTTTGGGTTGATCTCGGCTTCGCTGCTGGATTAATGCTTTAGCTTCGTGCACATGTCTCTCCTTGCTACCGCGTTGCGAGTCATACCGTTCTTTCGCTTACTGGTTTGCTTCTGTCGTCCCGCAGCGCAGCGAAGGGATCTACATGTGTGC
>CAXTBQ010000170.1:0-493 GCA_964242065.1 uncultured Terriglobus sp. | reverse complement strand
TCCGTCGGGAGATCACGTTGTGGTTTGGGCCATCCCGTTCGTGCAAGGCACGAACCCCGCAGTCTCTTGCAACACAGCAGAGCTTCTGTGGAGGGCGGGCAAACATGCAGATCCCTTCGCTTCACTGCGGGATGACAAACGACAGGAATTTGGGAGGCGATAAGGAGTGCCGTAAACCGTCCAGTTTCGCTCGAACTCACAGCGAAGACTGGCGCTGCACCAGCTTGGGCGCAACGCGTAACTGCCGGTCGGAGTGTTTCGCGTTGCCTGCGAGCAGATCGGCTGTGAGCTTTGCCGCTGCCTCACCCTGCTCCGCCGTGGATTGGTCCACGGAACTGAGGGGGACCTGCAGGTAGTCTGCCAAGCGCAGGTTGCCGCAGCCGATAACTGCCACGTCTTCCGGCACACGAAGTCCGTCGGCAAGCGCCGCGCGGATCGCTCCCACGGCAGACAGATCGTTGTAGCAGAAGACGGCGTCCGGCCTCTCTGGCAG
>CAXTBQ010000169.1:1469-2819 GCA_964242065.1 uncultured Terriglobus sp. | reverse complement strand
CCGGCCCGCTCTATGCCGCCGCCGACATCTTCGAGATCGTTGTACGCGGCAAGGATGCTGCCGGTCACCATGTTGCTCAGCGAAAGCAGCGCTGCCGGTCTTGGCCGGCTGGCCAGCGAGGAGATCACCGCGGCGCGCAGCTGATCGTAGTCGGCCGCCTCAATCAGGCGCACGGGGCGATTGGCCGCCTGCATGGCTTCGTAATAGCCGCTGAGCCGCTCGCTGAAGGTGCGCACACCGGTGCGCGCAATGACACAGGCCACCGACTTGTAACGATGCCGCAGCAGGTGTTCGGTAGCAGCACGGGCGGCTTCTCGGTTGCGCAAAGACACGGAGTCGAACTCGGAAGAAACAATCCGGTCAAAGGTCACGATGGGAACACCCGGAAGCGCTTTATGGATTTCTGGCGAAGCGGTGTGCGGCGCGGCCGCGAGGAGAAGACCATCGACGCGATAGCGAGCCAACGTGGCGAAATGGCGAAGCTGCTGTTGGCGATCCTCGCCATGGGTCATTAGGATGATGGAGTACCCGCGCCGGCGTGTTTCCTGCTCCATTAACTCAATGGCCCGGCTGAAAAATCCATTCGCGACCTGCGGAACAATCAGGCCGATCGTGTGCGTGCGTGCCCCGCGAAGAGCGCGCGCGGTTTCATCCGGCGTGTAGCCAAGTTGCTCGATGGCTGCGGCGATCCTGATCCCGGCTTCGGGCCGTACACTCACCCCACGCAGAAAACGTGAAACGGAAGAGGTTCCTACTTTTGCCAGCTTGGCTACATCCGTGACAGTCGAACGCTTCACAAATGACGCTCCTCAGCGACCTCGCACTCGCCGAATCGCAAGCCAACCACCCGCGCTCACAATCGCGATCTGTTGGCGAGTCTAGCAAGGATGCCCTATCCTGACCGAGTTCGTTGCACGAATGAGTCGTCACGCCGGCACGTTCATCCAAAATCTCTACAACCCACGAGTCTTCTTCTATACGGTGTTCCGTTGCGAAAACAGCTTCAACCCACGTCTGCCGTCTGCTTCGTGTTCGCTTCCATGCTGGGACGTCCGGTCGCCCGCGCTTCCGTGACGCTTGCCGAATCTACGTCCCCTGTGGTGACCGTGGCGGCGACAGGCAAAGCCGATTTCCGCACCTTGGCCGAGGCTATCGCGAGCGCTCCCACCACGGGCGAGACCCTTCGGATCGCCCCTGGCGTGTATCGCGAAAAGCTGCACATCACCACGCCGAACATGCGGCTGATCGGCGCCGGCAAAGAACCCGGCGATGTCGTGCTGAGCTGGAATGATGCCGCGGTCAGCGCGGGTGGCACTTCGAAGTCCGGCACCCTGACCGTGAGCGCCGACG
>CAXTBQ010000169.1:0-1459 GCA_964242065.1 uncultured Terriglobus sp. | reverse complement strand
AGCGGAGAAGCTCACGAGCGAGACCACGTGGGAGAAGGAGCACACGCGCCTAGAGGAAGGCTCGCAAGCGGTAGCGCTGCTGCTCAGCGGAGAGCGCGCCGTCCTGGATCGCGTGCGCCTGCTCGGCGCGCAGGATACGCTGTATGCCAACAGCCTGACCTGCCGGTCCACCACCGGCATGAGCACCGGCATGAGCACCGACACAACGCCTTGCCGTGCCTCGCGGCAGTACTTTCGCGATTGCTACATCGCGGGCCATGTGGACTTCATCTTCGGGGATGCCAAGGCAGTCTTCGACCGCTGTGAGCTTCACGGCGTAGCTCATCCCACCGTGATGCTCACCGCGCAAAGCAGGCACTTCGCGGCGGAGGACTCTGGCTACACCTTCCTGCACTGCCGCGTTACGGGCGACGGAGGCATCGGCAGCCTTGTGCTGGGGCGGCCCTGGCGCGACTACTCCACCGTGACCTTCTATGACACCGAGTTCATGCACACAGTGGCGCCCGAAGGCTGGTCGGAGTGGGCCGGGCGTTTGCACACCAGCACCTACCGCGAGTACAAATCGCACGGCCCCGGGGTCAATGGAGGCAAGCGTGTGGTCACGTCTCCCGAACTGACGCCAGATGAAGAACGTGCAATGACCCCGGGCACGCTGCTGGCCGGGACCGATGGATGGAACCCGGTAGCTGTGGCAGATGCGCTGCGGCATGGGCGCTGATGGAATTGACTTCGGCCGCCACCGCTGGCTATAACTAAAGCCGCTCTGGTAACGATGTCAGTTCTGGCTGAAACTGCCTGCACACGGGCTCGTTGCTCCTATCTCGTGACCTTCGAGGGCGTTTCTTTGAAGAGATTTTTTCCAGCTTTCCGCGCTCTGCTCCTTTGCACCTTCGCCTGCATCACCGCGAGACTGCACGCAGCGCCCACCTGCGACGCCAAGGCCTTTGGAGCCAAGGGCGATGGCCACACTAGAGATACGCAAGCCCTTCAGAAGGCGATCGATCAGTGCAGCACACAGGGTGGCACCGTGAAGCTCAGCGGAGGCACCTTCGTCAGCGCTCCCCTGATTCTGCGCAGCAAGGTCACACTTTGGATCGACACTGGCGCGACCCTGCTCGGCTCCCCCGATCACGGCGACTACCCAAAGATCACCGAACTCCGCAGCCCGGCGCTGCAGCCGCTGCTCAGTTCCAGTGATGCGACCGACATCACCATCACCGGCGGCGGCACCATCGACGGCAATGGGCAAAGCTGGTGGCAGCAGGCGCGCGCCGAGCATGACCACGGTATCGTCGGAACCGGCTACATGCGCCCCCGCCTCATCGTGCTGAGCCACTCCAAGCATGTGCGCCTCGAAAACGTCACGGTGCAGAACTCGCCCTTCTGGCAGGTGGTGCCGTACTACTGCGACGACGTCATCATCCGCAACGTAAAGATTCTCGCCGACCCACACTCGCCC
>CAXTBQ010000168.1:0-2839 GCA_964242065.1 uncultured Terriglobus sp. | reverse complement strand
GGTAGAACAGCGTGGACTTAGCAGAGCCGGAGGGCGCCAAGACCGCGACAAACTCGCCGCGGTCCACAGAGAAAGAGGCGTCACGCAGGGCATGGGTTTCAATCTTGCCGGAGCGGTAGGTTTTGCCAAGCTGGCGGGCGACGATGATAGGCGGCATGGACCCAATCAGTCTAACTCGGCAACCACGCAGCGACCGGGTTCATGACCCTACGCGGTGGCAGGCCGCAGCGAAAACATGGAGGGCACGTCGGCCCGGCCCTGCGGGTCTGGCAGAAACTGCACCTCCAGGTGCAGCGTCAGAATGTTCGACGCACCGCGCCGCCGGGGCAGGTACATGCAGCAATTGCATCGCTCGGCCAGCACGCGATGGCTTTCGCGCGAGAGTTCCAGGCCGCTGCTGAGCAGCGCACCGTAAACCTCCGGCAGAGCCTGAAGTTGGACCTCCAGGCTGAGTTCAACGGCCACGGCGGAAACCTGGCGCCGGTCCAGCATCCAGCCTCCTGCACCGTCAATGGCAGCACCCAGCTCAGGAAGTAAAGCCACGCGATCGAGATACGTGTGGCTCTGCAGTTGGAGTTCGGTTTGGAGATCGTCGTCGTTCACATTCCGCTTATCGGCGAGCGCCGGGTGTGTTTGAATGTACTGTTCCGCGACTCGCACCCGCGTGTTTACCGCGGCGCTTCTTCTGAAAGGCTTACAGACGTTGATCCTGGGCATCGGCACTGACCTGACGGAGATTGACCGCATCCAGCGGGCAGTAGCGCGCTTTGGCGATCGCTTCCTGCAGCGGGTGTTTACCGCGGGCGAACTGCAGTATTGCCGGGGCAAACGGCGGGGCAGCACGGAAAGCCTTGCCGCGCGCTTCTCTGCCAAAGAAGCGGGGTCGAAGGCCCTTGGCACCGGCATGGCAGGCGGCATGAGTTGGTTGGATATGGAGGTGGCGCACCTGCCCGGGGGTCGGCCTACGCTGCTGCTGCACGGCCGCGCCGCAGACCGTGCAAAGGCCATGGGCGTGACCGGTGTGCATCTCACGCTCTCGCACAGCCGTGTAGCGGCGATAGCCATAGTAGTGCTGGAAGGCCAATAAGCGCACCATATCTTGATTCGCATAGAATGACGGCACCTTTGTTGTGGAGCCACCAATGAGCCTGAATCGCAGAAACTTCCTCCGGACGGCTGGCCTTGCCGCTGCCGCCACCCAGATTCCGCTGGTGCCCGTGTGGGCACAGGAATCGGCTCGACGCTTCGGGCCCAACGACCAGATCAACTGCGCGCTGATCGGTGCTGGTGGCCGCGGCCAGAGCATCACCAAGGCCGCGCTTACCCTGCCCGGCTGGAAGCTGCTCGCTGCCGCCGATTGTTACGACGGACGCCTCGCCCACTCCAAGGAGATCTTTGGCGCAGACGTCCAGACCACACGCGATTACAAGGAAATTCTCGCGCGCAAGGACATCGATGCCGTCATCATCGGCACACCCGACCACTGGCACCGCCAGATATCGCTGGACGCCATGGCTGCCGGCAAGGACGTCTACTGCGAAAAGCCGATGATTCACGAGTACGCCGATGGTCCGCTCATGATCGAAGGCGCAAAGAAGCACAGCCGTATCCTGCAGGTTGGGTCGCAGCGCGTCTCGTCCGTGATCTATGCCAAGGCGAAGGAGCTGTTCGACGCGGGTGCCATCGGCAAGCTGAACATGGTGCAGGCGCACTGGGACCGCAACAGCGCCCAGGGCGCGTGGGAGTACACCGTTCCCACCGACGCCAACACGCAGACCTGCGACTGGCCGCGCTTTGAAGGCTCCGCGCCCAAGCACGCCTGGGACCCGGAACGCTTTTTCCAGTGGCGCAAGTACAAGGACTACGGCACCGGCGTCTCCGGCGACCTGTTCGTCCACCTGTTTACCGGCACCCACTTTATTACCGGCGCGCACGGCCCCACCCGCGCCTACGCCACGGGCGGCCTGCGCTACTGGAAGGACGGCCGTGACGTTCCGGACGTGCTCATGGGCCTGTTCGACTATGGCGACTGGAACCTGGATCTGCGCGTGAACTTTGTCGACGGCGGCGAGGAAGGCGAAGGCTTCACCTTCACCGGCAGCGAGGGCACAATGGAGATCACCGGCAGCGGAGTCACCGTGAACAAGGTGCCCCGTGAGAAGGGTCCGGGCTACAGCGTGGACAGCTTTACCAATGCCATGCAGAAGCAGCTGCAGCAGCAGTACGCCGACAAGTACGCGGACGACGCCAAGCGCCGGTCCAGCGGCTTGACCGACACCACGCTGGAAAGCTACAAGGCACCGCGCGGCTACAACGATGTGGTGGATCACTTCCGCGCGTTCTTCAACTCCGTCCGCACGCGGCAGCAGCCGGTGGAAGACGCCACCTTCGGCTATCGCGCTGCCGGTGCTGCCCTCCTGAGCATGGTGAGTATGGACAAGGGGACGGTAGTGCATTGGGATCCTGAAGCCATGAAGCTGAAGGACCACGCGTAATACGCTCCCAGGTTTCTGGGAGACATGGGGCACCCATTGTGATGGCCAACACTGTGGGTGCCCCACGTCTCGATTCTGAGACGTGGGATTCTCCAGCAGCCAATTAACCACCCTGAAATAAGATGTTTACGATTCGCTTTTCGGCGGAAACTTCTTGAACATCTTGTCTACCGCGATGTTCAAACGTCGTGTGTTTTTGTCCGCATGGCGGCTTACGCCCTGTGACGAAATGCCGCGGAACACCAGGCGCTTGCTCCGTGTGTCGTACAGGTCTACGACCAGTGTGCCCACGGGAATCTGCTCCACGCGTGTCACGGTAGGGCCGCCACCCCATCCACCCCAAC
>CAXTBQ010000167.1:0-2880 GCA_964242065.1 uncultured Terriglobus sp. | reverse complement strand
GCTCAGCGCTGTGGATCGCCTGGAGCTGCAACTGAATCGCGGCGGCGTGACAGGAGCGCACACGGGCAAGCCGGATGCCGTGCCGCCCGGGTATGAGCAATCAGTGGCTTCGTATTATCGGGCTCTGAGCACCAGGCAGTGAGGACAATGCGCAAATGCATCCACGCGTTATGCGGAAAGTAGTTCAGTCACGCACAGTCGCACACCTCTTGCCGTACCCGCCTGAAATCGCGTATTCTCAGGATGTTGCATCCCCTGCAATGTGCGCCCGTAGCTCAGCTGGATAGAGCGCCTGGCTACGAACCAGTAGGTCGGAGGTTCGAATCCTTCCGGGCGCACCATTCTTCCTTTCCCACTAAATTTTCGCAATATAAAGTGTGCACTCTTTTTTTCCGGCTCTAATTGACGACCAATACGGTCCGATTTAAAATCAGACCTGTCGCCGTAACAATTTAGGGCGGTAGCGAGGCAGTGGGTCCCACCCTGCTTCCGGAAGCTGGAAGAATGCTGCAAGCCTTTGTGATCACGCTCCGCGAGGGCGTGGAAGCCGCGCTGATCGTCGGCATTATCTTCGCATATCTGAACAAAATTGAGCGGCGTGAGCTGAAGCGGACCGTCTTCTGGGCATTGGCTGCCGCCGTGCTGGCGAGTGTGGGCGCGGCCGTGGTGATCGCGCACACAGGCTTCAATCAGGACATCTTTGAAGGCTGGGTGATGCTGGTCGCCGCCTTTTTCGTTGTGGGCATGATCTGGTTCATGCACCGGACGGCGCGTTCCATGCGTGGCGAAATCGAAAACCGCATCGACAAGCTCACCAACTCCAGGCTTGGGCTCTTCTTGTTTGTCTTTCTTATGGTGCTGCGCGAAGGCGTGGAAACCGTGCTGATCCTGGCCGGCGTTAGCCTCAACTCAACCGAGTTGATGAGCTTTCTGGGCACAGTGCTGGGGCTCTCGGCGGCGGTGGTATTCGGCGTTCTGTTCATTCGCGGCAGCGTGCGCATCAACCTGCAGCGCTTCTTCCGCGTCACGACGGTGATCCTGTACTTCGTCGCTTTTCAGCTCATTGTGAGCGGCCTGCATGAGCTTTCCGAGAACGGCGTGCTGCCGTCCAGCACAGCCGAGATGCGTTACATCGGACCTATCGTTCGCAACGATCTCTTCTTCTTCGTAACCATGCTGGCGCTGGTTGGCCTGATGGTGCTGTTTGAGTATCGCCGGCGTGTGCCGCAGTTGATCCCAGCCACCGCCACCCCCGCGGAACGCCGCAAGCTGGAGTGGAGTGCGCGTCGCGAGCACATGTGGATGACTGCGGTCATCGGCGCGAGCTTTGTGTTCATCTTTCTGTCCACTGCGGAATTCATCTACGCGCAAAGCTCAACGTCGCTGAGCTCCGCCACGCCCGTGACACTGGTCGGTTCGCAGGTGACCGTGCCCGCGAGCGAGATCAACGACACGAAGCTGCACCGCTACATCGTTCACGTCGACGGCAACGCAAAGTCGACCGAGGTGCGCTTTCTGCTCTTCCGCAAGCCGGACGGCAACCTGGTTGCAGTGGCGGACGCCTGCCGCATTTGCGGCCCAGTGGGGTTCTACATGGGCGAGCAAGGCATCACGTGCAAGATGTGCTCGTCACCGCTGGTGGCCGCGAGCATGGGCCAGCCGGGCGGCTGTAACCCCATTCCGCTGAAGTCTGTTGTGCAGGGTGGGCAAGTTGTCATTGAGCGCGCCGCGCTGGAGCCGTTGGTTCCAGTCTTTGCGGGCAAGTAGGCCGGCATGTTCGGTCGGCTGTTGTGGGAAAGCTTTACGCGGCAGCGACGGCGCAAGCTGCTCGCCGGGGTGGCTATCCTGCTCGGCACGACAGCCGTCACCGCTATGCTGGCGCTTGCCACGACCATTGGTGATCGTATTCACCGCGAGTTGGCCGTGTACGGGGCCAACCTTGTCATCACGCCCAAGGCTGACACGCTCGAGGTGAAGGTGGGCGATCAGGTGCTGAAGCCCGCGACCGGCGGGGCGGTGTTACATGAGAGCGATCTTGTGAAGCTGCGGACGATCTTCTGGGCTAACAACATTACGGGTGTGAGCCCTGAGTTGCAGTGGAGGATGTTCGTTTCATCAGAGACATCGACATCGCAACCGCTCACGGCAACAGTTACCGGCGCGTGGTTTGATCATGATCTCTCCGGTCTGAAGACAGGGTTGCCGCAACTGCATCCTGGTTGGAAGCTGCAAGGCCACTGGCCCGGATACTGCGATTTCAGGAAAGCCATTTGTGACGGTCAGGATGCAGTGGTTACTGAAGCATTGGCGGACCGGCTTCATCTTCACATTCGCAGTTTGCTCCTCTACTCGCCCGATCCGAAACGTTTCGATCCATCATCCTGCGGAAAGGCTGGGTGCGGCTTCTTCCCGCGCTTTGAAGTGACTGGCATCGTCTCAACCAACAAGCCGGACGATATCGGTGTGTTCACAGACTTGCGTTCTGCACAAGAGATGGACCCTAAGCTCTTTGTTCCTGTAGTTCGCAGGCAGTCACCCGCGGCAATGATCTTCCCTGACGCTGTTTCACGCGTTGAAGTCTCCGCGCGCACCAAGCCGGAAGATGCCTTCGCGCGCAAGGACCCTGACACGCTTTCGCCCAAGCAGCGCGATGTCTGGTACTGCCGGCCTTACGCGAACTCTATTGCCTACCAGATCCGCGAGGCCATCCCCGGCGCGCAGGCGGAGCCGGTGCGGCAGGTGGAGCAGAGTGAGGGCACGATCCTCGAACGCATCAGTGGTCTGCTGTGGCTGGTGAGTGCGGCGGCGCTAATTGCGGCGGCCGTAGCGTTCTCCGCGGCGATGGCGACGGCCGTGCTCGAGCGTCGCGCCGAGGTAGGG
>CAXTBQ010000166.1:0-3034 GCA_964242065.1 uncultured Terriglobus sp. | reverse complement strand
CCCATCCAGACCGCCAAGGCCGTTCTGGACGATTTCGCCAAGTATGGGCACTCGCGGCGGCCTTCGCTCGACATCGTGACGATCGCCATCGGTCCCGACCTCGCTGAACAGCTCGGGCTGCGGGCGGATTACGGCATCCTCGTGGAACGGGCGCTGCCCGGCGGCGCGGCGGAGCGGGCCGGTGTAAAAGGCGGCACGCAGCGCGCCTACATGGGCAACATGCCGGTGATGCTGGGCGGCGATCTCATCGTGGGCATCGACGGGCAGGAGGTGCAGACGGCGCAGGATCTGTCGTCAGCGTTGAACTCGCATCGCGCCGGCGACACGGTCACACTGACCGTCTTCCGCGGGCAACGCCAGCTTCAGTTCAAGGTCACGCTTTCCGATGCCAAGCAGGGATCGAACGAGCAGGCAGCCTGAACGCTCCTACACAGACCCAGTGTGCGTCCACGGTTCAGGAGTCGCGGTAATCACTTTTTCGAACAGGACGCGGACGCTGAGTTTCGCGGTAGCGCTCAAGCCTTGGGGTATGAAGTGTTTGTGCAGTAGGCGCGCTTAGAGTCTTTGCCTTCGCTTTTCTAGTTGTCATTCCCGCAGGGCGTCCGCGTTGTCTTTGGTTGTCATCCCGAAGGGATCTGCTTTACCCGACCGCCTCAGCGCACCGGGCAAACGCAGATTCCCTGCGGGAATGACAACCAAAGAAACCAACAACCAAAGAGACAGCAACCAAAGGAAGCAGTGCCTTTAGAAGTTCAGCTTTGCAGTGAACTGCAGTTGGCGTGCGCCGTACAGCACGCCAGAGGTGGTCGCCGCCGAGCCGAACTGCGTGGCCGTGTACGGAGCGATGCAGACGTTGGTGTGCGCGCCCGCGGGGCAGGGGGCCGTGGTGGCGTTGCCGGCGAACCCGGGCCCGGTGTACTGGTACGCGGAGGAGTTCACACCGAGGACCTGACGGTGATTGGCAACGTTGAAGACCTCAGCGAAGATCTGGAACTTCAGCCGCTCATAGACGGGGAAGTCGCGGGACACGCGCACGTCGCCGTTATGCACACCGGGGTACACGTAGCTGTTGCGTGGCAGGAACGGAACGCGCCCCGCACCAGGACCATTGTTCAAGTTCACAGCCTCGCCAGTAGCCCCGCCGTTCAGTCCGTAGAAGCCGGCCGTCACACCGGTGGAGGCCGAGCCGTTCAGCGTGTTCAACATCAGCGCCGTACGCGGGGTTCCCGACTGCGCGGTATAGGTGCCCGACAGGCTCCATCCATTGACCACGGGGCTGACGTAATGTGGCAGGCCCGGAACCGTGGGCGTAAAGATGGCCGTGCCGACAAAGCGACCGCGGATGTCGAGATCGGAGCGGCCGTACTCGCGCGTCAGGTTAATGCCGCTGCCGTAGTTGCCCTTGATGTTGAACGGATCGAGGATGACGTTGGTGCCCTGGAACGTACCGCCGCCCGAGTTCTGTGAGCCGGTGACCTGTCCGCCCTGCACCTGCGAGCCGTCCAGCGTTTTCGACCAGGTGTAGTTCACCAACAGCTGCACGCCGTGCGCCATGGACTTGCGAATCGTGAAGGCGCCGGAGTGGTACCAGCTGTTGATCCCGCTGAAGCCCACCAGAATGCTTCCGTCGTTAGGCGAGGGCCGGAGCGCGGTCGCCGGCGTGAACGGCACGGTGACGGTGCTCTGCGTGATGCCGGCCTGATTCACCACGTCATACGTCCGCGTCGTTGTGGGCGCGGGCTGATTGACGTCGATGTTGTAGGGCAGCCGCATGCCGCGCGTCCCCACATAGCTGATGCCGAGCACCACACCCAAGGGCATCTGCTGCTCTATACCGAGATCAAACGAGTGCGTGTAGGGGTTGGTGAATTTGGGATCGATGCCGCGGGGAGAAAGCTTCGCGGACGCGCCCGTCGGAGCAACAACCGTGGGCGTAACCGCGCCCGCAAACGGCGCCGCGAGCGGCGGTCCGGGCGGCGTGAAGAGCACGTTGGGCGCCGTGATCGAGCCGGCGTCGGTGGCGTTGATCACGTACTGCTTCTGAAAGACGCCGTTCTCCACGCGCGTCGTGTAATACAGCGAGTTCGAGTTCAGGCCATAGAACAGGCCATAGCTGCCGCGCAGAACCGTGCCCGGCTGCGGGTTCCACGCAAAGCCCACGCGCGGCTGAAACATCTTGTAGTTGATGTGGATGGTGTTGGTGTAGTAGTTGCCGAGCGGGCTGGGCTGGCCGTTGTAGCTAACCGTGTAGGGCTGCGGCGGCTGCGGCACCAGCTGCACATCGTAGCGAATGCCGGCGTTCACCGTCAGGCCCTGTGTGAGCTTCCAGCTGTCTTCGGCAAACGCACCAAGGTTCTTGTTCCAGAAGTCATCCGCACCGATGTGCGTGATGGGATCGGTCACCTGGATGAACGTTGAGTAATGCTTCGCGCCGTTCACGCCGTACATGTCCTGCACCCAGTTGGCAAAGCTGCCGTAGGTGTAATTGCCGTTGCCCTGGAAAAGATTCGCTAGCTGCTCGTGAATGAAGTTCAGATCCGCGCCAACTTTGGCGGTGTGGCGGCCATGCGAAAGCGAGTACACATCCGCGATCTCCCAACGATGCTCGTCGGGGAAAGCGCCGCGGGGCAGGGCCAGGCTTTCGCCATACTGAAACAGGCCACTGATCGTGACAGCAGGCCCGGGGCCGTTGGCCGTCGCGGTTTCCAGATCCCGCGACCACTGAAAGTGCATGGCGTTTGCCGTGTGGGACGAGAGTGAGCTCTCCCAGTTGGCAATGAAGATGCGCTCGTGGAAGTTCAGCGTGCCGTTCTGCGAGGAGGAGCTATTGTTAGCCGTGAGAGCGGAGTTGTAGCCGTTGGGCTGATGAAAATTCTCGAAGTTGAACTGCGCGCTGATGTGGTTCTTGTCGTTCAGCTGGTAGTCGAGCTTGGGGAAGAAGATGTCCTGCTTCAAATTGCGGCCGACCGCGGTCAGATTGCCGACGATGAACTGCGCCGCCGCCTGGCACTGCGCGCGGGTGAGCGGCGCCGGG
>CAXTBQ010000165.1:3062-3291 GCA_964242065.1 uncultured Terriglobus sp. | reverse complement strand
GTCCATCACTACGAAGCGATCGCCTTCAACAAAGCCCGCGCCATAAGCTCCCGGGTGAAGCGTCTGGCCGCCGAAGCGTACGTCGGTTTCCGTCACGAAGTAGAACTGATACTTGCCCTGCACCGCGGTGGAGTACCCGGACGTGTCCACCATGACGGCGAAGATCACCACGCCGTTCGCGAAGCGCGTTCCGCCGGCGCGCTTTCCCACCCCGGCATCGTGACCATCT
>CAXTBQ010000165.1:2497-3052 GCA_964242065.1 uncultured Terriglobus sp. | reverse complement strand
AATGGCTGCCCGGGAGCGGTGGCGGCAATGGCCGGCTTGGCCTGCTCCGCAGAAGCCGCGGCGCTGTTCAGCACAGGGGAGCAGATCACGGAAACGGCAAGAAGGCAGTTCAATGTTTGCCGACGCCAGATCGAAGGTTGGTGCATAAAAGAGGGCTGTCTCATCGCCACGATTTTACTGATTTCCAGCCACAACGAGCCAGCAATCACTGCGAAACCCAAGCTGCCTCTATGATGGAGTGAAGCGAATTTCATTTTTGCAGGAGGACCTATGTGGATCGTCCGGCTCGCGCTGAACCGCCCCTACACCTTCATTGTGCTGGCGATCCTTATCCTGATCGCGGCGCCGGTGGTGATTCTGCGCACGCCCACGGACATCTTTCCTTCCATCAACATCCCAGTGATTTCGGTCGCGTGGTCCTACACCGGTGTTAGCCCCGATGAGTTGGAGGGCCGGCTGACCACACCGTTTGAAAAGGCGATGACCACGCTGGTGGACAATGTCGAGCACATCGAGTCCACAACCCTGAACGGTGCGGCCATCATCAAGGTGTAC
>CAXTBQ010000165.1:0-2487 GCA_964242065.1 uncultured Terriglobus sp. | reverse complement strand
CGGTAGACCGCGCCAACTCGCAGATTTCCGCCGCTTCGAACTATCAGCTGAAGCAGCTGCCACCAGGTATTCTCCCCCCGCAGATCATCAACTTCTCAGCTACAAGCGTACCCATCCTGCAGCTTGGGCTGTCAGGACAGGGTCTTTCCGAGCAGCAGCTGAACGACTACGGCGCGAACTTTGTGCGGCCCCAACTTGTTTCCATCAACGGTGCTGTGATGCCTAACGCCTATGGCGGCAAACAGCGCTCGGTCATGATCAACCTCGATCCACGTCTGCTGCAGGCCAAGCACATGTCGCCCGTGGATGTGCTGAACGCGATGGCGCAGCAGAATGTCGTGGAGCCCGGCGGTACGGCCAAAATTGGCTCGGCCGAGTACGACGTGCGTCTGAACAGCAGCCCGACGACCGTGGAGGGTTTGGCGGACTTGCCCATCCGCCAGGTGAACGGCGCGATGGTGTATGTGCGTGACGTCGCCACAGTGGCCGACGGCAGTATTCCGCAAACCAACATCGTGCGCCAGGATGGCCGCCGCGGCGTGCTGCTTTCGCTGCTCAAGTCCGGGGATGCTTCCACGCTGGACGTCGTTCATGGCGTGCTGGACAGGCTGCCGAGGGTGAAGGCGTCGCTGCCTTCTGCGTTGACGATTACTCCCATCGGCAACCAGGCCACGTTTGTGCGTGGCTCGGTGAACGGCGTGGTGCGCGAAGCTGTGATCGCCGCCGCATTGACTGGCCTGATGATCCTGCTCTTCCTTGGTTCGTGGCGATCTACGCTGATCATCGCGGTGTCCATCCCGCTCTCGATCCTGACCTCGATCATTGTGCTCAGCTTGCTGGGGCAGACCATCAACATAATGACGCTGGGCGGTCTGGCGCTCGCCGTAGGCATCCTGGTCGACGACGCGACGGTCACGATTGAAAACATCGAGCGCTACCTTGAAGAAGGTCATGATCTCCGCAACGCGATCCTGGAAGGCGCGGCGCAAATCTCCGTTCCCGCGCTCGTGTCCACGCTTTGCATCTGCATCGTGTTCCTGCCGATGTTCTTTCTCGCCGGCGTGGCGCGTTATCTTTTTGTGCCGCTGGCCGAAGCCGTGGTGTTCGCGATGCTGGCCTCTTACGTTCTTTCGCGGACGCTTGTGCCCACTCTGGCTATGTACCTGTTGAAGGCGCATGATCACGGCGCGCCTTTATCGCGCAATCCGCTGGCACGGCTGCAACGGGCTTTTGAAAGAGCCTTTGAGAAGGTACGCAGCGGCTATGCAGCTCTGCTCGAGCGGCTGGTGGCTTACCCTGCTACTGATTCCGTTTCTGGGTCAAAACTTCTTTCCGGCGACCGACAACGGCTCGTTCATTCTTCATGTGCGCGCCAAGACCGGCACGCGCATTGAGGAGACCGCACGCCTGTGCGATCTGGTCGAGCAGTCTATCCGTGAGTCGGTCCCCAAAGACCAGATGGACAACATCCTCGACAACATCGGGCTGCCCTACTCCGTGCTGAACACGCAGCACGCGACCAGCGGCCTGTTCGGTGCGGCGGATGCTGACATTCTGGTGTCACTCAAGGAAGACCATCAGCCTACAGCCGACTTCGTGCGTTCGCTCCGGCAAACCCTGCCGCGCGACTTCCCTGGTACGACGTTCTACTTCCTGCCGTCGGACATCGTTACGCAAATTCTGAACTTCGGCTTGCCCGCGCCCATCGATGTGCAGATTGATGGCGCCGATAACGCCGGCAATCGCAAGGTGGCCGACAAAATTCTGCAACAGCTGCGGCAGGTACCGGGGCTGGTCGATCTTCGCCTGCAGCAGCCAGACGACTACCCCGTGCTCAACCTTGATGTGGACCGCACCAAAGCGCAGCAGGGCGGGTATACGGTGCGCGATGTGGGATCCTCGGTGCTGAACATCCTGTCAGGATCGTCGCAGCTGTCGCCCATGTTTTTCCTCAACTACCGCAATGGCGTGTCCTACCCCATCGTGATGGAAACGCCGCAGTACAAGATCCAATCGTTGCAGGACCTGCAGAATATCCCGATGACCTCAGCCAACGCGGCCAAGCCTGAGATCCTCGCGGATGTTGCCACATTTGCGCGCTCCGCGGAAGTGCCAGTCGTTAGCCATTACAACCTGCGCCGCACACTCGATCTTTATGCAAACGTGCAGGACCGCGATCTGGGCTCGGTAGCGCGCCAGGTGGAGCGCATCGTCAACGCGAACCGCGGGTCCCTTGCACGCGGCAACTTCATCCAGATGCGCGGCCAGGTGGACACCATGCGCAGCTCGTATAGCGGGCTGATCTATGGGCTGCTGTTTTCGATCGTGCTTGTGTATCTGCTCATCGTCGTGAACTTCCAGTCCTGGCTCGATCCCGCCGTGATCGTGCTGGCTCTCCCGGTCGCGCTCGCCGGCATCGTGTGGATGCTGTTCGCGACCGGTACCACGCTGTCGGTGCCGGCCCTCACGGGCGCGATCATGTGCATG
>CAXTBQ010000164.1:0-3395 GCA_964242065.1 uncultured Terriglobus sp. | reverse complement strand
TCCTCCAGCCGCGAACGGCATATCACCCACTCCGGCCTGGCTTCGAGACCGGCAGCCGTCAGCGCTCCACGATAGCCTTGTAAGCGGTCGCGTCCGGTGCTAAAACCCTCGCCCGCGATGTGCGCGATGCGTCTGCGGCCCAGCCCGAGCAGGTTTTCCGTTGCCAGGCGACCTGCCGCGATGTCGTCCGTTCCCACGAAAGGCCGTTCGGCGGCAGGCAGCGCACGATCGACCAGGACGCACGGCACGCTGATCTCGGCGATGCTCGCCAGCGCGTCTTCCTCCGGCTGGCATGTGGCCAGCAGCAGCGCGTCCACGCCGCGCGCTAGCAGCGTGTCGATTTCCTCGCGCTCCAGTTCCGGCTCTTCTTCGGCACTGGCCAGGATGAGTTGATAACCGCGCTTGCGCAGCCCGGCCTTCAGCCCCTTGGCAAACTCGGCGAAAAAGGTATGCAACAGGTCCGGCACAATCAGGCCGATGGTCTGGCTCTTGCCGCTGGCCAGGCCGCGTGCCAGCAGGTTGGGCTGGTAGTTCACCTCGCGGATGCGCTGCAGCACGCGCTGACGGGTTTCCTCGCCCACATCCTGCTTGCCGCGCAGCACCTTCGACACGGTAACCGCTGAAACACCAAGGTCCGCGGCAATATCTTTCAACCGGACAGCCACTCGGTTCCTTGTCTCCGCGTTTAGAGGATGCTGCTTGTTGCCGTTGTCTCATTGTATTTGCCGTGAGAACTGGTCGCGACCCATGGAGGGGCAGGAGCTTCCAAGTAGTTCGGGACGTACTTGCGCCGGCTGAGCGCCGCCCGGATCGTGGTGACTAAGAGCCGCTGAAGAGCAGAGTTGAAGCCTGAGAGCTACGAAAGCAAAGGGACCTGGTGCTACACCGGCTTGGGAAGCGTCGTTACCGGAGCTGGTACACCGGTACACACAGCGTTGTTCGCGCGACGGTGGTACGGGATAGTATGGCGGCAGGCGATTCTCCGCGGCCCGGCTCAGGCATGCGGAAGTTGAAAGAAAGTGGCGGAATGGGATCCGCGGCGGCGCTTGCCGAGGACGTGGACCCTGTGCGCCCTGCAGGTGCAGCCGAAATACGCCGTCCGCTGACGGATCCGCTGCGTCCGCGCCGTGAGCTGGTGGACGACTTCGCCGATGATGCCGACACGGAAGCCTTTTTGCGGGCAAGCGGCCGCAACCGGCGGATCCGCCGCGGGCTGATCCCGCAGTCGCGCACCGGGCGCATTGCCGTGGCCCTGGGTGCGCTGTTCTTTGTGGCCGCTGCCGGTGCGGCAGCCTTTACAGCGCAACGGTACCTGACCACCAGCCCCAACTTCCTGATTCCGGCGTCGCAGTACATCTCTGTTACTGGCAATGCACACCTGACCCGCGCCCAGATGCTGAGCGTGTTTGGCGAAGATGTGGACCGCAACATCTTCCGGGTGCCCATGGAGCAGCGCCGGGTTCAGTTGGAAGCGATGCCCTGGGTGGAACGTGCCACAGTCATGCGGCTGCTACCCAATCGGCTGCGTGTGGACGTGGTGGAGCGCGTGCCGGTGGCCTTTGTGCGCCAGGGCGGCACCATTGGACTGGCCGATGCGAACGGCGTGCTGCTGGACATTCCGCCAGACTTGCCGGGCAACGCGGGTTACTCGTTCCCCGTCGTGACCGGGCTGAACGCAAAGCAGAGCGCCGCGGACCGTGCGGAACGCATGAGGCTGTTCACCGCTTTCGTCAAGAACCTGGATTCTGATGGCAAAAGCACTTCAGCACAACTGAGCGAAGTGGACCTGTCGGACCCTGAAGATGTAAAGGCCCTGATACCAGACAGCGGACGCGAAATCCTTGTGCACTTTGGCACGGAGAACTTTCTGGATCGCTTTCACAAGTTCCAGGAGCACGTGATGGAGTGGCGCACGCAGTACCCGCGGCTGAGCGGCGTGGACATGCGGTACGAACGGCAGGTGGTGTTACAGATGCCTCCCAAGGACTCCACGGTGACCCCTACAACGGCTGCCGCGGTGACCGATTCGGCAATGGCAACCGCGAGGCCGCTGGCGCTTGCCGGTTCCAAGCCGTTCCCTGCCGTCAACCCGAAGCCATTGGCCGCGGGGAGCACCTCTGCCACCGCTCGGCACCAAGCTTCGCCGAAGGCTACGTCTGCTCCCAGCCCGAAAGACGTCGCGACGAAGAAGCGGGTAGAGGCGATCAAGGCGTGGATGGCAAAGCGCCAGAAGCTGCGCGACGTTCAGGCCAACAGGTAACACTTGTCCTGCGGATAAATTGTTCCGCACCGCGAACTCGCCACATATTTGCCATCCCGACTGGAGCCAAGCAGAGTGGAGGGACTCACTGTTCGTGCGGCGCGACGGAGTGGGTGCCCCCGTCTCGCTTCTGTGACGTGAGATTGAGACGGGCCAATGAACCTGTTCCATGTCACTGGGAGACATGGGAACCAACGTGTTCCGCGATGAACCAAGTCTTGCACCTCGACCGCTTTCCGCCGGGGTGAAGGTGCGTGGTTCGCAGTATCATCCATCGCAGGCGGTGCGTCTCCCGTGGAGAAAACCAATGACAACCTGATCACGGTGCTGGATGCCGGTAGCGCAAAGTGCTGCGTACTGGTGGCTGAGGTGCAGGACGGTGTGCTGCGCTACCGCGGCCACGGCATCGAGAAGGCCAAGGGCATGCGCAAGGGCCTCATCGCGGAGTTGGGACCGGCGGCAGATGCGATCAACCAGGCTGCGTTGACCGCCGAGCGTCTGACGAAGATGGGCATTGAGACCGCGGTGGTTGGGGTTGGCGGCACGCATGTGCGAGGCATTAACTCGCGCGGCGGCATTTCCATGGGCAGCCGCATGCGGGAGATTACCCGCGAGGAAGTGCGCGCCGCAGTGGATCGCGCCCGCTCCGTGGCGCTGCCAGCGGATCGCGAGATTCTGCACCTATTGCCGCAGGAATTCATCCTGGACGACCAGGCCGGCATCCACGATCCAATCGGCATGGTGGGCACCAAGCTGGAAGTGAACCTGCACCTCTCCACCTGCAGCGGCGGTGTGGCGCAAAGCGTGATCACGTGCGCCAATCGCGCGGGCCTGGAAGTGGTGGATACGGTGTACGAGGGCATTGCCTCGGCCGAATCTGTCCTGAGCGCCGACGAGCGCGAACTGGGCGTGTGTATCGCAGACATTGGTGCCAGCACTACGGAACTGGTGGTGTTCTTTGAAGGATCCATCGCGCACACGGCCGTGCTGCCCATTGGCGGTGACCACTTCACCAACGATCTTGCGGTAGGCCTGCACGTGAGCACGGAAGAGGCCGAGCACCTGAAGCTGGAATATGGCAACTGTGTGGTGACCAGCGTGCCTTCGCTGAACGAAGTGGAGGTGGGCGGCAACC
>CAXTBQ010000163.1:0-3544 GCA_964242065.1 uncultured Terriglobus sp. | reverse complement strand
TCTTGGAGCCGTCGATGCCATCGTCGGCCAGCGTAAGCTTGCGCAATGCTTTCTGAATCCCCTGCAGATTGCTGACGAACGTGAAGCTCATGATGTCGAAGCGGAAGCCATCGATCTTGTACTGCTCGGCATTCCAAAGCACAGCATCCTGCTGCAGCTTGCCCATCATCACGTGTTCGGTGGCGGTGTCCGCGCAGCATGAGGCGGTGTAAAGACTGCCGTCCGGATCGAGGCGATTGTAGTAGTTAGGCACGACCTGATCGAGGATCGCGTTCGACACCTCACCGAAGCCGCTAGTGTGGTTGAACACGACATCCTGAATCACGCGCAGACCGGCCCCGTGCAGGCCCATGACCATGCGCCGGTACTCGCGTACACGCTTGTCCGGATCCACAGCAAACGCACCGTCCACGGCAAGGTAGTGGTTCGGATCATAGCCCCAGTTGTAGGCGTCCTTGCTTTGCACAGCAGCCACGGCGGCCTGCTGCTGCGTGCTATCGGGAGCAAAGCCGCTGAGGTCGGGCGTGGTGGCCCAGGTGGACTTGTCCTCGTTCACGCTGTTGAAGTCGAAGGTGGGCAGCAGATGAACGGCCTTCAGACCGGCGTTGGCCAGTTTGCGCAGATGCTTCATGCCATCGGAGTTCGTGTCCGTAAAAGCCAGATACGTGCCGCGATGAGCGGCAGGGACTGTGCTATCACCCACCGAAAAGTCGCGCACGTGCAGCTCATAAATGCTGAGATCGCTGATACGTGCCAAAGCCGGAGCACGGTCCTCATCCCAGCCGTTAGGCTTGGTCGAGTCCGCGTCGAAGTCGGTGAGGCGCGTCTTAGTCGCGTTCACCGACAGGTCGGCCGAGTAAGGATCGGTCACGATGTGCTCGGTGATGGCGCGCTTCTGCGAAGAGTAGACCGTCTCGTCCAACAGGTAGTACTTCCCGGTCCACGTGCCGGGCAGCGTGGCCACCCACAGCCCGTTATGCTCATGCATCTTCAGCGTGGACTGAGGAGCCGTATCGATTGCTGCTTCAAAGAGCTGCAGCTTCATTGTCTGCGCCGTGGGCGCCCACACCTTGATGCGGATGTCGCCTTCGGGCTCGTTCGCAAACTCGCGGAACTCCGACCCATTGCGGCTATGGCGGAAAATGGCGCCGAGCTTGCCCTTGTAGGCGTAGAGATCATCGAGCACACCCGCATCCTGCACGCCGGTGGCGTAGTGCAGGTTGCCATTGCTGCTCACGACTGAGACCGCAAGCTGGCCCTGCACCAAGCCAAGGTAGGTCGCGGGTTGAAGGTTCGCTGGCAGCGTAAGCACGGTGTACCCCGTAGCCAGCTGCGGAAACCGCGCGATCTGCTCTGCGGTGGGCGACCCGCCCGCGGTGAGTGGAACGTGCACGCCTCCGGTGATGCCAGTGGAGGTGAGCTTGAGGGCGGCGCCGCCGTCGCTGATCAGCTCATACTTGGCGCCGCTCTGCGCGTAGCCGGACTGGATGAGCACCGTGGAGCGATCGATCCAGAAGGCCTGCAGCTTGAGGAAGCCCGCGTTGAGCAGGTCCGCCGCGGAGGGCTGCGTAAGGTACACGGTGGGGTCGCCGGAGATGATCCAGACCTCGTTGTAGAGGGCGATGTTGAGGTGAAGGTCCGCCGGCGTGTTCTTTGTGCCGGTGCTGATGTTGTGCACGATAAAGCCGAGGTCTTGACCTCCGGGCTTGAGCGGCACGTCAAAGTACACACCATAGCTGTCGGAGCCCGTTACTTGGATGGGCCCACCACCGTAGTTGCCGGTGTCCGCGGTCGTGTCGTTGAAGGCATAAACCGTCCAATTCGCATACACGCCATCAGGCCGGTAAAAGTGAACACGCGCTGTGTTCGCGGGCAGGTTGGGGTTCTTCTGGCTACCCGTCGGCGGCTGCGAGGTGAACAGGCCCGTGACGCCGGTGAGTTGCCAAAACTCATTGCCCTGCGTCGAGGGGTTCACGAATTCATCAGGACCGGGGTCTTTATTCCCGCCGTTATGAACGATGATGCCGACGTTCTTCGCACCAGCCGTCACACCCACGTCGAAGTACACCCCAAAGCTGTCGGCCCCGGAGATCTGAACGGTACCGCCGCCGAAGTTGCCCTGGTCTTCGGTCGTGTCGCCGAAAGCGTAGACCGTCCAGCCGGTGTAGACCGCGTCGGTGCGATGGTAGTGAATGCGGATGTGCCCGGAGGGAATGGCGGTCTGCGCTGGAAGCGAGCCCACGCTGAACAGGCATACGACGGCAGTGAGGATCACAAACAAGGAACGGCGCATGCTTTTCTCCGGTACGGCTCAACTGGGGCAATCTCGCAGCGTATCCTGCGGCTGTTTCGGTGCACAGAAGTTATAGCCGACCCTTGCGTCGTTCTCAAGTGCCTGTGGGCGCCTGTTTGCTTGCAAAGCATGAGACTTTCAAGCATATGCACACAGTGCACCTCAAATCGCGTGTCAATGTCTGCTACCGCACATTAGGCCGTGCTCTGGCTCTATATGGTTAGAACTGCGTAGCAAAATGCTGCGGCGCAGCCCTTCCTTCCACAACTTTGGTAGTGAGTCCTTGCGAATTGCACTAAGGACGGCTACCGTTGACCCCACCGCTGACCAATCGTCTTCTAGAAATGCTTTCCCCGGCTGATAAGTCAGTGCTCATGACTTACCTGCAGCCGGTAGCGCTTCCGCTGCGCACTTCGCTGTTCGACATTGCCGAGCCGCCGCGGTATGTGCATTTTCTCACCTCCGGCCTGGCCTCGCAGGTCACGGTGACCGCGTTGGGCGAAGCGGTGGAAATCGGCATCACCGGGCGTGATGGCTTTCCAGAAGCGCTGCATCTGCTCGGACCGCAAACGGGGGACACCCGCTGCTTCATACAGATGGAGGGCACTGCCCTGCGCATGGAGTTTGCCCGCTTTCAGCAGGAGTTTCAGCAAAACGAGCGTTTGCGCAATTTGGTACTGCGGTATGTGCAGTACGAAGCCCTGATTACAGCGCAGCTTTCCGCGTGCAACCGGCTCCATGAGGTGGAAGAACGGCTGGCACGTTGGCTGCTAATGGTGGCGACCAGGGTCGATAGCTCTTCCATACAGCTCACCCAGGAGTTCCTAGCAGACATGCTGGGCACGCGTCGTACGACGGTGACGATCGCGGCCGGCGCCTTGCAGCACAGCGGCATCATCGAGTACCGCCGCGGCAAAATTCGCATCGTGGACCGGTCCGCCCTCGAGGACGCTTCCTGCGACTGCTTTTTGTTGACGGATCGACTCTTCAAGAGCCTTTACAAGTAGAAGCGTGTGCTTGCTTAATCCCGTATGACTCGGGTTGAGCAAGGGCTTCCAACCTTCGTCTTACGGAAGGTTGGAAGCCGGTGGCTGCTCATGCTTCAGCGTGTCGAACAAGGGCTGTGCGACCTCGACGTTCGGCGGTCCGTGGGAGACGGAGACGGCAAACACGCGTACGCCAGGACTGGCAGGTAGCGTAAGCGTCGTTGCACCTTTGGGCAGATCCATTGCGTAGGCAAACACATACGAG
>CAXTBQ010000162.1:0-3639 GCA_964242065.1 uncultured Terriglobus sp. | reverse complement strand
GTGCAACCCTCCTTGCTAAGCTTCTGGACTACCAGGGCGGCGCCGCGACCCTGTAAGAATGCAGCGGCTTCGCCTGGGTCTTTGGTTCTCGTCAGCATGTGCGATTCATCTTCGTTCAGGAAGAGAATGTCCGCGTGGGGCAAGCAGGGTTCCAGCACCTTGAGCCACTCGCCTCGCGCATCCCAGTTGGTGTCGAGCGATGTAGACAATCCCGCTGCACGAGCAAGCCGCAATAGCTCCGGCGCGTTGCTGCGCAGGTGTGGCAAAACAAAGAGACTGGCCAAATGAAAGTGATGAATGCCGTTCGCCACGTGGTCAGTAAAGTCGGGAAGTGTGCGAAAGGCTTCTTCGCTCGATCCGAGGCGATGCAGAAATTGCCGGTCCCCTTCTGGATGGATGAGCACCACACTGGCGGCATTGGGCGACTCAGTCGTTTCGAGCCCATCCACCTGAACACCGCACTTTTTGAGCGCCGCGAGGCAGAACCTCGCTGCCTCGTCGTTGCCCACAGTGCCGAGCAGTCGCACTCGATTGCCGAAGATTGCGAGCGCGCGTGCGGTATTGGCTCCGTTCCCGCCTACATGCGTTTCAATGGAGTCGACGAAGGTGGTTGTTCCCCATTGCGACTTTGTGAATGGGCGGACGAGTGTGTCCAGCACGATGCTGCCTGCGCAGAGAATCCCGGGCGCTTCATTCTTTTCCGATAACTTCATGCGTGCCCAAGCACCTCGCGAAGCGCTTCGATACCAAGCCGCGGACTGGAGAGAAGAGGCTTGGAGATGGACATTTGCGGCACCAAACGCGCCATGCTGCCTTGAGCCAGAACCACGACATCACATGCCTCAGCAGCTTGCTGTATCGAGGCTTTCACCAGGTCATCGTGCTGTTGTGCGTTGCCAGCCAGCAGGGCGTCGAAGGCAGCGTCAGCGAGATAGCGTGTCGTGGTGACCGGCTTGCCGGCTGCCGAGGCTTTGCGGTGGATCAGGCGTTCGGTGGGGTCGAGCGTTGTGGCTACTGTCGCGACCACGCCGATTCGGCTGCCGTGGGCGACCGCGATAGAGGCCATACGGTCATCGATTTTGATTACCGGAATCGAGAGCAGCATGGCGAGCGCATCGGCGGCTTCGCCCACGGATGAGCAACAGTTCAGAAGCGCGTTCGCGCCGGCAGCCTCCGCAAGAAGACCATAGCCCACCACACGCCGACGCAGAGCGGGTGTCAGTCCACCGGCAGATCTCACGTCGGTGAGCAGACCATCATCGACGATGTTCACAAGACGTACGTCCGGCAATACCTCGGGAAAGAGCTGCTTTAATGGCTCTACAAGCACCGGCCCGGTATGCAGGGCATAGACGATTTGTTTCATGCTGACTCCTTTTTGTTGTGCGATGGAGCCGTGGCGAGCTCACGTAGGGCAGTGAGGGCGCGGCCATAGAAATCAATGCTGCCGAAGTTACCAGACTTCAACACGACGCCGAGATGTGGCTTGGCGAGCGAAACGCAAACGGGAATGCCAGGTTCGATGTTGGGGCCAACACGCAAGCCACCGAGACCCAGCGCACGCATGAGAGCGCTCGACGTTTCTCCGCCGGCAAGGATCAGACTCTGTGGCATCACCCGCGCCATGATGGCTTGTGCGGTACGAGCGAGGCTGTTGGAGATGCGCTCTCCGGCCGCGACGGAGGACATACCTTGTCTAGCGGCCCAGGCATGCACGTGCTCTTGGCTGTTCAAGCTGTCGGTCGTGAGCAGGCAAACATCGCCTTTGGCCAGTAGCCCGACTGCCTGCTCGATGCTGTCGCTAGCAGGATTGTCATTGGCAAGCTCAATGGCGTCCAGATGAAAGACAGCAAAGCCTTCGCGTTCAGCCCAGGCGTTCTGCTGTGCGGTGGCCTGCGAACAACTCCCACTCACGATCAGAAATCCACTGCCGCCCTCGGCGCGCTGAAGCTTGCGGCCGAGCGATGGTTGCCAAAGGCCTTGCTTGCTCCCCAAAGCCGGAAGCACCATGGCCCAGGCAGCGCTTCCCGTGATCAAAGGCAAGTCGTCAATTGCGGAGCAGATGTTATGCAGGTGATCTTCGTCCAGGCAATCGAGTAGAGCGACAGCGAAGCCTTCTTGCTCTAGGCGGTATAAGGTTTCGCGCAGTGCCACAGGTCCGTGCCGGCTCGTCTTCCAGCTTGCCAGTCCGACACGCCGCTGCATCTGGGTTTGCAGGTGGGACGGCAGGTGCGGGTTGCTCATGGGGTTCAAGGGGTGATGGCGCAGCACTGAATCTGACAGCAGTTGTAAACCTACAAAGTGGTAGCCCATGTAGGTTGTGCGCCCGAGCGCGGGCAGAGCAGGGAGCGCCACGGTGAACCGCTCTCCGGTGATGTCCATCGCTGCCTCAATCGAAGGCCCGATGTTGCCCTCGGGCGTGGAGTCGAATGTGCTGCAGTACTTGATCGCCAGACGTTGCGGCTGGAGCATCTGAAGCAAGCGGACCGCAACAGACGTTCTCTCGTAAGCCTCCTGAGGCGCGATCGAACGTGAAGCAGTGCCGAGAACGATTGCATCGCAATCAACGCTCCATGCGCTCAGCTGCGCTTCGCTAACAGAATCGAGGAGGAGCGAAACACGCATGCCCGCACCCGTAAGCATGCCGGCGAGATCGGTTGCGCCGGTATCGTCGTCTGCAACGGCGGCGACGAACACGGGCATCAGGCAAACCTCCGGCGTAGCTCGGCAATCTGCTCAGGATGTAAGGGCTGAGCGCGCTCTCCGAGCAGAAAGTATAGCTTTGCGGTTTGTTCGATTTCCTCGGCCAGAGCCGCCGCTTCCTGCAGCGTTCTTCCGATTGCGATCGAGCCATGATTGCGCATGAGCATCGCCGGTGTTTGCTTCGCCAGGCGCTCAACATGGTCGGCAAGTTCCGGATCACCGGGAGGAAAATATGGCACCGCCGGCAGACTCGGCACACGCATTGCATAGTAGGCCGTGAGCGCAGGCAGGCCGTTGGTCTCATCCAGATCGCGCATGGAGGCTACAGCCGTCGCATAGGTGGAATGCAGATGGACCACCGCCTGGCTTTCGGGGCGAGCGCGATACGCGGCGAGGTGAAAGAGCAACTCCTTGGTGGGTTTGTTCGGCCCAAGTGAAGCGCCTTGTAGATCACACTCGGCGAGGCCTTCCACGGTAAGCGTGCCGAACGAAGATCCAGTGGGTGTGGCGAACACACGATCTCCGGAACGAAGGCTGATGTTGCCTGCTGTACCGAAGCTGTAGCCACGCGCAAACATCGAGTGTGCGATGTCTATCAGCTCCTGGAGTTCACTAGGCGTAGATGGCATCATCTTTCCTCCACGGAACCTGCTGCACAGGCCCGACCACAAAGCCCCACAGGCCTGCGCCCAACAGAGCCACACCGGCAGCGACCAGAAACGCGAGCCGGAAGGAACCGTGCCTATCGACAAGGACTCCGGTGAGCCACGAGGCAAGGATGCCGGAAAAGTTGCCGATGCCGTTTTGTACGCTGGTCCAGCGCCCCGCCATCATGGGCCCGGCGAGTGTTTGCGTGATGGTCCAATGGTTGGACGTGTAGGTGCCGAAGCCGATGCACGAGGCATAGAGCAGTATGACGGCGAGGCGTTGGTTGTT
>CAXTBQ010000161.1:0-3834 GCA_964242065.1 uncultured Terriglobus sp. | reverse complement strand
GATGGCTTGCCGGGCGATGGAACCGGCGATGCGGAGTTCTACCATCACGAGCTCATCGAAAAGTATGGCTTGAACTACATGCCGACGACGCGCTCCCGTTATGCGCGCATGGAGAACCCTCCGCCCGGCGCAAAGGTAAACACAGCAGCAGAGGCCGCGAAGTCGCGACAGAGGCTTGCGCTTACCCGGCGCATGATCGATTCGAAGTTCACTGACTTCGATCTCGTTGTAGTGCCGACTACTCGTTTGCTGGCTCCCAAGATCAACGACTCGCTCGCGCAGGAGACCAAAAGCGCGGCTTCGCCCGATGCGGGCACGGGCAAGATCTACGATTGGTTTACCTCTGGCGGGGGCTGCTTCAACACACGGCCGTTCGACTCCTTCGGCATCCCGGCCATCTCTTTGCCATGTGGCTTCACCACGGCAGGCATGCCCATCGGTCTTATGATCGCCGGCCCGCACTTCACCGAAGGCAAGGTGCTGGCGCTTGCGTATGCCTACCAACAAGCTACTGATTGGCACAAGCGCCGTCCGCCGCTTACGGCTGATACGCCGGTGCCGCCGATCATTGAAGGCAAGCCCGATGCACCCGAGTCCAAAGATCCGAAGGACGTGAAGGGTGCCCCCAGCTAGGCCGCGGCCGAGTGGTTGCGGAGGACTCGCAACCATTTATCCGGGTCGCACGTACTAGCAGCAGCCCTTCGCCATTCGTTTCACCCACTTGTACTGCGGAGAATCCCGATGTCGCTGAACGAGCCGTTTCGTCGCGTTCGTAGAACAAACTTCTGTGCCGTCCCGCGTTGGGCGGCCCTTTTCTTATGTTCAGCACCCGCAAGCCTGCTGGCTGCTCAGGCGCCTGCTCCGCGCACCATCACCACGCCCCTGCAGCAGTTCGGCTTCAACATTGGCGACGACTACCGCATGGTGAACTACGTGCAGGAGACGGCCTACCTGCAGAAGCTCGCCGGTGAATCCGATCGCATGAAACTGGTGGACATCGGGCCTACCGCAGAGGGTCGGCATCAGTACATGGCGATCCTCTCGTCGCCAGAGAACCTTGCCAAGCTCGATCACTACAAGGAGATCGCCGCGAAGCTCTCGCATGCCGAAGGGCTCACCGATGAGCAGGCCCATGCGCTTTCCGAAGAGGGCCGTGCCGTGGTGTGGATCGATGGCGGCCTGCATGCGTCGGAGACCGTGGGCGCACAGCAGCTAATCGAAACCATCTACATGCTGAACTCCGCGACCGACCCGGAGATCACGCGCCTGCTGCGCGACGACATCGTGCTCTGCACGTTCGACAACCCGGATGGCATGGACCTGGTGGCGGACTGGTACAACCGCGAGCCCGTGCCGGAGAAGCGCGTCACCGAAGGCCCTGCAGGCGGCACACCGAGGTTGTGGCATCACTACATCGGCCACGATAACAATCGCGACTTCTACCTGAACGCCATGCCAGAGACCACCAACATCTCGCGCATCCTGTTTCGCGAGTGGTATCCGCAGATCATGTACAACCACCACCAGACCGGACCGGTGGGCACCGTCATCTTCATGCCTCCGTTTCGTGATCCGTTTAATTTTCACTACGACCCACTGATACCGGCCAAGATCGAAGCCGTCGGCATCGCGATGCACGAGCGGCTGATTGAGGAAGGTAAGCCGGGCTCCACCATGCGCTCCGGCGCGAACTACTCCACTTGGTACAACGGTGGGCTACGCACGGTCACGTACTTCCACAACACCATCGGTCTGCTCACTGAGATTATCGGCAGCCCCACGCCCATGCAGCTGCCGCTGATACCCGCAAGGCAACTGGCTTCGAACGATCTGCCGTTTCCTGTTGCACCGCAGCTATGGCACTACCGTCAGTCGATTGACTATGAGCTGACGAATAATCGAGCTGTGCTCGACTATGCCTCACGCGAAAAAGAGCACCTGCTCTACGACACCTACCTCATGGGGAGGAACTCGATCACTCGCGGCAGCACAGATTCATGGACGATCACTCCGAAGCGCATCGATGTGTTGAATGAAACAGCAGCCAAGAGCCCCGCACCCGCGGCTGCTCCGGCAGAAGCGGGTACTGCCACTGCGACCGCGCGCGGAGCGGCGGGAGCATCCGTCCCCGGTGCTGGCACCGCACGCACTTCGCCCGGCGCCGGCGGTGATGCAGGTCCCGCGGAGCCCGGCGGTTTGGGAGGCGGACCCACAGGCCCCGGGAGTCGTCCGGTTGCTGCGGATCTCTACGCTAAGGTACTGCACGACCCGGCTCTGCGCGATCCGCGTGGGTACATTCTCCCTGCGGACCAGCCGGACTTTCCAACCGCCACGAAGTTCGTCAATGCTCTCTTGAAGAGCGGCGTAATCGTCGAACAGGCAACCGCAGCTTTTACAGTAGGGGCGAAGAAATATCCAGCGGGAAGCTACGTCGTCATGTGCGCGCAAGCCTTCCGGCCTCATGTGCTTGACATGTTCGAGCCGCAGGATCATCCCAATGATTTTGCCTATCCTGGCGGCCCGCCGAACCGTCCTTATGACGCGACGGGCTGGACGTTGGCCATGCAAATGGGCGTGGTGTACGACCGCCTTATGGAGGGCTTCACAGGACCCTTTCAGCGCATTGCACAGGAAAGTTCCACCGCTCTGGCCAAGCCACTCCCCGGCTCCGTCACTGGTGCGGCAAAGCCCAAAGGCTGGCTGGTCAGCCACAGCTACAACGACTCCTTCATCCTGACCAACCGCTTGCTCAAGGCGCATGAGAGCGTCTTCTGGCTGAAGCAGCCCACCACGGCAGAAGGGAAGTCCTTTGCCGCTGGGGCGTTATGGATCCCCGCGACACCCGTCTCCAAAGGCATTCTCGACACGGCGTCGGCCCAACTGGGCATCAGCGCTGTGGGCGTGGCGCAAGCGCCGGCGGGAGAACGCATCGCCCTGCAGCCGCAACGCATTGCGCTCTTGGATCAATACGGCGGCCTGATGCCTTCAGGCTGGCTGCGCTTCTTGTTTGAACAGTTCGAATTTCCGTTCACCGTGGTGTACCCGCAGACGCTCGACGCAGGCGACCTCAAGAGCAAGTTTGACGTGATCGTCTTCAGTGATGGCGCGGTCAGCTTGACGCCGCCCAGCGGCCCCTTCGGCCGTCAGCCACAGCCGAACCAGATCCCTGAGCAATACCGCAGCTGGCTGGGACGCGTCACGCAGGAGAAGACGATCCCGCAGCTGCAAACGTTTGTGCAGAACGGCGGGACGGTGCTTGCGATCGGCTCCTCCACCGCAGCGCTTTACAAAGCCATGAACCTGCCGGTTTCGAACGCTGTTGTCGAGATGAACAAAGGTGTGGAGCAGCCCGTTCCCGGCGAACGTTTCTACATCCCGGGATCGCTGCTGAGAGTGCAGGTGGACAACACGACAGCGCTGGCCTATGGCATGCCCGCAAGCGCCGATGTGTTCTTCGACCGCAGTCCGGCCTTCCGTCCCGCGCCCGACGCTCGTCAACGCGGCTTAGAAACCGTCGCGTGGTATGGCAAGGGCAAGCTGCTGGACAGCGGCTGGGCCTGGGGGCAGGAATACCTGAACGAGTCCTCGGCCGTGGTGCGCGTCAAGCAAGGCAAGGGAAGCGTCGTACTGTATGGACCGGAAGTCACGTTTCGTGGCCAGCCACACGGAACATTTAAATTGCTCTTCAACGCGCTCGAAACAGGAAGCTCAGAGTAGGCGAGTATGCGCTGGGTGATGTCAGCCTCAAGCGTGATTTGAGTTGCGCATCCATGCTTGCAACTTCTCCATTCCCAGCAGGCCAGTGATCGCTCCAAGCGCAGAAACACTCCTGGC
>CAXTBQ010000160.1:3692-3928 GCA_964242065.1 uncultured Terriglobus sp. | reverse complement strand
GTTGGACGGAGGCGTGTAGGTAAGCGCCTGGCCCAACGTAGGAAAGTTGTTGGCGGCGATCGTGTTGGCCGTTGACGGTGTACTGCCCTGAACCAGTCTGCGCCATTCCTCGTTGACGAAGAAAAACGTTTTATCGCGTGAGGTGTTGTAGAGGTGCGGGATCCAGACGGGACCACCGAGGTTGCCGCCCGGGATGTTGAGGCGAAACTTGGGCCGCCGCTGGCCGGCCAGATTGG
>CAXTBQ010000160.1:1753-3682 GCA_964242065.1 uncultured Terriglobus sp. | reverse complement strand
CTCGTTCCGAAAAAATTCATACAGAGCGCCGTGGAAGTCGCGTGTGCCTGAGCGGAGCACCATGGTGATAGTGCCACCGGAACCGACGCCGTAATCCGGTCCATAGTTGCTGGAAAGAGTTTGGAACTCGGAGAGCGCATCGAGCGAAGGGAGGGAGCTGAAGCATCCACCGCAGCCGCGGTCGTTCAACTCGCCCCCGTCGAGGAGGTACACATTGTGGCTGCTGCGCGTGCCGTTGAAGCTGAGGCCATTGGCAGAGGTCAAGGCATTCACCCCGGCAAACGAGGGCAGGTTCTGGGACACACCCATGCCCAAGGCTGCCAGCGCTGTGACGTTGCGGCCGTTGGTGGCGAGCTGCAGCACCTGTTGGCCGCTGATCAAATTGCTTAGCTCACTGGTCTCGGTCTGCACCTGCAGAGCGTCGGCTTCGATGGTGACCTCACGGCTTTCACTGCCGACGGTGAGGTTCACGTCTTCCTTGAGGTTCTGGGCGACATTGACCACAATGCCGTTCTTGACATAGCGCTGGAAGCCCGAAGAGTTTACGGTGAGGTTGTATTTGCCGACACCGAGATTCGGAAACGAATACAGTCCGCTGGAGTTACTTTGGGCTGTCCTCGTTTGGCTTGTGTCCGGATTGAGAATGGTCAGTGTTGCATTCGGGACAGCTGCGCCGCTGGGGTCCAGCACAGTTCCGGTGATGGTCGCGTTTTCTTGGGCATGAGCGCCACATGCAAAAAGGAGCAACGTTGCCGAGACGAACATCCGAGCCAGTCTCTGGTGCATAAGCCTCCGAAAAACTTTGCAGGTATGTACACGCGGTGGATAAAGAGCAAGGGGTTGCAGTCGTCGACGCCCGTAAGGAGCCGACGCAAGACAGAAAGCGCTGCTGCCTATTGTTCGAGCCGGCGAGTGCTCATCGCCGTACAAGTGATCCCTTTTATTTGCGTCGACAAATTTAGGGCAGGTATTCCGCAGATGTCAAGACGAAACGAAAACAAGGCTTTTTGCGGTTGCCGCTTAGTTAACGTCACCCTTAAAGAGAACAGCCCAGGGTTCACGGATGTGTTTTGACGCAGGGCTGATTATTTTCTGTCGTTCGGAGTTTTTTCGACCCTCAGCATAGGGTGGTTCTGAAGGGTGGTTCTGGGCGGACAAGGCGAGTACAGAACGATCATGGCAGGTCGTTCGCAGGACATCGATATACCCGGATTCAAGGCGCAAGAGTGATCGTGACGAACTCGTCCGCTGTGGCCCACTTGACGTGCATTTCGACCGAGGTCTCGTCGACCTTTTTGAAGCTGATCGTCATCGCTTCCTGTGGCGAGGCCAACGGTGAGGAGCGCATTGGCAGGCGGGTGAGGTCACGGCCCGGGTCGTACACCGTTCCCCATTGGCCGATCTGCCGGTTGATGATGAGCTTCCACAATTCTCCGCTGTCAGGCTCAGCCGGCAGCGTGTAAAGAGAGTAGGTGCCTGCGGGAATGCGGGTGCCTTCGATCATCAGGTCCGCGGAGGTTGTGAAGGTAGTAGCCGCGTCGGCTCCTGTACGCCAGACTTTGCCGTAAGGGACAAGGCTGCCCATGATCGCCCGTCCGCGCATTTTAGGCGAGCTGTATTGCACAGCGAGCTTCTTGCCACTGAGGCGAACGCGAGCGGTAGCGGGTGAACTTAGAGGTGGCTTCGCCTCGGGGCCTGGAAGCGGGGCTGCCTGGTCGGCGTTGCTGTACGATCCACGCCCAGGATTGGGTGGGCCAGGCGCCTGCGCGGACAGGCACGCTACATGTAGCAGCATTGCGATCACCAGTGAGGTCGCGATCTTCATAGTCGAGCATCCTACGCGCAATGCCGATGTTCCTGCCGAATTCCCTTGAGGAGCTACTCGTAACAGCTCAGCGGGATCAACCCGCAAAGTTGGAGGGTACGGCT
>CAXTBQ010000160.1:0-1697 GCA_964242065.1 uncultured Terriglobus sp. | reverse complement strand
TTCTTTCGCAGCCTGTAAAAAAGTCGTGTCCTTGCGATGATGAAAAGCGTTTACTATGATCACCGATCAAGATTTGGCAATCACTTTCAAAGCCTCGGCGCCGCCGCACTCCGCCTTATCGTGCAGTTCTCCAGCAAAGCAGCTTCTGAATTGAGGCTGCATAGCTGCTGGCGAGCCGACCGGAGCCGATCACGTCAGTTCAACCTGAAGAAGTTCTGGACACGCATACGGGATGGGCATGAGAACGAGACACTTTGCAGTTGTGTTGGTAGGGATGTACACGCTGATCGGCATCACCCACGCGCCCGCTCAGAAGGCTGAGGCTCGCAAGGACCGTGTGACATCTATGCGGCTGCCGGCGATCCCTGTGTAGCCGCTCACAGCACGACGCGGGCGCTGTATGCCTCCTACAACGGCCCGCTCTACCAGGTGTTGCGGCAGTCGGATGGTAAGACGCTGGACATAGGTGTGGTTCAGGGTGCTGCCTCACTAGGCGATGCCGGCGGCTACGCCGATGCCGCTGCGCAGGACAGATTCTGTGCCAACACCTACTGCTGGATCACAACGATCTACGATCAATCGCCCAAACACAATCACCTGACGCAGGCGCCTCGCGGAGGCTTCAGCGGACCGGCCATGGGCGGCTTGAACAACCTGCCGCTCGCGGACATGGCGCCGATTACGATCATGGGCCATAAGGCCTACGGGGTCTTCATCGAGCCCGGCATGGGCCTGCGCATCGACGATGCGAAAGGCACTGCGGTAGATGACCAGGCCGAGGGTCAATATTGGGTGATCAACGGCCGGCACTATAACGCCGGTTGCTGCTTCGACTACGGCAACGCTGAGATTGACAGCCGCGATGACGATAACGGCACGATGGAAACGACCTACTTCGGGGATTCCACTCCGTGGTTTCACGGGACCGGTACAGGGCCGTGGATCATGACGGATCAGGAGAACAATCTTGTCGGCTGCGTGAATCCTGATGGTTCCAAGCTCTGTGTGAACCTGCCGAAAATCACGTGGCGCTTTGCAACCGCAATGGCCAAGGGCGAACCGCACCATTGGACGTCTATGGGCGGTGATGCGCAACGAGGCGATCTTCAGGTAATGTTCGATGGGCCGCGTATCGATGCCACCTACGATCCCATGCGCAAGCAAGGGGCGATCCTGCTGGGCAACGGCGGCGATAACAGCGTCGGCTCACAGGGCACCTTCTACGAGGGTGCGATGACAGCTGCAGGCACCTTCCCCACGGACGCTACCGATAAGCTGGTGCAGGCGAACGTCGTGGCGGCGCGCTACGATGTGCCTGGCTAAGTCTGGCGCCGGAGTCGGCGACTGCTACGCCGCCGGGGCTGCAGACGTTCTCGGCGGGTTCGTCGCAGAACGTGACGGTGACCTTTACGAACACCACGGACGCCCCGGCGACCGGCGTGCAGCTGAGCCTGGCGATGCCGCAGAAGCAGTGGAGCGCCGCTGCTCAGGGCGCCGGAGGTTCGACCCAGCCTTCGAAGACTTTCACAGAGCCCATAGCTCCGGGGGCGACTGCGAGCGCGACGTTCACGGTGACCTCAGGTCCGGCGGCTTACAACGGCGACCTTATGGGTACGGCTACATGGACGAGTGGATCTGGCGGAAAGAAGCAGACCGAGGTGGCCGTCGAGAAGGTGCGCAATGTTCCGCCGGTGAAG
>CAXTBQ010000159.1:0-3948 GCA_964242065.1 uncultured Terriglobus sp. | reverse complement strand
CACAATCCCGGGCGCCTGGGGCTTTGCCATCATCAACTTCGTCTGGTGGATCGGTATCGGCCACGCCGGCACGCTGATCTCGGCCATTCTGCTGTTGTTTAAGCAAACCTGGCGTAATTCCATCAACCGCTTCGCGGAAGCGATGACGATGTTTGCCGTCGTCTGCGCGGGCATGTTCCCGGTGCTGCATATCGGGCGGCCGTGGCTGGGCTATTGGCTGCTGCCCTACCCAAACACGATGAACGTGTGGCCGCAATTCCGCAGCCCTCTGGACTGGGACGTATTTGCCGTCTCGACCTACGCCACCATCTCCGTGGTGTTCTGGTACATCGGCATGGTGCCGGACTTCGGCACGCTCCGTGACCGTGCCAAGCTGCCCTTCGCCAAATACTGCTACGGCATTCTTTCGCTCGGCTGGCGCGGGTCCACACGGCACTGGATCCGGTATGAGTCGGCTTCGTTGCTCCTGGCCGGGCTTTCTACACCGCTGGTGCTTTCGGTACACTCCACCATCTCCTTCGACTTCGCCGTGGCGGCGATGGCGGGCTGGCATACGACCATCTTCCCGCCCTACTTCGTTGCCGGTGCCGTGTACTCCGGCTTTGCGATGGTGCTTACCCTGGCCATCCCGATCCGCAAGTTTTACCACCTCGAAGACCTGGTCACCGAGCGCCACTTGGACAACATGGCCAAGGTCATGCTGACCACCGGCTCCATCGTGGCGTACGGCTACGGCATGGAAGTCTTCATGAGTTGGTACTCGGCCTCGCACTGGGAGTTCTTTATGATGTGGAACCGCATGTTCGGCCCCATGGGCTGGGCGTACTGGATCCTCATCCTGACCAATATTGCGATCCCCCTCGGCACGCTGTGGTTCCGCAAGCTGCGCGTCAACGTGGGCTACCTTTTCTTCCTCAGTTTTGTCGTGAACATCGGCATGTGGTTTGAGCGCTTCGTCATCGTCGTCACCTCCCTGTATCGCGACTACCTGCCTTCAAGCTGGGGCACCTATCGCGCCACCAAGTGGGATTACATGCTCTTCATCGGCACATGGGGCCTGTTCACCACGCTGTTCCTGCTCTTCGCCCGCTTGGCGCCGATGGTGCCCATGTCGGAAATACGCATGATGCTGCCGCAGACCAAGGTCCGGTCGGGTGGGCCCAAGGCCGATACCGTCATTGAGGAGGCCGTCTGATGCCGCCGCGCGAAGGAGTGTACGGCCTGTTGGCCGAATTCAATACGCCCAGTGAGCTGGTGTATGCCACCGAGCAGGCCCACCATGCGGGCTACCGCCGCATGGAGTGCTACACGCCGTATCCCGTGGAGGAAGCCGCGGAAGCGCTGCGGTTTCACAAAACCCGCGTTCCGCTGATGTGTCTGCTGGGCGGGCTGATGGGCTTGACCACCGGCTGGCTGTTGGAAACATGGATCAACGTCTGGGGCTATCCGCTCAATATTCGCGGCACACCGTTGTACAGCTGGCCCGCGTTTGTCATCCCGGCGTATGAGTGGACGATTCTGTTTGCCGGCCTTTCCACGGCCTTCGGCATGATCGCGCAAAACGGCCTGCCACAGCTCTACCATCCGCTGTTCAATGCGCCCAACTTCCGCGACGGTGCCACGACGGACAAATTCTTCCTTTGCCTGGAAGCGGTTGACCCGCAGTTTTCGCCAACAGACACGCGCACTTTCTTGGAGCAGTTTTCCCCGGCGTCGGTGGTGGAGGTCGATCACTGATGCAGGGATCAGGGAACAAGGAACAGGGAACAGGAAACAGCATGGCCGTTTTACGCAACTTCGCAGCTTTCGGCGGCCTGAGTGCGGCATTGCTGCTCGCCGGCTGTCGTCAGGACATGCACAACCAGCCAAAGATCTTTCCGCAGCGCGGCACGACTGTTTTTGCGGATGGCCGTAGCTCTCGTCCGCAGGTGGAAAATACGGTGGCGCGGTCGCAGGCGGAAGAGGGTTCTTACTTTGCTACCGGCGTGGAGGGCGGCAAAGAAGGCGATGGCCTGCCAATCGATCTAACCCCCGCCCTGATGGAGCGCGGCCAGGAACGATACAACGTGTTCTGCACGCCTTGCCACTCGCGCGTGGGCAACGGGCTGGGCATGATTGTGCAACGCGGCTACCGGCCAGCGGGCAACTTCCATACGGACCGCCTCCGGAATGCGCCGCTCGGACATTTCTACTCGGTCATCGCGAACGGCTATGGCTCCATGCCCGAATATGGATCGCAGATCATGCCGGAAGATCGCTGGGCGATTGTGGCCTATGTGCGCGCGTTGCAGCTCAGTCAGGCAGCCAAGTCGGGTGATGTGGCTTCCGGCCAGCATGTGCAGGACCTTCACGCGATCGCGGAAGGAGAAGGTATGCCCCCGGGCTTTGCCGAGCCCTGGAGTCTGCCCTCAACTGCGGTGTATGGCACTCTCAACGGGCAAGACAACGGGATTCCCGGCCAGGGGATCAACACTCCGCCTACAGGCGCCATGGCGCACGGCTCCCAGGCGGCCACACAGAACTCGGGCCAGCGCAATTCCGGCGGTGCTCCGCAGGCGGGCACGGGCGATAACTCCGGCAGCACCATTGGCGGACAACCTATTGGCGGAGCACCAGGTCGATGAGCGCACGCCACCCGACGGTTGATCGAACCATGACTCAGCAACGAGAAAGACACATCTGATGGCCCACGATTTCGAGTATTACGGAGCGGGACCCACGCACGGACAGGCGATGGAGCACCACCATGGCCCGCGCACGCTGCCGTCTATCCTAACGGCCCCGGACGTGGTGCTAGTTTGGCGCACGCGCGCGCTGATCGTCGCCGCGCTCTTCGGTGTGCTTTCGCTCGTCTTCCTGTTTACGTCCGAAGGTCGCAACCATGTACTGCGCGCCTACCTGATGGGCACGCTCACCTCGTTCAACTTCGTCGGCGGCGCCTTTGCGTTCCTGATGGTGCAGTACCTTTCCGGCGGCAAGTGGGGTCTGATCCTGCGCAGGCCGCTGGAAGCCATGACCCGCACCTGGTGGTTTGTCGCCCTGCTGATGTTGCCGGTCCTGTTCCTGATGAAGCACCTGTACCTGTGGGCGGCGTTCCACACACCGGAGCAGACGCTGAATGCCTTCAAGCAGGGCCTCATCTCGCAAGAGCAGCAGATCTGCATGAACCTGAAGCACACCATGCTGAGCCCGGTCAGCGCGATTGTGCAGTTCCTGATTGTGTTCGCGTTCATGGGCGGCGTCATTACGCTGCTGAACAAATGGTCGATGGAGCGTGAAGCCGACCCGCAGCGCGGCACCATGCCCAGCTACAACCGTTGGCGTACCGTGTTTGAGAATGTGGCCGGGCCGTCCGTGCTGCTGTACGTCATCCTAATGACGGACTTCGTCATCGTCTTCCTGAAGTCGCTTGATGTGACCTGGTATTCCTCGGTCTATGGCTTGCAGTTGCTGGTGGCGCAGGGTTATGCCGTGCTGGCGCTCAGCATTCTGACGCTCATTGTGCTGTCCCCCTTCGAGCCGTTCAAGACAACCTTCCGCGTCACCGAGCAGCATGACCTGGGCAAGCTCGCGTTTGCCTTCACGATGCTCAACATCTACCTGACCTTTTCCGAGTTCCTCATCATCTGGTCAGGGAACCTGCCGGACGAGATTCCCTGGTACCTCCATCGGATCCACGGTGGCTGGTGGGCGATTTGCATGATCGACGTGATCTGCCATTGGGTGATCCCGTTCACGATCCTGCTTTCGCGCGACTTCAAGCGCTCGCGTTCGCGCATGGTCTGGCTCTGCGTCTTCATGCTGTTTGCCCGTTTAATCGATATGTTCTGGCTGATTGAGCCGAACTTCAAAGACGCCATGGGCAACCTGCACCTGGCCGGCAACTTTGGCATCCTGGCCTACATCACTGTGCCGCTGGCCGTGATTGCGCTCTGGGTCGTCCTGTAC
>CAXTBQ010000158.1:0-4048 GCA_964242065.1 uncultured Terriglobus sp. | reverse complement strand
TGTGCGGTTCCGTCAGATTAGGACGCTCTAACCGGTTCCGCGGCTACAATCTTTTCGCGCGAACCTGCTTTGTCTACAGGGGTTTACGCCAAAGCAAGGGTACAGCCGAGCGCGCCGGCACACAGCACGCTGTAACCGAACGGCAACACTGCGCAGCGAACGGTTGCCGCGTGCAGCGAACAGCAAGGATCGTTATGCAACAGAACGGGCCCGGCAACATGCTGCCGGACCCGCGTGACTCACAATGACGCCCGGAGCTATTTGCGCATATGCACTATCCGGAGGGCGTCGTCCAGAAACTCATTGACTTCCATACCCAGCGCCGCACCGCCCAGGGAAGTGGCCCAGCTCTGGAAGCTGTTCTTGGCACCGGTGTCACGGTCGGGGTAGTACAGGTTGTTCATGCCGGCAGTGGCCCCGTAGCCCAGCAGCAGCGGTGCGTTGATCGTGTTGCGTCCGGAGTCTGTGCGGGTGACCACCACGCGTGTGCCCGCGTAGATTACGCGGTTGACAAACTTATGCTGACGGCCCAGCTCGTAATAACGTGGATCGTCGTGGAAGACCGGCGCGAAGACGGCGTCTGAGAACAGGGCCTGCTCCACGTTGCGCAGCGCGGCCACGCCTTCCCGCTTCCCGAACGCCTCGGAGTTGGTGCCGTAGTGTGGTGCAGAGTCGATCAGGTGCGACCAGCCTGCGGAAACCGTAACGCTGACGAGCGAGAACGGGCTGAACGCGTCCTTGAAGCCGTAGATCACCTTTTCGCCACCGGTAAGCCGGCTGGTGGTCTGTCCGGGCAGGATGATGCCGGAGTACTTGGGCGCGACGGACGTATTGGGCGTGCCCTTGCCAGCGGCGACCCCGGCTTGGTCCAGGGAGTCTGCGAGCGACGAGCTTACGGTGGGTGCGTCCGGCAGTGCTGCGGCATCGGTGGCGGGAACAAGGGGAGATGGATCCAAGCTTGCAACCTGGACCTGCGGGTCGGCTGGAGGCGCAACCTGTGCAAACAATGCTGCCGGCGCGGCAAATGCCGCAAACAGAGCGAGTGAACGGTACATGGAATCCCTTAACTGAGCGGCACACGCTCTGGTGCTGAGTGTTAGCGATTGGAGTCCCCTCTATGCGCGTAAGTTGCATTTTTCGGCACGTGGCAACACGCTTCCACGACGCACGGCGTCTGATTTGGGCCATCCGCAGCGGTGTTAATCAGCGGGGAACCGCCAATGTTCCTTGGCCGGCGATGGCTGAATTGCGTCTCTACTAGAGTCTAAGCCTCACCAGCAGACACGAGGTAAAAGCCATGACCGACTGGAACGCAAAGGTACAAGACGCCGCGGAACGCGCCGAGGAAGAAGTTCAGCGGCTGATCCGTTACATGAACGATGAGGTGGTGCCAGACGTGCGCAAGCACAGCTCCTCTGCCCTGAAGATCGCGTCAGAACAACTCCAGGCGCTTGCCAAACGGCTGGATGACCGCAAGTAGCAGCGTCGCTCGCGTTGCCATTGCTACTGCCGCCGTCGCGGCTCTGCTGCTGTCCGGCTGCCACCACAAGGCACGGATCAGCCGCAGCGCATCGCCGCCGCCTGCCGTGGCTCGCGGCAGCAGTGCACCTGTACGGCGCGTGCCGCCTTCCTTGACCGTGCCTCTGGGGCCGGTGAGTGACAACGCAATCTCAACGGGCAGGCTGGATTCCACTGAGGTCGGCCTTGCCAGTTGGTATGGGCCGCCGTATGACAAGCGCGCCGGTGCCAACGGCCAGATCTACGACCAGAACGCGATGACCGCGGCGCACCGAACCCTGCCCATGGGCACCGTGCTGCAGGTGACCAACCTGCAGACCAACCAGGCCGCCACCGTACGCGTGACCGACCGCGGACCGTTCATCCACGGCCGGGTTCTCGACTTGTCGCTGGGCGCGGCCAAGGCCACCGGCGTGTACCGCGCGGGCGTAGCGCAGGTGCGATTCGAGGTTCTGGAGCAGGGCGCCGCCGCTGCTCTGCCAGGCAAGTGGTGCGTCCAGATCGGCGCATTCCAAGATCGCGAGAACGCTTACCACCTTCAAATAGACCTGCAGCGCCGCTACCCGGCGCCCGCCAAGGTCATCCAGTTTCAGGGACCTACCGGCTATTGGGTTCGCATCAACCCGGCCGGGCTGGAGCGTACACGCGCCCTGCAGATGGCCGCGACCATCCGTGCCGCAGAACCGGACGCCCTGCCCTACGTCGTCCGCCTGGACTGACTACACTGGAGCGCATGGCCGCTGACTGCATCTTCTGCCGTATCGCCTCCGGCTCCATCCCGTCGACCCGCGTCTACCAGGACGACCAGTGCGTCGCCTTCCGCGACCTGCACCCGGTGGCGCCCACCCACGTGCTGGTCATTCCGCGCGAGCACATCGCCTCTGCCGCGCACGCGATGGAGTCGCATGCCGCCCTGCTGGGCCACCTGATGATGACCGCTGCCAAGGTTGCCGCCGAGGAACCTTTACCCGACGGCTTCCGCATCGTGGTGAACACCGGAGCGGACGGCGGCAAGACCGTGGACCACCTCCACCTGCACATCCTGGGCGGACGACAGATGACCTGGCCTCCGGGGTAAAAAATCCTCGCCTGAGGGCGCCTGGGTCGATTCCATTTCGGAACTGAGACTTTGCGCTCTGAACGCCGATTCGCAAACTGCACCATTCCTTGTGCAGCATTTGCCACGCATTGCAAGTTTCGCGGATCGAATGCCCCGCACATGGTGCAAAGTAGGCGTGCAGAAACATGAATTTAGACGTAGAAAACGCGCGAAAACCTGGTTCTGGGCGACATGAAATTCCGATTCCAATGAAGGTCCGCCTTGCGAAGCCTGACTGCGTCGGCAATCGCTCGAGCTGAAGGTTTGCGTTTGCAGGTCCATCAGCGTCTCCTGGAGCATGTTGCACCAAGGTCGATGGCCGTACCACTTCCGGTTGTTTCCGGTCATAAACCGCGCCACCGCTCTTCTCAGCACAACGGCATCGCAACGCCCACTCTCCTACGGGCGAAAGGCGGGATCAGCAAGCCTTTCGTACCTGCCAAGGAGATTTATGTACTACACCGACAAGAAGCTGCAGTATCCCGTTAGAGTCGAAAAGCCCAACCCCATCTTTCCTCGTGCACTGCAGCAGGCCATCGGCGGCGTTGAGGGTGAGATCCGCGTCTGTATGCAGTACTTCTTCCAGGCCTGGGGTGCGCGTGGTCCGGTCAAGTATCGCGACATGCTGCTGAACACTGCCACCGAGGAGATTTCGCACATCGAGATGCTGGCTACCGCGGTCGCGCTCAACCTTGAGAACGCACCGGTGTCACTGCAGGAAGAAGCCGTGAACGGCAGCCCCGCTGTGGCTGCGGTGATGGGCGGCATGAACTTCCGCCAGTTCCTCTCCACCGGTCTTTCCGCTCTGCCGGCCAACGCAGACGGGGTACCGTTCGACATGTCGCACATCTATGCCAGCGGCAACATCGCGGCAGACATGTATTGCAATGTAGCGGCGGAAGCAACAGGCCGTGCACTGGCCGTGCGCCTGTACAACATGACAGACGACCCCGGCATGAAGGACATGCTCTCGTTCAACATCGCGCGCGACACCATGCACCAGCAGCAGTGGTTGGCCGTGCTGGAAGAGCTTCGGCCTTCGCACCTGCCTATTCCAAACAGCTTCCCGCAGAGCAAGGAAAACAGCGACTTCGCCTATAACTTCTTCATCACGACGACGGACGGCCAGCCCGGCAATCAGGCAGGTCAGCCATGGACCAGTGGGCAGGCACCCGACGGCCACGGTCGGTTCTCTACTTTCATCGCAAAGCCCCTGGGCGAGGAGCCAAACCTCGGCTTCGGCCGTCCGGACACCTTTGGTCAGAAGGAACAGGCGATGGGTACGGCTACCGGTGTCGTCGAGAAGATCAAGGACATCAAGGACCAGATTCTGAACGGCATCGAAGGCTAAGCTGCTACTTGCAAAGGGGGCACGGATTGCCGTGCTCCCGCTGTTTTGTGTCGCGTTACTTTTGAGGGGGGAATGAACTC
>CAXTBQ010000157.1:0-4248 GCA_964242065.1 uncultured Terriglobus sp. | reverse complement strand
CCACGGTTTCGATCAGGTCGCTTGTCTTGGTTGCCGCCGGGCGGCTGGATTGCCGATGAAAGCGCAAGGTCTGAACGGTAATTTGCGCGACCCTGTCCAGCTCCTTCTGCGCGATCTCAAGGTAGGACCTGCCGGTCGGCTCCATAGTGGTTTGCTGCACGAGGTAGAGGCAGTTTGTAATCGCCGCGAGGGGATTATTGATCTCATGCGCGATGGACGCGGCGAGCCGGCCCGCCACGGCCAGCTTCTCCGTCCTCCTGAGCACTTCCTCGCTGCGTTTCTGGTGACTTAGATCTGCCATGAAGACGGCCAGTTCCCTTTGCTCGTCCAGGTGGTTGCGGGAGAGGAAGGCGATGCCGACCAGAACATCCACGGCAACTCCGTTGGCCGTGGTGCAGGTCGCCTCGAAGGGCTCTGCACTGGCAAGTGCTTCCAGTCCGGGGAGATCGGTTTGAAGCGCTCCGCAGATGGCGCTGAGCGGGATTTCCGCAGCAAGCAGGCTGCTTTGCTGCAAACCCAGCAGCCGCTGTGCCGCGCCATTCGCGTACGTGATGCGGCCTGAACTCTCGCTGATGAGAAGGCCCAGCGGCATGGCATCAATCAGATCGTGAAACCGGGATTCGCTGACCGCCAGCGCCCGCTCCGCAGCGACCCGTGACCGGCGCGTGGCGGCTTCGCGCAGTTCCCTGTCCACCACCGGGATGAGTCGAACCAGGTTTTGCTTTGTAACGTAGTCCTGGGCACCGGCGCGCATGCTGGCCACCGCGGTTTCCTCTGAGATCGCGCCAGACATCATGATGAAGGGAAGATCGTGGCCGCTACTGCGCGCCAGCCGCAGAGCTTCCGGTCCGCTAAAGTTCGGCAGATTGTAATCTGCGATGACCAGGTCGGGCTGCTCACCCGCCAACGCAGTCTCCATCTCGGCAGCGGTCTCCACCCTGGTGCAACGCAGGTCGAAACCGTTGCGACGGAGGTAGCGTTCCAGCAACGCCGCGTCGTCCTGGTTGTCTTCCACGAGCAACAGGTGCAACTGCCGTTTGTTTAGCTCAGTGGAGGACATTCGTTCAACACCAGCCAGTACATACCAAGCTGTCGCGTTGCTTCTGCAAAGTCGTTGAAGTTGACGGGTTTGCGGATGTAGCTGTTGACGCCCAGCTTGTAGCTACGAACCACATCCCGCTCCTCGTCGGACGAGGTAAGCACCACCACAGGCAGCATACGAGTACTATCGCTCTCGCGGATTCTACGCAGAACTTCCAAACCTTCAACTTTCGGCAACTTGAGATCGAGCAGTACCAGTTGGGGCCGGACCGAGTTTTCTCCGAACAGCGCATGGATGGCTTCCTCGCCATCGCGTGCCACACGAACGTCGTTGGCGATGTTGCTCTTTTTCAGAGCGCGAATCGTCAGTAACTCATGATCTGGATCGTCTTCAACAAGTAGGATCAAGCGCGCTGCCTCGGCCATGCGGTCATCCTAGCGTAAACCAGAACGTCGCGCCATGATCCACTTCGCTTTGCGCCCAGATGCGGCCGCCGTGCCTGCGGATGACTCTTGCCACGGTGGCAAGGCCGATCCCGGACCCCTTGAAATCCTTATCGCCATGCAAGCGATTGAACGCATTGAACAGCTTACCGGCGTAGTGCATATCGAACCCGGCCCCATTGTCACTCACCTTCCACGCCGACTCTTGTTCGTCCCACCCAAAAGCGATTTCCGCGGCAGCCTTTCTTCCCGTAAACTTGACCGCGTTTCCGAGCAGGTTTTCAAGCGCAACCTGCACCAGCTTGGGGTCTGCCTCCACGATTGGGCCTGGTGTGATACGAAACAGGAGGACCCGCTCCGCGTTATCTTCCATCAGTGTGGCTGCCACGTTTGTCGCCAGCTTGGCGACATCGAGCTTCTCTCTCGACACATCGGCACGCGTGATGCGCGACAACTGGAGCAGGGAGTCAATAAGTTGACCCATGCGCTGAACGCCGGCTCGAACGCGCCCGATGTAATCACGGCCTACAGCGTCGACGGCTTCCGCATAGTCTTCCTGCAAGGCCAGGCTAAAGCCGTCGATGGTACGAAGCGGTGCGCGCAGATCATGGGAAACCGAGTAGCTGAAGGCCTCCAACTCACGGTTTGCCGCTTCGAGTTCAGCGGTACGCTCTTTGACTCTCCCCTCAAGGTCCGCGTTCAGAATACGCACCAGTTCGGCGCTCTGCTCCGCCTCGGCTCGTGCGACGGCAAGCCTTTCCGCGTCTTCTTCTGAAGCGATGCGTAAGGTGCGCTCCTCGACGAAGTAATAGGTCACAAGGGCAATCATCAACAGGTCCAGAACGCAGGCAAGCGCTATGGCGAAGAGCGCACGGGTGCCGGAAGCCCTTGCTTCGCTGCTCCGGTCAATGAGCAGGCGTCTCTCCTCCCGATCAAATCGAGAGCTTATTGCTCGAAACCTGTCCATTTCGTTCGATCCGCGACCGTTCATCGCAAGTTCCTGGCCCGCTTCGAGTCCGCGCTGGCGGCGAGCGTCGATGAACTGGTGCAGCATGGTCAAGCGAAGCGCGATGCTGGCGCGCAACTCACTCACGTTGGCCTGCTGGATGGGGTTATCTGCAGTCAAGGTGCCCAGAAGATCGATTTCCTGCGGCAGAGCACGCTCGACAACCTGGAAGTTATCGAGAAGACTGTCCTTGCCAGTCAGAACGAAGCCACGTGCGGAAGACTCGGCGGCGATCACATCCGCCACCACACGCTCGTTCTGGCCGATGACCTCCCATGTGTGAGCCAGCCACGATTCATTTTCAAGGAGGGCCCGGATCTCCGTCACCGCAAACCAGGTGTTGAGTGCAACCACGAGCAAGGCCGCAAGCAGTGCAGACGGGACCAGCGTGCGGACGGACCTCTTCGGCATGACGGTATTGTAGGCGAATCAATTTGCCGACAGGACCACTTGGCATCGCACGCGAAGGTCAGGCGGGGGCAGAAGGCTCAGTCAGGTTCACCGGCTAAGGCAAAGATGCTCAGGACGAAGCATCGCGCGAGATGTCAGAGCGAGAGACTGTGCAGAGGAAAGACGATGGTGGACGCGGTAGGAATCGAACCTACAACCTGTCGATTAAGAGTCGAATGCTCTGCCAGTTGAGCTACGCGTCCGAAACTGGCCTACTGCACTGAAGCTCTCAGATACAGCGGAGGGGGGGCACTCCAGCAACCAGCGTGGTGTTCCACCACTCCCAAACTATAGCATAGGTTCGGCTTAGAACGAGAACGACAACCCAGCCTGCAGGGTACGCGGGGTCTGAGCCAGGTACAGTGTTTGGCCATCGCTGGAGAGGAAAGGCTGATACCCTTCTGCGAGCAGATTCTGCAGATCGACAACCGCCTCCAAACCGTGTGGCAACGCGCGAATGCCGCTCAGCGATTGACGCAGGGAGCATGCAAAGTAGGCCGGCATTTCACCCGTTCGGAAGCTGTCTACCTGCGTGAGCGTACGGCTCGGTTGCCAACGGTAGGAGGCACGAACGGCTGTGCCTGTCGCCAAGATCTTGCCTTCGAGAAAGGCCGTCGCAACATAGCTGTCGACCGGCTGCAAGGCACCTACTGAACTTTGCAGGCGCTCGCCTTTAATCGCGGAGCGAAGCGCCGTTCCCGTCGAAAACTCGGCACCGGCCTCCAGTGTCCTGGTGAGAGGTTGCCGGATGGACGTGCGTACTCCTGTGCTGCTGTAGGAACGCGCTCCCACGCGGAAAGTACGCGTCGTGGGATCGGCTATGAGTCCATCCTGATGCAGATCTTCCCCTGCCAATGTACCTGCGCCCGCAACTGTCGGATCCATGTAGCGATCGCGGTAGAGAGCCAGTTCCGCAACGCCACCACCGGGAAGCTTGCCGGACGCTGCAAGAGCCTGGTGGCTGCCGCTCTCGAAATGGGATCGATCGCCTCGCTCGTAAGCAATCGGCATCGCCGCCTGTACGCGATCGAAGTCATCCAGGCTTTCTGTTCCACGCGCACGGGTCATCGTGTACGTGAGGACAACGTTTGTACCGGGACGAAGCGCCAGACGAATGAATGGTTCAGTCGCGAAAGCGTTTCCGCTGAGATGGCCTACGCGCAGGACGCTGCCGGCATCCACACGGACCAGGTCGCCGAGGTCGATACGCTGGCCGGATCGCAAGGTAGCGCCTTGAAAGCCGGCAGAACCGCTGCCGCCCACAAGCTCTGGATGGCTACTGTAGGTGAGCACCGCGCGGGATACCC
>CAXTBQ010000156.1:1970-4383 GCA_964242065.1 uncultured Terriglobus sp. | reverse complement strand
GAATCCCAACTGCCCGGCCTGCGGAACGCACGAAATTCAGGAGCTCATCGACTACGATCAGTTCTGCGGCATCGCACCGCCCACGAATACTGGGCCGCTCGAAGTCAGCTCACATGGAGTGATGGACGTGAACGCAAACGTAGTCGAAGGTATCCCGCAGGTCACCGTCGAAGACCTCAAGGCTAGGCTGGATCAAAGCAAGAAGGGCGAAGCGACGAAGCCCTTCATTCTCGACGTCCGCGAACCGCACGAGTACGCCATCGTAAACCTCGGCGCCCCGTTGATTCCTGTAGGCCAGGTCGGCCAGCGTCTCAGCGAACTGCCCTCTGACAAAGGCACTGAGATCTTCATCCACTGCAAGAGCGGCGGCCGCAGCCAGACGGCCGCAAAGGAGCTTCACGCAGCCGGGTACACCAACGTGAAGAACGTCGCCGGCGGCATCACCGCCTGGGCCGAGCGCATCGACACCAGCCTGCCCAAGTACTGAGCTTTCTCCTCTCACGCGTAAGCCGTCTGCACGGTAAGCTGAAAAGCGATGAACGGCGTACATCCGCTGGAGCTGTCGCTGCTCGGCCTGCTGACCATGGTGGCCATTGTGGCCGCCTTGGCGCAGCGGCTGAAGACGTCGTACCCCATCCTGCTGGTCATCGTGGGCCTGGTCTGCTCACTGATCCCGCAGATCCCCGACATCCCGCTGCCGCCGGACCTGGTCTTCTTCGTCTTCCTGCCGCCGCTGCTGTACGCCGCGGCCTGGGGCACCTCGTGGCGGGAGTTCCGCTTCAACCTCGTCTCGATCGCCATGCTCGCAGTGGGGCTGGTGTTCTTCACCGCCGCCGGCGTGGCCGTGATCGCGCACTGGTTTCTCCCCGGCTTTGACTGGCGCCTTGGCTTTCTGCTCGGCGCCATTGTTTCCCCGACCGACGCCGTCGCCGCCACCTCGATTGCACGGCGTGTCGGTATGCCGCAAACCATCGTTGACGTCCTGGAAGGCGAGAGCCTGCTGAACGACGCCACTGGTTTGCTGGCGCTGCAGTTCGGCGTGAACCTCATCGTGAACGGCTCCACGCCCACGGTAGGCAGCGCCGTCGGCGAGTTCCTTTGGCTGCTCGGCGGAGGCACCCTGGTTGGGCTCGCATGCGGTGTGGTCGTCATCTGGCTGGAGCGCCTGGTGGACGATGGCCCGATCGAGATCGTGCTTTCCGTGCTCACCGCCTATGTGACCTACATCGCGGCGGAAGCGCTTCATGCTTCCGGCGTTATCTCGGTCGTGGTCTGCGGGTTGTTCCTCAGCCGCCGAAGCGCCACGCTGTTCTCCTCCGCCACGCGCCTGCAGATCCTCGCGGTGTGGGATGCGCTGGAGTTCCTGCTCAACGGCCTCGTCTTTGCGCTCATCGGCTTTCAGCTGTCCTATGTGCTGGCTGGGATTCGCGGGTACAGTCGCGTTCGCCTCGTGATCTACGGCCTTTCCGTCTCCGTCGTGTTGACCCTGTTGCGGCTGCTGTGGGTGTATCCAGGCGCGCGCGTGTCGCGGTTCATCCGCACGCGGTGGCTCAAGCAGGAATACCCGCTCACCTCGCCCCGCGCCGTCTTCGTTGTCGGCTGGACGGGCATGCGCGGTGTCGTAGCGTTGGCGGCCGCGAGTTCCTTGCCCTACACCATCGCGGACGGCAGCCCCTTGCCGCAGCGCAACATGATCCTGTTCCTGACCTTCGCCGTCATCCTTGTCACGCTGGTGGGGCAGGGCTTGTCGCTGCCTATGCTGATCCGTGCACTGAAGCTCGAGCCTGGCTTTGAGGCGATGTGTGAGGAGGATGAGGCGCGGCGTCTCTTGCTGGAAGCAGCCATCGGCTTTCTTGAGCAAGAACGCGCCCAACAGGTAAAGGGCGAGACACATGCTTTTGACGACCTGCTTCACCAGTACGAACATCGCTCCGAAGAACTGAGCCGCGCGCGCGAACACGAGGCCGCCGAGCCCGGAATCAACCTGCACGAACTGCAGCTCGATACGATAGGGAAGCAGCGGCTGAAATTGCTTGATCTCCGGCAGCAGGGCAGGATCGGCGATGGTGTGTACCGGACACTGGAACGCGAACTTGACTTGGGAGAGCTTCGGCTTCGTTCGCAAAAGTAAGCTGCTTAGCTGTCATGAGGGTGCGTGCGGAGCTTAACTGATGTCCGGCGGGTTCACGCTGCCGAGAGCCGCCGACAGCGCCAGGATCAGCAGCATGCACACTGCCTCCAAACGCAATGCCAACAGCGAGCGATGCACGGAGCGCGCATCCCACGTGTGCTTGCGTTGAAGCCATAAGCGATTCAGCGCACCGAGACAAAGCGCGAGCACAACACAGCTGATCTTGAGCAGCAGAATGTATCCCCACACCCCAGAACGCAGATGGCCGAGGCTGCCGCCGAG
>CAXTBQ010000156.1:0-1960 GCA_964242065.1 uncultured Terriglobus sp. | reverse complement strand
GCGCGCGATAGCTCTTAAGCAAACCTGTAACGAAGACCAGCGCCACGGCCCATGTGCTCACGCACGAAAGCTGGTGCATGTAGGCGAGCCGTGCCGGCGAGCTTTCGGGTGCCGATGCAGAAGAGTTCGCTTCTTCCGTGCTCGTTGCATGAACTTCGTCGCGCAACCGAGGCAGCACATACAAGCCGGAAACCAGAATCGCGCCGCTCCATACCGCCATGGAGCAGAGATGCACGCCTTGCAGGAGTTCGGACAACGTGAAGTCGCCTTCCGTAGCAGCATGGCCCGAAGCCGCGCGGAGCAGAAGCACGCCGGCAAGTAGGGCGGCCAGCGCAACGGAACGCCACGCCTGCGCAACCGGCAGCCACGCCAAAACGGTGAGCAGAAGCGCGGCGCCGATACCTAACACGTCCATCTTTCCCGCATGCGTGACAACCATGCCGGGCATCTCACGCACACACTGCGTGAAGGAAGCCGCACCGGAAAAGTCCGCGGTAAGCAGCGCAAAGTGCACACACAGCGCGAGTAGCAGAACGCCCGTCGCTGCTTGGGATAGCTGAGCAAGCTGGCTCTTTGCTCGAAGTTGTAGAGACTTCAACCACTGCGCGCAAAGCAGGCTTCCCGCAAGCACAGCCAGGCTGCTATCCATGCAGAAAGTTGCTGTAATACGCGCAACGAGCAATCGATCCATCTAGATGATCTGCACTAGGAATCTCTGAATAAGTGGTACGAACGGGTAGGTCACGGCTTCAGCCGTGGCAATGAGGACCATACATCAACATGGCTTTAGCCGCGGTGGGACCCCTTCACGGAGCGAATTACTTCACGGTGAAGCTGTACTCGCCATCCATGCGATGGCCATCCATGGCGGCTGAAACCCAATGCACGTGATACACGCCGGCGCTGAGCTTGGGAAGCGGCAGCGTCATGTGTTTGTGATCCGCGGGATCCACCGTGGAACTATTTTTGCTGAGCACCGCGCCCTTGTCATCCACGAGCTCAAGCTTGCTGAACTTCGGCTCAAGCGCTTCACTAAAGACGACCGAAAGCTCGGTGGGCGCACTCACGGTGGCGTTCGCTGCGGGCGTCATGCTTTTCGGATGCGCGTGAGCCAGTGCGGGCAACGGAGTAGCGGCCAGAGCGAACACCATCATAGAAAAACGAGCTTGGTTCAACATGCGAAACCTCCATCAATCGATTTCATCACGCCCGCCAGATACACGAGCGCTACACAGCGTTGATCGTAAAGCTGGCGATGTACAGTTGCGTGCCGCCGCGAAACTGTAGCCATAACTTGTACGTCCCTGGCTCGCGCAGAGCAATGTGCAACATCATCTGTGAAGGCGAAGGCCCACTCTCCGGCATCGGCGGCGGCTCTTTGGTCATGTCGCCCATCATCTGGTCCATGCCCATGGGGTGCACGTGCACATAGGAAAGATCGCCCGCGTTCAGGAAGACCGCATGCGCCGGCACGCCAAGGTAGGGATGAAGATCGGTTGCCGGTTTGCCATCTTTCAGGATGTTGACGTCCAGCATGCTCATCGTACCCGCGCGCAGGCGAACACTGGAAAGATCGATTTCATACGGCCCGGCTTGCACACCCATGCCGGTGGGCTGCAGCGTGCGCACCTGGCTGCCGGGTTGGCCCACATCGAATTGAAAGCGAAACACCTGATGGTTCAACTGATTCGGCAAACCATCCGCGTACGCGATGTAGGTTCCGGGTGTTGGGAAACTTTCGGTAACGCGCAGATGACCATCCGGCCCGAGGCTGGGATGATCGTGGATGAACGTCTTGAAGTCGCTCGACACGATGATCATGTGGAGCTTCTTAGTCATCTCCACCTGGTAGCTGCGGATGGGCTGGGGCTTGCCCGGGTCCGTCATCCAAAGGTCGAGGTGCTGGCTGAGCGGCTTGCCGGGCACAGGCGTGATCTTGAGAAAGCCCTCTGTCTGGGGC
>CAXTBQ010000155.1:0-4401 GCA_964242065.1 uncultured Terriglobus sp. | reverse complement strand
GGGAGATGCAAGCAAAGCTGCGGCGGGGCCAAGGCTGCTAGTCTGAGCGCATGGTTTTCGTGCTCGACAACTACGACAGCTTTACCTACAACCTCGTGCAGTACATCGGCGAGTTGGGGGCTGAGACGGGAGCAGGTAGTGCGGAGATCGTCGTGCGGCGAAACGACGAACTGACGCCGAAGCAGATCGTAGCGCTGCGGCCGGACCGCATCGTGCTGTCGCCCGGGCCTTGCACGCCGCAGGAAGCGGGTGTGTTGATCCCGCTGATCGAACATCTCGCAATGCTTCCACCAAGCGAACAGATTCCCACGCTGGGGGTGTGCCTGGGGCATCAGGCGATTGGCGCGGCGTTTGGCGGCAAGGTAGTGCGAGCGCCGAAGCTGATGCACGGCAAGACCAGCGTGGTCGAGCACGACGGGCGTACCGTCTTCCGTGATCTGCCACAACCGATGACGTGCACGCGCTACCATTCGCTGATTGTGGCGGAGGAGAGCGTGCCGGAGGTGCTGGAGGTTTCAGCGCGGGTGGTGGATGACGGCACACAGTCGCATTCGGATCGAGGTACGATCATGGGTTTGCGGCATCGCACGCTTCCGATTGAGGGTGTGCAGTTCCATCCTGAGAGCGTGCTGACGGATCATGGCAAGCAGCTGATCGCGAACTTCTTGAAGCAGTAGGCCGCGACGACAGCCTCCCGTGTCGCCGTACACTGAACTGCAAGTGATGTTTCGTTCTGCGTTCACGATCGTTGTGTTGGGTGTGCTTGTTTCCAGGGCACAGGCGCAAGAGCCTGCCCCGACGCCCATGGGCACGGTGCCGACCCGCGATGCCCGCGTGACCGGCGGCCTGGAAGTGCAAGGCGAAAGCGCGCGCCTGCTGACAAATGCGTCCATCACTGCCTTTGACCACACCGCTGCAGTGATGTTGGCGCGTGGTGGTGAAGTGTTGGTTTGTTCGACGAGCCAGTTTCATCTGCTGCGTTCGGGCACGAGCACGTCGCTGCTGTTTGGGTTGGATCGCGGTGCGGTGGAGATTCACTCGGCCTCGCAGCCGCAGGATGTGCTGCTGACGCCGGACATTCAGTTCGCGGTGCAAACGCCGGGGCAGTTCGACCTGAAGGTGCGGGTTACGCCCAACGGCGATACGTGCGTCGATAACGCGGGTACAGCGGCGCCGGTGCTGCTGTTGTCGGACGTGTTCTCGTTGACCAGCTATCGTCTGCTGCCCGGCCAGCATGTGTTGTTTGAGCATGGCAGCCTGCGCGAGGTGGTGGATCGTGAGCGCTCGGCATGCGGCTGCCCCGCGCCCGTAATTGTGCCGCAAACAGTGGCGAGTCAGCCGGGAGAGGCCACGTCCCCTGTGGCTGCGGCGACGCAGCATCCTTTTCCGGAGGCAGTGAGCAATGGCCTCGCGCCTGCGCCGCCTGTAGCAAACTCGCCGCCAGGGGAGAAGGGCACACAGGTGGCGACGACACTGAGCTATGGCGAAGGGCAGGGCCCGCCGCCGAGCACCGTGCCCGTGCCGGCTTCTCCGGCGACTCCTTCGGCGGCGCAAGCAGGCTCGGCGACTGGCAGCGCTACGCCATCTTCAACAGAGCCGCCGCCCACGCCTCCCGGAGCGCATGACCTGGCGCATGCGATCGGTAGGTTCTTCCACAAGCTGTTTCATCCGAAGAGCTAGCGGCTTCAGCGCAAGAGCTAGCGCGCTCGCTGCAACGAAGATGGAGTGGGGCGCTGGTCTACAATCAGGAGCGAGGCAGGCGCTTCCTTCGAGCGCGCGCCCGAAACATTCCCGCCGAACCGTCAAGCACACAGGCAGGCACAAATAGGAGTTGGTTCTATGGCGATTCCCGCCACGCAGATGCGCCCCGGCATGATCATCAAGTACAAGGACGATCTGCACCTCGTTTTCTCCGTTGAACATCGCACGCCCGGCAATCTGCGCGCGTTCATTCAAGCCAAGCTGCGCAACATTCGCACGGGCTCGATGTTTGTGGAGCGCTTTCGTTCGCCTGACCCCATCGAGCGCGTGCATGTGGACTCCGTCAAGATGGAGTACCTGTACAACGACGGTGATGACTACTACTTCATGGATCAGCAGACCTACGAGCAGACCAACCTTAAGCGTGAAACGTTGGGCGACGCGGTGGATTACCTTACGCCCAACCTGTTGATTGAAGTGAGCAGCCACGACGGCAAGCCGGTGGGCATTGAGCTGCCGAGCTCGGTCGAGATGACGGTTGTCGAGACCGAGCCGGGCATCAAGTCAGCCACGGCGAGCTCGGTGACCAAGCCGGCCAAGACCGAGACCGGGCTGGTGGTGCAGGTGCCGCCCTTTATCAATGAAGGCGAAAAGATCCGCGTGGATACGGCGGAAGGCGCGTACATGTCGCGGGCGTAGCAAGCAATGTGTAGCGCGGCGAGCTGACTATGGTCGTTCACTTTCTCATTCGCGGACGTGTGCAGGGCGTGGGGTTTCGCTGGTTTGTGCACCGCGAGGCTTCGGAGCTGAACCTGCGCGGATGGGTGCGCAACACCGATCGTGGCGAGGTCGAAGTTGTGGCGGCGGGCGATGTTGAGGATCTCGACGAGCTGCGGACGGAGTTGCGCAAAGGCTCGCGCGGCAGCCGTGTGGATGCGGTGATCGAGCATGAGTTGGCCGAAAGCGAAGGTGAAGCGCTCGGGCCGTTTTTGATTGAAGGAGCCTGGTAAAACTACATGACGCAAGGAATCAACTGCGAGCCGTTGAAAGCGCTCATTCGCACCGTGCCGGACTTTCCCAAGCCCGGCATTTTGTTCTACGACATTACGACACTGCTCAAGGAGCCCGCGGGTTTGGCGCAGCTGATCGATGCCTTCGCCGTGCACTACATGGGCAAGGCCATCGATGTTGTGGTCGGCATCGAGGCGCGCGGCTTCATCTTCGGCCCCGCGCTGGCGTACCGGCTGAACGCAGGCTTCGTCCCTGTGCGTAAGCCTAAGAAGCTGCCGGCCGAGGTGGTGCGCGTGCAGTACGACCTCGAATACGGCACCGACACCGTCGAGATGCACAAGGACGCCGTACAGCCCGGACAACGTGTGCTGATCGTCGATGATCTGCTGGCCACAGGCGGCACCATGCACGCTACGATGCAACTGGTGCAGCAGCTTGGCGGCGAGGTCGTTAGCCTGGGGTTCGCGATCGAGCTTGATTTTCTGAAGGGCCGAGCGAAGTTTCCGGATGTGGAAGTGTTCAGCCTGCTGCACTATGACGAGTAGGTCTCGCCTTCGTCGCAACGTATCGCATCCAACAAGTTTTGATAGAGAACCCCAGAGGTCACAACAGCAATGAAGTCATTTGGTTATGCCGCACAGTCCAGGTCTGCCTCACTCACCCCGTTTCACTTTGACCGCCGTGAGCCGGGGCCGAAGGATGTGGTGGTGTCCATCGAGTACTCGGGTATCTGTCACTCCGACATCCACCAGGTGCGCGGCGAGTGGGGAGGCATGCTGTACCCCATGGTGCCCGGCCACGAAATCGTCGGCCATGTGCAGGCCGTGGGCAACGATGTGACGCGGTTCAAGGTGGGCGATCGCGCTGCGGTGGGCGTGATTGTAGAGAGCTGTCTTGAGTGTGAGAACTGCAAGCTCGACCTGGAGAATTACTGCCAGCGCGGAGCGGTGGACACGTATAACTCGAAGACCTACGACGGCGAAAAGACCTATGGCGGCTACTCCGACTTCATCGTGGCGCCGGAGCACTTTGTGCACACGCTGTCGCCAAGGCTGGACATGGCCGGAGCCGCGCCCCTGCTGTGCGCGGGCATTACGACCTACTCGCCGCTGCGGCATTGGGGTGTGGGGCCGGGCAAGAAGGTTGGCGTAGTTGGGCTCGGTGGTTTAGGGCATCTGGGGCTGAAGTTTGCCCATAGCTTCGGAGCGCATGTGGTGCAGTTCACGACGTCAGAAAGCAAGATCGAAGACGCAAAGAAGCTGGGTGCCGATGAGGTCGTGATCAGCAAGGATGCCGAGCAGATGAACAAACATGCGGGCAGCTTCGACTTCATTCTTGACTGCGTTTCCGCGCTGCATGACATGAACGCGCTGCTGGGGCAGCTGCGTTTGAACGGCACGCTTTGCCTGGTAGGCCTGCCCGATCAACCGCTTTCCGTAGCGCCCTTCGCTGTGCTTGCGGGCCGGCGTTCACTCGCGGGCTCGGGCATTGGAGGCATGAAGGAAACGCAGGAGATGCTGGACTACTGCGCGGAGAAGGGCATCGTTGCCGACGTGGAGCTTACCAGCTACGACAAGCTGGATGAGGCCTATGAGCGCGTCGTGAAGGGTGATGTGAAGTACCGGTTTGTGCTGGATAACCGCACGTTGAAGTCAAAATAGGAGCGCTCCTTATCTCCTTATCTCCTTA
>CAXTBQ010000154.1:0-4444 GCA_964242065.1 uncultured Terriglobus sp. | reverse complement strand
AGTCGTCGCCGGAGCGCGCATAGAAGCCGGTGCCGTGGAAGCTGTTGGTGCCCGTCTTGGTGATGACATCCACGTTGGCGCCAGCATCACGACCGAAGCCTGCGTCGTAGTTCGTGGTTTGGATCTTGAACTCCTGCAAAGAGTCCGGGTTGGGTATAGCGATGCCGGCCTGCTGCACGAAGTCACCAGCGCGGCCCGAACCGAAGTTGTTGATGTCTGCGCCATCCATATGGAAGTTGTTGCTGATGCTGCTGGCACCGTTCACATACACATCCTGCGTGCCTTTGCCGAGCGTAGCCGCGTTGTTCACATCGCCGGCCACACCGGCCGACATGGTCAGCACCTGGGTGTAGTTGCGGTTGGTGAGCGGCACTTCCTGAATGGTCCGACCTTCTACCACCGTGCCCAGCGTGGCATTCTCCACCTGTAGCGCAGGCGCGAGCGAGGTCACTTCCACCACCTCGCCTTCGTTGCCCGGGATAAGTTTTGCATCGGCACGCACTGTCTCCGTGACGATCACAGACACCGGGGCAGGCTGCTCTCTTTTGAAGCCGGGCGCTTCAATGCTGATCTTGTACACCTCCGGCGGCAGCAGGCCCACGGTGAACTGCCCGTCGTGGTCAGTCTTTACGGTGCGGAGCTGATCGGTAGCCTGCGAGGTGATCTTCACAACAGCACCCGGAATCACCGCACCGGAAGCATCGGTCACCGTGCCCCGGATCGCGCCCGTGGTGGAGGTCTGACTGTGCGCTGCTGGCCCTGAACTGAAAGCGAGCAAGCAAAGTACACTTCTGCGTCGACCGGAAAGCAGGGGATTCCAGCTCATGTGCCGTACCTCGGATGGAGTGCGTCGTTATGTTGCGCCGATTTGAATTCAAGCGTGGATGTGAACTTCGCATACCGCTACAGAACACGGCGACAAGGAACGTGAGATAGTCGCTGAGGGCTACTTCTTTACAACTGTCAGCATCGCCAATGCGCTCTTGGGGACCTTGGAGACCACATCAAACTCCGGGTCCACCAACTCTGTAACTTCGTACTTCATCACCGCGCCAAGGAAGAGTGCGACCTCGCTGTCGCTCAAGCCATAGTCATGCTTGATCCACGTGGCTAGTTGCGCCGTCGAAACCTTGAGAGCTTCCTGCAGCGATCCCGCGACACCGAACGAAATGATGTAGTCGTTGTCTTCTTCGCGCACCTGCTGCGTTTGATAGCCCTTGATCACCTCGACCGAAAAGTCCACTGCCATCGACGTTTCGAGGCCGGTTTGCGTGACTTCGCCGTCCGCCATCACGGCATGCCCATCGCCGAAACCGAAGAGCGCGCCGGGATGGAACACCGGAAAGTACATCGTCGTGCCGGAGACCGTGCCGTTGTAGTCGAGATTGCCGCCATAGGGCCCGAGGTGCGGTCCTGTGAAGGCCTCAAAGCCCGCGGGCGCGACGGAGATGCAGCCCAGCATCGGCCTCATCGTGAGCTTGAAGTTCTTCAGTGCCTCGGTCGGGTGGGAAAGCACGGCCGTGCCCGTGGCATTGTCGAGTTGATACTCACCGTTGAACTGCGGATCGTACTTGGCTGCGACGTTGTAGGCTGGCGTAACACCGAACTGCTGAATCCGGCTGCCCTGCCGTGCCGTGGGACGGTTCGGTTCAATCTTGATTAGGTGCACAACCAGCGTGTCGCCGGGCAGCGCGCCTTCGACATACACGGTCCAATATTCGAGTTGCCACCCAGCGCCACACGCTTCAGATTTTTGTCCATGCCCGCCGAGTCAGGCGCCCAGGTGTGCACGATGTCGCCAGGAAAGATGTGAATGCCCGGCTTGTTTCCCGCAAAGTAGTACGCCTGAAACGTCGTCGGCTCGTAGTTGATCTCGCGCGGCTTGGGAGGCGGCGCGGCTTCACGTGTCAACGTGAACTTCATCTCTACAGGCACAGGAGGCCGGTTGGCCGTTGCAAATCCGCCAGGACGACGGCCCAGTCCGGCCAGCGTGCCCGAGCCGCTTACGGCTTCTCCGCTCAGTACGCCTGTCATAGCGCCCGCCGCATTGCCTTCGGCGTCTGTTGCGGCCAGAAAAATGGTCGGACCTTTTGCAGACCCCTTCAGAGCATTTGTTCCCCATGTGCCAGTCAGTTCTTCGCCGGAGCGGGTCAACTCTACATGCGCGTATGCCGGCTCGAGCAGGGTGGGCCCGGTAATTTCGGCTACCCACTTGCCCGAGACATCCGCCGCATAAGCTCTCGAGCACGCTGCAGCTAGCGCCACCATCATGAACGCCATCGTCGTACGACGCATGAGCTTCGGTCCTTTCGTCGCTGCGCAAAGCATGTGAATCCGCGAACACCTTCGATGAAGAAGGCGCAGCCAGGCACACCACAGCGCACGGCAAACACTCTTTAAATTGCTTGATTGATCGAAGTGTACAGCCAAAAGTTGGTAGCGCAAGAGGAAGTTGATAGATTGAGTCCAATCCCTTCCTTGTGAGCGCGTTGCTATGCGAATTTGTACAGCCCTGCTTTGTCTTTCGCTATCCTGTAGCTCGGTCGCTTGGGCGCAGCGCAACACGGCTGCGAGCCCTGCCGACAAGTACCTCTACGGCAAGAACGCCCCGGTAAAGGTGCTTCAGCACGTGCGCGTTCTCGATGGCACCGGCGCGCCCGCGATGGAGGATCAGACAATCGTGATCGAGGGCGCGAAGATCACGCATATCGGCAAGAACCTCACCGCGCCCGCGAACGCCGAAGTACACGACCTAACGGGCTACACCGTGCTCCCCGGCCTCGTAGGCATGCATGATCACATGTATTATCTGCAGCGCCCGAACACCGATGCGGCCGGCTCGGAAGGCCCTACCCTGCTCCCGCAGATGACCTTCTCAGCACCGCGTATGTATCTCGCGAATGGTGTGACCACTGTGCGCACGGCCGGTTCTGTAGAGCCGTACGCCGACATCAACTTGCGCAAGCTGATTGACAGCGGACGCATGATCGGCCCGCACGTGGAGCCCACCGCGCCGTACCTGCAGGGCGTCAGCGACATCTTCCTGCAAATGCACACGCTCACCGGGCCGGAGGATGCAAAGAGCTTTGTCGCCTTCTGGGCCTCGCAGGGTGCAACGAACTTCAAGGCGTATATGCACATCACACGCGCGGAGCTTGGGGCTGCGATCAAGACCGCGCACGATCTGCATTTGAAGGTCACGGGGCACCTGTGTTCCGTTACATATCCCGAGGCGGCAGAACTCGGCATCGACAATCTCGAACACGGCTTCTTTGTGAACACACAGCTTGACCCGAGCAAACAACCCGACGTCTGCTCGCGCGAAACCGGAAGCGCCACGCTCGAGAAGATGACGCCCGACAGCCCTGAAGCCGCCACTCTCATCAAGCTGCTCGTGGTGCACCATGTAGCCATCACAAGCACGCTGCCGGTCTTTGAAGCCAGTCTTGCTGGTAAACCAGCGCTGCGGCCCAAGGCTCTCGCGACGCTTTCGCCCCAAGCGCTTGAGGCTTACCTCTACACACGCAACCGCCGAAACACCGCGCCTGAAACAGCCCTGACACAGCGTGCTGCTCAGAACTACAAAAACGCCGTGCAGCTGGAGCACAAGTTCGTTGAAGCCGGCGGCTTCCTCATGGCCGGCCTTGATCCCACTGGCAACGGAGCCACGTTACCCGGCTTCGGAGATCAACACGAAGTGGAGCTTCTCGTAACGGATGCCGGCTTCACCCCTGCAGAAGCGATGAAGATTGCCACACTGAACGGGGCTGTTTATCTCGGCATCGACTCCCGCACCGGCTCCGTGCAGGAAGGAAAGAACGCCGACCTGATCATCGTGAAGGGCGATCCTTCCAAGAGCATCACGGATATCGAGAACGTTGAAATCGTTCTTAAGGACGGCGTCGCGTATGACTCAGGCAAGCTGCTGGAGTCCGTACGTGGACGCTACGGCGAGTATTAGGACCTAGCGGCTCGGCCCAGTCTACGCTTGTTGAAATGGCACCCACACCTGCATTGCCGCCGGTCCACGATTGGCCCAGACGTAGTACGGGATCAGCCGCAAGGTTGTGCTTTGCGCTTTCTCCTGCTGCCCGGCGGAGCGATACAAGCCAAGCTTCTCGGTCGCCGGCGTGAGGCTGCCGTGGTGCTCCAGCACGACCACTCCCTCCAGCAGCGCCGGCTCATAGCGCGCCGTTGTAGCGCCGGATTTACTCGCGGCAAAGTCGCCCAGATTCACCTGATGCGTTTGCGCGTGCTGGTCCAGGCTTTCCATGCAGAACACCACAGGGCCGCGCTGGAACGCGAGCTTGCCCACATCATCCTTCACAGCAGGATTGGCTTCGATCATCTGCGTCGACATGTCAAACGCGAGCTCGATGGTGCTGCCCGGCTTCCATTCACGGCGCAGCGCGAGGTATTCGCCGCTCGTTGCGCCTTCCACTGC
>CAXTBQ010000153.1:0-4559 GCA_964242065.1 uncultured Terriglobus sp. | reverse complement strand
GTACGGCACCACCAACTCGGACCTTGCGTTCAAGGGCAAGTACGTCTTTGTGGGCAACTACTACGGCGTCAACACCTATGATGCGAGCGACCCGGCCAAGACAAAGCTGGTGACCAGCATGGTGTGCCCGGGCGGCCAGGGTGACGTGTCGGTGTACGGCAATCTCCTGTTCATGTCGGTAGAAGCAGCCAACGGCCGTGTCGATTGCGGTACCACCGGCTTTGATTCTGCGGACAAGGCGGCAGCGGCCATGCGCGAGCAGATGGCTGCCAACCCAAACATGAGCCAGGAAGACCGCATGAAGATGATGATGAAGCGGCCTCCTGAGCCTGCGGAAAAGGACCGCGTCCGCGGCATTCGCATCTTCGACATCAGCGACGTCACCAAGCCGCGCCAGGTAAAGGACGTGCAGACCTGCCGTGGATCACACACCCACACCGTCGTCGTCGACCCCAAGGACAAGGACAACGTCTACGTGTACATCTCCGGCTCCGCTGGCGTGCGCGATGTCAAGGAGCTCTCTGGCTGCTCCGGCGCCGCGCCGGACGAAGACCCAAACACCGCGCTGTTCACCATTGTGGTCGTCAAGGTGCCACTGGCGCATCCTGAGCAGGCTGCCGTGGTCAACAGCCCACGCATCTTTACCGACCCTGAGACCGGCAACATGAACGGCCTGTGGAAGGGCGGCAATCATGGCGAAGGCACGCAGACCACTAGCGCCACACGCGGCTGCCACGACATCACTGTGTACTCCGCAGTAGGTTTGGCGGCGGGTGCGTGCTCCGGCAACGGCATCCTGCTCGACATCAGTGACGTGGTGCATCCCAAGCGGCTGGACGCGGTGAGCGACCCGAACTACGCCTTCTGGCACTCCGCCAACTTTACCACCGACGGCACGGCCGTCGTGTTCAGCGATGAGTGGGGCGGCGGCGGCCAGCCGCGCTGCCGTGCGACAGACCCCATGCAGTGGGGCGCGGACGCCATCTTCACCATCGGTCCCGACAAGAAGATGACGCTGCAGTCGTACTACAAAATGCCGGCCGCGCAGACCGACAAGGAAAACTGCGTTGCGCACAATGGGTCTGAGATCCCGGTCCCCGGCCGCGCCATCCATGTGCAGAGCTGGTATCAGGGCGGTGTGTCCATCGTGGATTGGACTGATCCGGCCAAGCCTGTCGAAATCGGCTACTACGATCGCGGCCCGATCAGCGGCAAGAAGTTTGCCATGGGCGGCCAGTGGAGCACCTACTGGTACAACGGCTACATCTACGGCTCTGAGATTGCTCGCGGCCTGGACGTGATGAAGCTCACGCCCACCGAGTTCCTGACGCAGAACGAGATCGACGCCGCCAACCAGGTGCACTTCGACGTGCTGAACGTGCAGGACCAGCCGCAGGTGAAGTGGCCCGCCACCTATCTCACGGCCAAGGCCTATCTGGACCAACTGGAGCGTGACAATGGCCTCCCGGCCGCGACCATCGCGGAACTGCGGCAGGGCATCGACAAGAAGAACACAGGCAAGCTCAAGGGCATGGCGTCTACGCTGGAGCAGGCAGCAGCTTCCGCAAAGACACCAGCGGATGCGAAGCGCCTGCACGGCCTGGCGGAGATCGTCACCAAGAACGGCGACGGTGTGCCGATGTCAGTGGCCAGCCTGTAACTCTTTTACAAGACGTATCCACACAGGGGCAGCCTTCGGGCTGCCCCTTTCCGTCGTGGCATTCTCACGGCGTGTTCACGCCAGGCAGGCACCAGGTTGCGTACCATGGACGTGCCATGAATCGTCTCTTTGCTGTTGCGGTTACGCCCTGCTTGCTCCTTTCTTCTGCTCTCGCGCGATCCCAGGCGGCCCAGGACAACACGCTGCGCCTGAACCAGATCCAGGTGATCGGCACGCACAACAGCTATAACGGTGGCTTTGCACCCAGTGAGGCCAAGTGGCTGCAGGCGACGAATCCAAAGGCATACCACGGGTTGGAGTACTCGCATCCGTCGCTGGCGAAGCAGTTCGACGGCGGTGCGCGTCAGATTGAGATCGACATCGCCACGGACCCGGAGGGTGGCCGCTATGCGCACCCGCGCATCGTCGAGCTGACGAAGCAGGCCGGCCTGCCCGCCGACCCGGACTTTGACCCCGAGCACAAGATGGACAAGCCCGGCCTAAAGGTGCTGCACGTAGTGGACATCAATCAGCGCAGCAACTGCCAGCCACTCACGGACTGTCTGCAGCAGGTGCGTGACTGGTCGCGCGCGCATCCGCAACATGTGCCCATTTTTGTGCTGCTGGAGAACAAGTCTGGCGCAACCAAGAACATCCCGAATGCAGTGGAGGCACCACAGTTTACAGCTGCGGATTTCGACGAACTGGACCGCGAGATCCGCTCAGTATTCAGGCCGGATGAGATGATCGTGCCGGACCAGGTGCGCGGCAGCTATCCCACGCTGGAAGCCGCTGTGCTGGCAGGCAACTGGCCCACGCTTGCGACGTCGCGCGGCAAGATCGTCTTCCTCATGGACCAGAAGAAATCCGGCCCCATTTACACGGCGGGACACGCTTCACTAAAGGGCCGTGTGCTGTTCACCAACGCGACGCCGGGCGATCCGGACTCAGCCTTCGTAGAGCAGAATACGGGCACGCCCGATGAGATCAACGCGCTGGTGAAGAAGGGCTACCTGGTGCGCGCACGGTCTGACGCGGACACCGACAACGGCCGCACGGGTGACACGCACCGCCGTGATGAACTGCTCAAGAGCGGCGCGCAGTTCATCAGCACGGATTACCCGGCGTCCGAGCCGTCGAAGTGGACGGGGTATACCGTAGCGCTGCCGAATGGTCTAATTGCGCGCTGCAACCCTGTCAGTGCACCCAAAGGCTGCGTGGATGCTGCGGTTGAGTCGAAGTGAATAAGGGTCGTATGTAGACCCGGATCGTCATCCTGAGCGGAGCGCAGCGAAATCGAAGGACCTGCTTCCTTCCGGGCTGCACTGCTGCTCCCGGCAAAAGGAGGTCCTTCGCTGCGCTCAGGATGACGAACTTACATACAGCGGAAAAGTACCTGAGTCAGCGTTTACACGGCCGCGCTCTTCTGGGCCTTGGTGAAGATCTCAATCAACCGGTCGGCGATCATGCGATCCTCGCCTTCCTTGATCTGCCACACGGCAAATCCGAACGTTTGCGGGTCGCGCGGTGGGCGCTGCGGACGCGCCGGGGTGTCGTTGGCAGGCTTGGCTGCGGCAGGTGCACCCGCTGTGCCGGATTGGCTTGCCTGCCCCTGATCGCCGGGCTTGGCCGGCTGCACGCGGCGGCCGCGCATGCCGCTGGCACCCGCGCCCATGCTGCCGATGCCGAGTGGCCGCGTGTCCGCCAGCGCCTGCATTACCTCCTGCCCGGTGATCTTCAGCTTCGGATCAATGTGCCAGGAGTAGGTGGGCGTTACATTGCCGAGCGCCTGCGGATTGTACTGCCGCGGCAATGCCGTCACGCCGAATGAAGCGACCGCGCGCGAGATCACAGAGGCACGCTCGTCGTACATACGCAGTGTCGCGTCCTCGTCCTGCTTTACGAAGAGCTCCAGCGCCTTGAGCAAGCCAAAGATAGTTTCCTTACCTACCTTGCAGCAACGGCCGATGCGGTCTTCCTGCGGGCTCATGTTCAGCAACGACCAACGAATCAGCTCCTCCTTGCCGATCAGGATGCCCGACGCCTGCGGTCCGCAAATGTCCTTGCCTCCGGAGAACGTGGTCAGGTCGAAGCCGACGGCGGGGTACTCCCACAGGCGCGAGACGGGCGGCACGTCGGCTGAAGCGTCGTTGAAGGTGTACAGGTTGTGCTCGCGCGCAATCGCCACCGTTTCCGGTCCGCTCACCTTGCCGCGATCCGACAGGATGTTGGTAAAGTGGATGGCTACCGTCTTCGGGTTGATGGCGGCGATCATTTCCTCGCGCGTGACGACCTCGATGAGCTTTGCGCCGGTCTGGCGGATCTGGTGATCGAACGCGTAGCGGTGCGACTTCTGGATGATGACCTCGTTGCGAGGAAAGCTGCTGGTGTCCGGCACGGCAACCAGGCGATCCTCCAGGTCTTCCGTCATAAAGGCGGAATAGCCTACGACCATGGCCGCAGCCGCACCGCCGGTCACAAGACCGGTGTAGCCGATGGGCGCACGGCACAGGTTCGCGATGAACTTGCCCGCGGCTACCTCCAGCTCATCGATCAGCACAAAGTGCTCGTTGCCGCGCCGGATCAGTTCCATCACCTCCGGCTTCATCACGCTGCCGCCAATCACGGTGACGGTGCCGTTGATGTTCACGAGCGGCATTACACCCAACTCGGCGTAAATGTTGCCGGTCGAACCCAGGCCCGACGTGATGGGGCAGATGGCGTTGCCATCCAGCATGGGTGCCGCAGCTTTCCTCTTGCCGAAGGCGTGCGCCTGCATCTCCGCGCCCGGTGTAACGGCGCTGCCCGTGAGCGCGGCAAGCGCGGAAAGAAAGGTGCGGCGGCTCCAGCCTGCGGTCCAGTTCATGCGTGGGTGTACTCCTATGCTTAGTATCACCTG
>CAXTBQ010000152.1:0-4930 GCA_964242065.1 uncultured Terriglobus sp. | reverse complement strand
TGTCACCACGGGTGCACCCGGCTCCCCAGCCGCTGTACAGAACTCCGGCACTGCCACTGCCGCAACTCTGAACTTCGTCCTTCCGCAGGGAGCTACAGGTTCAGCTGGTGTGCCCGGCCTGGTTTATCAGGGCCTCTGGGTCAGCGGCACCGGATATGCCAGGAACGATGTCGTTCTCCGCTCCGGTTCCTCCTTTGTATCTCAGCGTGCCAACAACACTGCCGACCCGGCAATCTCGGTGGCGAACAGTACAGGCGACTGGCAGCTGCTTGTGTCAAAAGGCGATCCCGGAGCGGCTACTGTCAGCATCGGTGCCGTGAGCACCGGCGCTCAGGCAAGCGTGACGAACAGTGGAACGCAGAATGCTGCGGTCTTGAACTTCGTCCTTCCGAAGGGTGACCCAGGCAGCGCCGGGCCTGCCGGGCTCACGTATCGCGGTGTATGGACAGGGGCAAGCTCTTACAGCCTGAACGACGCCGTGGTGTACAACGGTTCGTCGTACATCGCAATTGCCAGCAGCGCAGGCGTGCAACCGGCCGGTGCGGCGGGCAGTGCGTCAGCCTGGGCGTTGCTGGCGGCGCAAGGTTCGGTTGGAGCAACAGGATCCACCGGTCCAACCGGTCCAGCGGGAACCGCGCCTACCATCACGATTGCAGGGACACATACTGGTGCGGCAGGAACGCAGGCTGTGGTGCAGAACGTCGGCAATGCGACGAACGTTCAGCTGGACTTCACAATTCCGCAAGGCGTTGCGGGAACGGGCGGCGGATCCGGTAGCGGTGTATTCAGCAGCGTGCACACGGTTGCGGCGCAGAATGCCGGGTTGCAGGTTTACAGTCCGCTGGCAAATAGCAGCGCAGCAGGAGATGCTTTTGCGGTTCTGGGCTACCTGCCTACCGGCTGCAATCTCTCAAGCGTTTTAGTGTACAACTCCGCTGGGGCCGACGCACGCTTCGAGATCCACACCGGTACGCCCGGCAACATGACGACAACCGCCGCCGGCACTTGCACCCTTCGTGCAAACTCCGTCACCACATGCACCGGTCCCGGTGTGCTGGGCAGTAGTAACTTCGTTTCCTTCGGCATCACCAGCGGGTCTTCCACTCAGACATTCGTTTACACCCAGTTCTCCTGTAACTGACAAGATTGAATACGTTTTTCGTAAAGCGGAATAAGTGTCAGATTGGCGGTTTGGTGATGTCGCCACCTTACAACCAAGAGTGCGGGTCACCCTTCTGATGCGATTGTGCCCAGCCGTGGGCAATCCGGAACCATTCGACCACCGTACCTGTTGCAGAAGTACCGTTCTAAGGGAGAACCCAGTGGATCAGACACTGAAAACTATTGCATCACAGAGCCTATCGCGGCGAGGCTTCCTTGCCAGCGCGGGTGCCGCGACCGCAGCAACCTTGATTGGTTGCGGTGATTCTGGCACGGTTAGTTCCACCCTGCCAACCCCGCCCGCAGCAGTGTCCGTTACTGATGTTGATGTGCTGAACTTCGCGCTAAATCTTGAGTACCTGGAAACCGAGTTCTACCTTCGTGCGGTGACCGGGTCCGGCATACCCGCGGCGGATGGCGGCGGCGCTACCGTGACCGTGAAGTCTGCCTCTAAGGTGACATTTAGCAATTCGTTCTTTCAGCAGCTCGCGTTTGAGCTTGCCCAGACTGAACTGCAGCACGTCCGCGCTATCCGGGCCACCATCACCGCGCTTGGGGGTACCCCGATTGCCGCCCCTGCCCTGAACTACACGGACGGTTTCAACAATGTTGCATTCCAGGCAGGCCTCACCAGCTTTGACCCGTTTGCAAGCGATTACAACTACCTGATCGGCGCACTGTCGTTTGAGGAAGTGGGCGTATCCGCCTATACGGGCGCTGCCAAGTTGCTGAAAGCAACCGCGGTCCTCGACGCTGCGGCCGGTATACAGGCATCTGAGGCGTACCACGCGGGTGCTATCCGTACCCTGCTGGCGGGCAACGCCATCAGCTCCGGATCCACTGCCAACCTGAACGCTTACAACAGCATTCTGCAGCTGTTCAACAAGCTCGATCCCACTCCGAACACCACGTTGCTTACGGCTGGCGGCGCTACCACCCCGTCGACCGTTGTTTCCGCGAACAGCAGTGCCGTGGCTTTTGCACGCACGACCGACCAGGTGTTGCACATTGCTTATGGAACGTTGCCGGGCACCTACACTGCGTCCGGCGGCTTCTTCCCGAGCGGATTCAACGGCAACGTCAAGGCACCCACTACCTAACATTCGCGAGAGAACCGGAGAAGATCATGGCAACTTTAGAAACACAGAAGCTCGATTCCATTATCGCCAGCCGCCGCTCACTCCTGGTGGGTGCTAGTGCGCTGGCCGCTGCAGCTGCCGTAGGAGGGTCGCGACAGGCAGCCGCCGCCGTTCCAGCGACGTTCAATGATTTCGACATCCTCAACTTCGCGTTGAACCTGGAGTATCTCGAGGCGCAGTTCTACACCATTGCGACGGAGGGCGTCACCGCCGACAAGTCCAAGATGGGCAGCGCGATTACGCTGCCTGCCGGCAGCGGAACTGTGACCTTCCGCGCGGGTGCGAAAACAACCTTCACCAATCCTGCCGTGTCTGCTTACGCGCTCGAAACCGCGTTGGAAGAGCGTAAGCACGTGATTTTCCTGCAGAACGCCATTTCCAACAACAAGGGAACTGCGGTCGCGCAGCCCAACATCAACCTTCAGTCTAGCTTTAGCACCCTTGGCGGTCTGCTTGGAGTGCCGGGCTTTGACCCGTTCACTACTGACCTGAACTTTCTGCTGGGATCCTACATCTTCGAGGATGTGGGTGTGACGGCATACCACGGCGGTGCACTCGGCATTACCAACAAGGGTGCAAACGGCGGCCTCGACGTGCTGACGCCCGCAGCCGGCATTCACGCAGTGGAGGCCTACCATGCTGGCCTGGTTCGGACCACGCTCGCCCTGTTCGACGCGGGCCTGATCACCTTCTCGGCAGCGGATCAGACGCTGAAGGGACAGGCGGTAAACCTAACGACCGGCATCTCTAACCTGCGTGCGACGTTGGATGGTACCGTAGGCCAGGCACCTGCTTCGACCGACACGGTAGGTTTCACCGGCCAGGACGACTTCGGTCTGGCGACCTACTCAGTCCCAACAAACGGCACCACGGGAACGGCGTCACGCATCCTGAATCAGGGCCGTACCACTACACCCTTCTACAGCAACTTCATCGGTTTTCACCGGACGTTCCAGCAGGTGCTGAACATCGTCTACGGCAGCACTTCCGGCTACAACGCGAACAGCTTCTTCCCGAACGGGTTGAACGGCAACATCAACTGATGCAGCCGGCTATAAGAGGGGGCAGCCCCCAGGCTGCCCCTCTTTGTTCATGATGGTACGTTATAGCGGCTGCACGTCTGAAGCCTGCCAGCCTTTGGGACCCTTCACCACGTTGAACTGAACCGCCTGGCCTTCCTGGAGGCTCTTGAAACCGTTTGTGTTGATGGCAGAGTAGTGTACGAAAACATCCTCACCGTTCTCGCGGCTGACAAAGCCAAATCCTTTCGCGTCGTTGAACCACTTCACTGTCCCCTGTTCCATAAGGCCCGCCCTTTTCCTTTCATCTGCCGCTGAAGACACAAGTGCCTGCCGCGTGGTGCGCAGCTTATGAGCAAACCTGTATTCAGTCGATTACCGACAGAGTAGCAAAGAACTCCTGCTTGTGGAAATCTGGTTCGAAGGTTGCGCTCGAAAATCAGTTTCGGCCATCGCTGGGGTGAGCCGTTGCGAGACACTGGCTTACAATCCGCTCCGTCTCGCTCAGCACCTGCACAAGAGACAGGGTGGTCGTGTCGATCAAGATGGCATCAGATGCGACCGCTAAAGGGCTTTGCTCTCGTGAACGGTCGCGGTTGTCGCGGTCGCCCATCTCTTGTAGAACAGCTTCCTTTGTGCGTCCGGCGCCCTCCTGCTGAATGAAGCGCCGGTCTCCGCGAGCCTCCAGCGATGCGTCGAGAAAAAGTTTGACCTCGGCATGCGGAAAGACCACCGTGCCAATATCGCGGCCTTCCATGACAATGCCGTACTCGGAATCACGTACCATGGCACGCTGCGCCGCAACCATCCACTCCCGAACGGCACCATGCACCGAAACACGCGAGGCTGCTGCTGTGACATCCGCTGCTCTGATCTCTGAGGTTACGTCTACGCCGTCCAGCAGCACACGATTACCTTCCTTATTCGGCTGCAGGTTAATTCGAGTCGTGCGCGTCAGATGCAGGAGAGATTCGGCGTCGTCGAGCGGAGTACCCGCCCTGAGCGCTTTGAATGCAAGCGCACGGTACATCGCACCAGATTACAGGTTAAGAATACCGAAGCGGCGGGCCAGGTGCGCCGCTACGGTGCTTTTGCCGGCTCCGGCGGGGCCGTCAATGGCAACGACGATGCCTCGCTGTTTGCGGGTTCTGTTGGCCATTCCACCTCCGGTCTTTGGCTGAAAAGGGAACGGCAATGTTGCCGCTCCCTTGCAGTGAACTACTCCGGCTTGCGCTTGGGTGCACCGCCGCGTCCCGGCCCCGAACCTGGACCGCGCCGCGACGGTGAGAACCCCGGCTTGCCGAACCCGCCAGGAGCGCCTTTGCGGTCACGTCCGAAGCCCGAACCGCCGAACAGGACCCGCAGATTTACCGCCAGAACGGAAAGCTGGCCGTCCCTCGCCGGGTTCGCCGGAGAAGCGTTCCCGCTGCGGGCGGCCCTCGCCGCCACCGCCGCGATCACTTGAGAAAGGCCTCCGTTCTCCGCTTTCACGCGGTGTGAACGGACGACGCTCGCCATGTGCGCTCTGCGGGAAATGACTACCGTTCCGCGGGATGGATGGACGATCCCCTTTCGGCCGGAAGGGGGTTACGTCACTCCAGTGGCGGGGGA
>CAXTBQ010000151.1:0-5017 GCA_964242065.1 uncultured Terriglobus sp. | reverse complement strand
ACCTAGAGAACCGCAAGCTGATCCCAGCAACGGACCGCAAGGTGTGGGCGTTTGTTGGAGACGGCGAAACGGATGAGGTCGATACCCTCGGTGCCATCGGCCTGGCCACGCGCGAAAAGCTGGACAATCTGATCTTCGTCGTCAACTGCAACCTGCAGCGGCTGGATGGCCCGGTGCGCGGCAACAAGCGCATTATCGACGAGCTGGAAGGTGTCTTCCGCGGCGCTGGTTGGAACGTGATCAAGTGCATCTGGGGCTCGGACTGGGATGCGCTGTTCGAGCGCGACCACACCGGCCTGCTGCTGAAGCGCATGGAAGAGTGCGTGGACGGCGACTTCCAGGCGTACAAGGCGAAGGGTGGCGCGTACCTGCGGTCGGAGTTCTTCGGCAAGTACCCCGAACTGCTAGACCTGGTGAAGGATTACAGCGACGAGCAGCTGGGCCGCCTGCACCGCGGCGGCCACGATCCGCTCAAGGTCTACAACGCCTACAAGCGCGCCACCGAGCACAAGGGCGGACCGACTGTCATTCTGGCTAAGACCGTGAAGGGCTACGGTTTCGGCAGCACCGAGGGCCGCAACGCCGCGCACAACGAGAAGAAGCTGACGGACGAAGGCGTCGTCAGCTTTGTGAAGCGATTCGACATCCCCGTGCCGGACGAGCAGGCCAAGGACGGCAAGCCGTGGAAGCCCGCCGCAGACGCGCCCGAACTGCAGTACATGCAGGCGCGCCGGTCGGAATTGGGCGGCTACCTGCCCAAGCGTGAGGTCAAGCCGTTCACCTTCGCCGCGCCTGCCATGGACTTCTTCAAGGAGTGGCTGGGCGGATCGAAAGGCCGCACGGTATCCACAACGATGGTCTTCGTTGCCATATTGCGCGCACTGATGAAGGACAAAGAGATCGGCAAGCTGCTGGTTCCCATCGTGCCGGATGAGGGCCGCACCTTTGGCATGGAATCTGCCGTGAAGCAGGTGGGCATCTACGCCAGCGAGGGCCAGAAATACACGCCACACGACAGCGACATGCTGCTGAGCTACCGCGAGGAGAAGGACGGCCAGATCCTCGAGGAAGGCATCACCGAGGCCGGTTCCATGGCGAGCTTTACCGCAGCTGGAACGGCCTACGCCAACTATGGCGTGCCGTCGGTTCCCTTCTACATGTACTACTCGATGTTCGGCTTCCAGCGCATCGGCGACATGGTGTGGGCCTTTGCGGATTCGCGCGGCAAGGGCTTCCTGATGGGCGGCACCGCGGGCCGCACCACCATGCTGGGCGAAGGTCTGCAGCACCAGGACGGCCACTCGCACGTGCTGAGCAGCACCATACCCACCTGCATCAGCTACGACCCGGCATATGCGTATGAACTGGCAGTCGTGCTGCAGGATGGCATCCGCCGCATGTACGGGGAGGACGAGCAGGTCTTCTACTACGTGACCATGTACAACGAGGACTACGCCCATCCTGAGATGCCCACTAGTGATGGTGTGCGCGAGGGCATCCTGCGCGGCCTGTATCGCTTCAGACCAGCCCTGAACGGCGAGGCGCAGGCGCAGCTGTTCGGCTCGGGCACCATCCTCAACGAGGTGGTGAAGGCGCAGGAGATCCTGTCGTCGCAGTACGGCGTTGAGGCCGATGTGTGGAGCGTGCCGAGCTACACGGAACTGCGTCGCGACGCTCTGCAAACCGAGCGCTGGAACCGCCTGCACCCGGCGGAACCGGAGCGCCAGCCATACCTGCTCTCCGCTCTGGGCAGCGGCAAGGGACCAATTATCGCGGCAAGCGACTACATGAAAGTCATGCCCGATTCGCTCGCACCGTGGTTTGGTTCGCGGCTGGTTGCGCTGGGTACCGACGGCTTCGGCCGCAGCGACAATCGCGAGTTTCTGCGCCGACACTTTGAGGTGGACGCCGCAGCGGTCGTCGCGGCAACACTCTCCAAGCTAGCGCGTACCGGGTCTGTGAAGCCGGAGGTCGCGCAGAAAGCCTTCGCTGATCTCCACATCGACATCGAAGCCGGCGAGCCTTCGCGCAAGTAACTCCTCGGGCGAGGTGCTATGGCGCCCTGCCCTCACGCTGTCTCACCCTGAACGCCGGAGACACCCGTGAGCAAGCCGCTCATCAGTGACGCCGCCATGCGCGGCATGTACCGCACCATCGAGCGATTGCGCAACGCCCGGCGTCAGCCAGGCTTTGCCGCGGAACTATCGCGATCGGCACGCGCCGCTCTGCGCGACGAGCCGGAGGCTGTGCTGGCCGCGCTGCTCTCACAACTGCATCGGCGCGACACAATCCTTACCGAAGGCGACGACCCGCTCCTGGAGATCGCAGCGGCTGAGTGGTTCCAGGCGGATGCGTCACCGGCCATGCACGCCATCCACGCTACCACCGAAGAGTGCGCCGCCGTGGCTGCCGGCATGGCGCTGCGGATCGCAGACAAGTCGCACCCGGCCAACACGGCAGACGGCACACGCAACGCGCCGCGACCGGTGGTGATCGCTCTGCTGCGCAGCTTTCCACGGCTTGAGGCCGTTCTGCAGTTGATCCAGCAGCAAGACCTCGCCGTGGTGCTGTACGTCAACGGTGCCGCAGAGCCGCGTGCCGACGCACAGCGCCGCCAGGCATCCACCGGCGTACCAATCATGCTGGTCGACAGCAGCGACGCCGTGGCCGTGTGCCGGGTCACGCAGGAGTGCCTGCTGCGTGCACGCAATGGCTGGGGCGGTGCCGTGATCCACGTGGCAGCCATGCCTGGATCTTCTGACGCGCTGCAGCTTCAGCGCCGGCACCTGGTCAGGCGCGGCCTCCTCGAGGACCACACTCCTGCAGACGGGTAGACTGAAAGCGTGACTGCTGACAACCTTCCCCCGGCATGCACGTCTTACGCCCGGTACCTATGGCTTTGGCTGGTAGGCGGACTTCTTTCCGTGGCAACCGGCGCGGCCCAGAACGTCGCCGTTGTACCTGCCATGGAAGAAGCTTCCGCGCCACAGCAGGCTGCTTCCTTACGGGCGTACGCGGCTCCCTCCGCTGCTACCGTCGCACCATGGGTGCCAGTTTCTGCGCCAGCTCCTGAGTACTCCGGTCAGAAGCCCTTTATCCAGCGCTACAGCTACGACGGTAAGCAGATCGTAGTGCCAGACCCGCTAGGCTCCACGTACATCCCCATGGATAGCTGGATGTACCCCGCATTGCTGCGTCTGTACTCACTTGGCTACCTGGACACCGCATTCCTGTCCCTGCGGCCGTGGACGCGGCGCAGCGTGCTGCACATGTTGGATCAGTCGGAAAGCGACATCCGTTTCGACGGCAACGACCAGGCGCTGGAACTGGTGGACAAGCTCTACTACGCGCTGCGCGACGAGCCGCGAAGAGACGGTCCAACAAACCGCGGAGCCGTGTACGGGCTGGAGTCTGCTTATGCAGGCGTGCGTGCGGTGAGCGGCACCGTGCTGCGCGACAGCTGGCACCTGGGCACCACCTTCAACAATGATTACGGCCGGCCATACTCCAACGGGTTCAACAGCTACAACGGTTTCTCCACCGTGTCAGAGGTTGGTCCATTCTCGCTCTATGTGCGCGCGGAGTACCAGCACGCTCCTGCGTATGAGGGCTACAGCTATCAGCTTGCATCGCGGCTCTCGACCAACGACCGCATCGCGTACCCGGCGCAGTTTGGTCCGGCAACGCCCAACCAGTTCGGCACGGTGGACCGCCCACAGGCCACGATACCGGAGGGTCCCTTACCGTCAGAAAACAACCTGCGCATCCTTGAAGCGACAGCCTCGGCTCACGTGATCGGGCATGAGATTTCGTTCGGCAAGTCTGACGCATGGCTCGGACCGGGCGTGGGCGGGGCCATGGCGTGGTCGAACAACGCGGACAACATTTACAGCTTTCGCATTAACCGCATTGAGCCGCTGGACATTCCGCTGTTCAGCCGCGTGTTTGGCGATCTGCGGTATGACTTTTTCATTGGCAGCCTGAAGGGGCACACCTACCCGCGAGCGCCGTGGATTCATTCGGAAATGTTCTCGCTGGCACCCACCAAGAACTTTCAGTTCGCCTTTCAGCGCAGCGTGATCTTTGGCGGTGCGGGCCACGCGCCGGTTACGCTGCACCTCTTTCTAAAAGGATTTTTCAACACCAGCGGAACCACAGTTGACGAGAAGTACTCCCGCAACGATCCAGGCGCGCGATTCAGCTCCGTCACGTTCTCGTATCGCCTGCCGTTCCTGCGCAAGTACGCAACGCTCTATGCGGATTCCACCACGCACGATGACGTGTTCCCTATCAGCGCACCGCGCCGCGCAGGCTGGCGGCCGGGCATTTATCTGACGCAACTGCCGTTTCTGCCTAAGCTCGATTTCCGTGCAGAAGCTACCTACACGGACTACGTGACGAACCGCAGCACGGACGGACAGGGCAACTACCTGGAAACAATTCAGCTGCAGGGTTCCACCAACAAAGGCTTCATCCTTGGTGATTGGATTGGCCGCGAAGCGAAGGGCGGCCAGGCGTGGCTCACGTATCACCTGTCCGGCAACGAGACGATTTCATTGCAGTATCTGCGCAAGAAAAACGCGAAGGATTTCATCTACGACCGGAACAGCCTCGGTAGCCCGATTGAGTATGGCACCACGCAGAACGCGATACGGTTGGATTTGGTGAAGCGGCTGGGTCGCGATGTAGAGCTCAAGGCGTGGTACCAGAACGAGCGATGGAAGGCACCCATCTGGAAAGCTGGACCACAGGGCAACAACACGGCCGCGTTCCAGGTCACCTGGTTTCCGCAGTTGAAGACGACTGCGCACTTCTAGGCCCGAACTTGGTGGCTCCCCGGTCTCAACCCTAGGCTCTGTCATCCCGTAGCGAAGCGCAGGGATCTGCATGTGTGCCGGTCCGCTTTTGGAGTAGAGCCGTGGCAATGGTGCGGATCCGTTCGCGCTTCGCGCGAACACCTGAGATACCTTGCCCACTTGATACTTGCGTGACCCGACAGAAATGCAGATCCCTTCGC
>CAXTBQ010000150.1:1337-5034 GCA_964242065.1 uncultured Terriglobus sp. | reverse complement strand
GCGTTTCCACCACCGCTTGCCCCAACCCCAACAAGTCCGCCACGCAGGCGATCTACTGCAACGAGTTCACAACCTACCGCAGCGTGCTGGGTGAAACGACAGCTCTGGCGAACATCGATTTCTACTGCAACGGTATTGGCGGCACATACGGTTGCTCGACGGCCAACTCGCGCTTCTGGCAGAACCAGTTTTCCAGCTTGTTTGCTTGGACGAGCAACGGCTCTTCGTCCTACAACGCGGGACAATTCGTTCTGCGCCATCCCTACAGTCACGGCCTGCAGATGGACCTGAGCTACACCTACGGCAACTCCATCGATATGGGTTCGGTCGCCGAGCGCTCCAGTGAATTGACCTCCCTCTACGGCGTTAGCGGCTCCGGCAGCTTTCTCACCAACTCCTACATACCTTCGCACTCGCGGGCTGTTTCGGACTTCGACACGCGGCATCTAATCACGTTCAACGGCTCGTATGCGTTGCCGTTGGGGCGCGGGCAGACGTTCCTAAACCATGGCGGCCGAGGACAGGAGCTTGCTTTGGGCGGGTGGCGTTTGGCGTCGGTTTCGCGCTGGACCAGCGGCCTGCCGTTCTCCATCAGCGAAGGCGGCTACACCACAAACTGGGAGATCAGCAGCTATTCCGTACGCGTTGGCGATCTGAAGGCAAATACAGTGAGCGGCGCCGGTGGGAACCCGAGCGCCTTCGCCAATGCAGCAGCGATCACCTCATCGATTCCGAACGGCGGGCCTTACATTCGCCTGCCATATCCAGGTGAAGCCGGGATGCGCAACGCGTATCGTGGGGACGGATACTACGACACCGATGCAAGTCTTTCCAAGCCTTTCCAGATCACCGAAAATCACCTGCTGCGGTTCAGTTGGGAAGTCTTCAATGTCACTAACTCTGTGCGGTTCAATACTCGCAACCTGGTGACTAACCCGACCAGCGGTACGTTCGGCAATTACAGCGGCGTGCTGGTCACGGCGCGACGTCAGCAGTTCTCACTTCGTTACAGCTTCTAAAGGCGGTCTGCACAAGCCTGCTTGGTCCTGGAGCGAAGCTGGGAATGCCGCTCGTTATGCGTACCTTCAACTGCCCCTAGAGAAATGCACGATGAAACGTTGCGCGCTGTTTGCATGTTTGCTGGGCCTCTTCACTGCGTCGACAGTGGCGCAGCAGCATTTCCCTTCCAATGAAGACCTGCGTAAGCTGCGTGTCATCTCGAACCCGCAGCTTGCGCCTGATCTGAAGCATGTCTTGGCTCTCGTGCAGGACAGCACGGCTGAAGGTGGCCGGACACATGTGTGGCTGCTTGCCATGGACGGCGGCGCACCGCGGCAGCTCACGTTTTCGCAGAGTGACAACGCACCGGCTGAACCTGGTGGACAACGCCTGCCCGGTGGGCAGGGAGAGCGTGCGGCGGAGTTTCTTCCGGATGGCACCGCGATTCTGTTTCTCGCAAAACGCGGCGAACACACGCAGCTTTTTCGCTTGCCGCTCGGAGGTGGCGAAGCTGCGCCGGTGAAGTTGGAGCGTCCGCCGGCAGAAGGGGGTGCGGCAGCGGCGCTCGATGTCACGGCTTACACGATAGCGCCGGACGGAAAGACAGTGGCCGTCATCGCTACCGATGCGGAACCGCTTTCACGCGTACGCGATCGCCGCGAGTTGAAGGATGTCGTCTGGACCGAACACAACGACTTGAAACACAGGCTGTATCTGCTCGACACCTCGACCTGGAATGCGAAGGACGTTCCTACGCTGGTTGATCCTGACAGTGCTTCATGGAGCGAAGATTCAGCGCGTCTGTTGGTGCTCACGCACAAGCGCCTGCGCGATTTAGGGCCTAGTGCTGTGGGCACGATTGTTTCCGCGGCGAACCCTTCTGAGCAGAGAGCGGTGACTGGCTTGCCGGAGTCGACGCGCCGCACGGCCTGGCTGCACAACGGCAACACGCTGGTTCTGTTCGCCAAGTGCGAAGTGGACACGCCTGAAGGCTGCTTCGATCTCTTCATGATGGACCTCGCAACAGGCAAGCTCCACAACCTTACGGCCGGTTTGAAAGACGGCACGCTTTCGCCTGGCACACTCTTCGTCGATGCGGACGATAAGACCGTGCTCGTCAGCCTGAACCGCGGCATGTACGAGACTGTTGCCCGCGTCGATCTTTCCAACGGCGCCGTGAAGGCCTACGATCTCGGCCAGCCTGTGATCAGCAACTTTAGGCCTGACGCCAAGCAGCAGGCGTGGGTATATGTGGCGAGCTCCAGCACGCTGCCGCCTTCGGTACACATGACCACAGCGCCTGATCAACCCGGCAAACGCTTGGTGCAACCGGAGCTTGTGCCCGCCGATTGGACCGCGGTCCCGTCTAGGGCGATGTCGTGGAAGCGCGCGGGGTTCACGGTGGAAGGCCTGCTCTATATGCCACCGCAGGCCGCAGCGAGCAAGGTGCCGCTGGTGGTCAACGTTCATGGCGGCCCTCGTGGTCAGTTCACAGATGCTTACTCGCCGCTGACGAACCTGCTGTTGGGCCAGGGATGGGCGGTGCTCATCACCAACCCGCGCGGCAGCACGGGTTATGGCCCGGCGTTTGAAGCGGCGAACAAGAATGACATGGGCAACGGCGACTACCTCGACATCATGATGGGTGTGGACGAAGCTATTCGCACGGCGGCGATTGACCCTGACCGCCTCGCATTGATTGGCTACAGCTACGGGGGCGAGATGGCCGGCTTTGTTGAAGGCAAGACCGCGCGCTTCAAGGCCATCGTTTCCGGAGCGCCCGTGATCGATCAGTTCAGCGAATACGGTACCGAGTCCGGCTCCTTCGACGATCGCTGGTACACAGGCCAGCCGTGGCGCAACTTTGAAAGCGCGTGGCGGCAAAGTCCGCTGGCCTACGCGCAACATGCCAGGACGCCGTTTCTTTTGCTGCAGGGGCAAACCGACACGACCGATCCCGAAGGCCAATCGCAGGAAATGTATCGTGCACTACGCCAGGAAGGCGCACCCGTGCAGATGCTCTTATTTCCGCGCGAGGACCACGGCGCGCTGGGCGGCAACTTCGCTGGCAGACCCAGCCTTGAACCATGGCATGGCGTGATCGCGCGCGAACACATGTTGAAATTCATCGCGGATGGATTTGCTGGGAAGATAGAACCCAATCAACCTTGAGCCGTGTTATTTTGCGCCTTGCTCGCGCTCTACCACGCTCATACGAAGAAACGACTCACTCTGAAGGACTCTGATGACCACTCCTCAACGCCTTTCCTCCATCGCCATGGTCCTTCTGAGCAGCATGATGTTGGCACAGTCTGCTTTGGCACCGAACTACGCGCGCGACCCACGGCAGCCGATCGATCAGCCCTATACGGATGCGATGGCGAAGTACACGACGGAGAAGCAGTTCACCTCTCCGCTGGTGAGCTACCTGCCTGCTTCGAAGACTGTTCCCACGCCTGCAAAAGTGCTGGGCGATGTTGCCGGCGCGCCTGACATGCTGCCCTATGCCGAAGACGTGTACAAATACTTCCGCATGCTGGAGCAGTCGTCGCCGCGTGTGAAGGTCGTCAGCATCGGCAAGACGGAAGAAGGCCGCGAGATGATCGCCGTCGCCATCGCAGATGAGTCGTTGCTGAAGGCACAGAAAGAAAACGACGGCCGCCTTAGCAAGCTCGCCGACCCGCGCACGATCGGCCTG
>CAXTBQ010000150.1:0-1327 GCA_964242065.1 uncultured Terriglobus sp. | reverse complement strand
GAGCCAATCGTTCCCGGTGTATTACATCACGGGCACGATTCATTCCACCGAAACCGGCGCGCCCACCGCGCTGATGGAGCTTGCCTACCGGCTCGCGGTGGATGACTCGCCGTATATCAAGTACATCCGCTCACACATGATCGTGCTCATCACGCCGGTTGTTGAGGTCGACGGCCGCGATCGCATGGTGGACCTTTATAAATGGCATAAGGCGCATCCGGGGCAGACCTATCCTCGACTGGTGTACTGGGGTCATTACGTCGCGCACGACAACAATCGTGACGCGATGGGCATGACGTTAAAGCTCACGCAAAATGTGTTGAACACGTACCTGGACTGGCATGCGCAGGTTCTGCATGACCTGCATGAGTCCGTGCCGTTTCTGTATGACAACACCGTGGGCGATGGGCCGTACAATGCGTGGATCGACCCCACGCTGGCGGATGAATGGGCAGAGCTGGGTTGGAACAACGTGGCGCAAATGCAGGGCTTCGGCATGCCCGGTGTCTTCACACACGGCAACTTCGATACGTGGAGCCCTGGCTACCTGATGTTCCTCGCCGGCATGCACAACGGCATCAGCCGGCTGTATGAAACTTTCGGCAACGGCGGCGCGGACACGGAGAAACGCATCCTGCGGCCCGAAGAGTACTCACGCACGTGGTTCCGCCAGAACCCGCCGCTGCCGGCGGTGACTTGGTCGCAGCGCGACAACAATAACTACGAGCAAAGCGCGCTGCTCAGCACCCTGTTCTACTTCTCGCAGAACACACATCATTTTCTGGAGAACTATTACCTCAAGAGCAAGCGCTCCATCCAGAAGCCGCAGCAAAACGGCCCTGCCGCTTACGTTTTTCCCGCCGATCCTGCGGAACTTAATCGCCAGTTGCAATTGCTGAAGGTGCTCGATCTGCAACACGTCGAGCTCAGCCAGCTCACCGCGCCGGTCACGATGTCGATGCCGCCGGCCAAACGTGAAGACAAGCCGACATCGCGAACGTTCCCCGCGGGGAGCTATGTCGTTCGCCTCGATCAGCCGTATGCGCGTGTAGCCGATGCGCTGCTCGACACGCAGTACTGGGCACCCGACGATCCGCAGAAGCACCCCTATGACGATACCGGCTGGTGCTTTAGTCAGCTCTTCAACGTGAAGGTCGCGCGCGTAACGGACACGTCCATCCTGAAAGCGGCGATGGCTCCGGCGAAGATCGAGGAGGGCTACGGCTCTCTCACCGGCAGCGGCTCGACATTCGCAATTGCGCTCAACGGACAGACGTCTTTGCTCCCGCTGGTGTACCAACTCAAAGGCGCGAAAGTACAGGTCGCG
>CAXTBQ010000149.1:0-5147 GCA_964242065.1 uncultured Terriglobus sp. | reverse complement strand
CACAGCCACTGTTCCTTGTCCGCATGGATGCCGTCGATGCCGTCAACGACGCGACCACGTTGTACGATCTGCATCCGCAGCTCGCCCGCAACGACGGGCGCCCTGCGCCGCCGGTGGTGCAGTTCACATGGCAAACGCTGCGCGACAGCGGTACGGAAGTTTTATTTCTGGCCACGCCGCATGAGCAGTCGCGCGAGTGGGTGCCGCAGGCGCTGGCGAAGGGCTTGCGCGTCATCGATCTTTCCGGTGCGTGGCGGCTGCACGACCCGTTGAATGCCGCAGTGTACAAGTTGCACGATGCCGACCCGGCGCTTGCGCTCGGCCTGCAAAGCGAAGCTGTCTACGGCTGCCCGGAGCTGCACCGCCAGGAGATCGCCAATGCGCGGCTGGTGGCAAATCCCGGCTGCTACGCGACGTCGGTTCTGCTTGCGCTGGCACCGCTGGTTCGCGCCGGGCTGGTCGATCTCCAGCACGGTATCGTGTGCGACGCGAAGTCCGGCGTTTCCGGCGCGGGCAAGGCAGCCACGTCCAAGACCCACTTCATGTATGCCGCCGATAACCTTTCAGCCTATGCAGTGTTTGGGCATCGGCACACGGGCGAACTGCTGGAGCAACTCGGCCTCACAGCAGAACAACTCCAGTTCACGCCGCATCTTTTGCCCATTCCGCGCGGCATTCTCTCGACGATCTATTTGCGGTTGAGAGAGCCTGCTTCAGCAGCTGTTGTAGAGCAGGCATTGCATCGGTTTTACGCGGAAAGCCCGATGGTCCGCGTGCGCCGCGCGGGCGACCTCCCGCAGATCCAGCACGTGGTACGCACGAGCTTTTGCGACATCGGCTTCGAGCTTGCGCCCGATGGAAGGCGGCTGGTGCTTGTCTCCTGCCTGGACAACTTGTTGAAGGGCGCGGCAAGCCAGGCCGTGCAGAACCTGAACGTGATGGCTGGCTGGAAGGAAGAGGAGGGACTCCTGTGAAGTACGTGATCAAACTCGGGGGTGCCGCGCTGGAGAAGCGGGATTTGCTCCACGCCATCGGCAAGGCCATTGCGGAGTTGGTGGAAGATGGCCACCAGGTGGCGATTGTGCACGGCGGTGGTGTGCAGCTGACACGCATCTTGCAGCAGATGGGAAAAGAAAGCGAGTTCATCAGTGGTCTGCGTGTAACCGACGCAGAGACGCGCGATGCCGCGCTGATGGTGCTGGCCGGGCGCGTCAACAAATCGCTGGTGGCGTCGCTGGGGCAGCAGGGGCAGGCAGCAGTCGGCATCTGCGGCGGCGACGGCCACGTCTTCCGCGCACGCAAGAAAAAGACCACGCCAGACCTGGGCTTTGTGGGCGAGATTGCCGCGACCGATGTGCGCTGGCTGGACGCCATCTGGAAGATGGGCGCGGTGCCCGTCATTAGCAGCATAGCGTTGGGTTTTGACGGTGAGTACTACAACATCAACGCGGACGAAATGGCCAGCGCGACAGCAGCCGCCACCAAGGCAGACGCGCTCGTCTTCCTCACCGATGTACCCGGCGTGAAGGGCGCGGACGGCCAGGTGATGCGCTGGCTTTCGCTCAAGGAAATACCGCAGCTTGAGAAGCAGGCGGTCATCAGCGGCGGCATGCTGCCCAAGCTGAACAGTTGCCGCGATGCCCTGCTGGCAGGCGTGAAGCGCGTGCGCATCCTGCCCGCGGAAGCGGCAGAGGTGTTACCCGACCTGATCAGCACGCGGGTGAACGACGGAACGGAGGTGATGGTGGCATGAGCATCAGCACAGTGGACAACAGCTCGATGACAACGTTTGACGAGGGAGCACAGCACATGAACCTTCACGCAACCCAGGCCGCGGAACAGAAGCTGCTGCTGCAAACCTATGATCGCTACCCCATTCTGCTGACGCGCGGCGAAGGCGTTCACCTCTATGACGATGCGGGCACCCGCTACCTCGATCTGCTGAGCGGCATCGGCGTCTCGGCGCTCGGGTATGGGCACCCTGCCATCACGCGGGCCATCAACGCGCAGGCCAGCACGCTGCTGCACACCTCGAACCTCTTCTATCACGACGGCACAGCCACGCTGGCGCTGAAGCTGACCGATCTCACCGGCATGGACCGCGTCTTTTTCTGCAACAGCGGCACCGAAGCGTGGGAGGCCGCGCTGAAGCTGGCGCGCGCATACGCCGGTCTCTTGCGCAAGGAAGACAAGCGCATCGGCACGCGCTTCCTCGCGCTCGAGCATTCGTTCCACGGCCGCACCGTTGGGTCCGTGGCCACCACGCACAAGCTCAAATATCGTGAGCCCTTCGGCCCGCTCATGCCTGACGTCACCTTTATTCCGTTTGGCGATGTGGACGCTCTACGCGCCGCCTTCAGTGAGGATGTGTGCGCCATCTGCCTGGAGCCGGTGCAGGGCGAGGGCGGCATTCACCCCGTGTCGCGGGAGTTCTTTGCCGCCGCACGCGAGCTGTGCGATAGCACCGGAGCACTTCTGCTTGCCGACGAAATCCAGAGCGGCATGGGCCGCACCGGCCGGTGGTGCGCGTACCAGCACTACGGCATCCAGCCGGACGTGACCACGCTGGCCAAGCCTATTGCGGGCGGCCTGCCCATGGGTGCCATGCTTTGCACCGACGAAGCGGCGCGCGCCATCACACCGGGCATGCACGGCACCACCTTCGGAGGCGGCCCGCTGGCCTGCGCGGTAGCCATCGCCGCTATCGACGAAATTGAGCGTGCAGGACTGCTGCAGCACGTTGCTGAAACCGGAGAGTATTTCCTGAAGCAATTGCGCGCGATTCAGGCAGAGCACCCGGGTGCAATCCTGGATGTGCGTGGGCTTGGATTTATGATTGGGGTAGAGATGCGCTCGGCCGAGCTGGCAAAGGAGCTTGCCGAACGCATGATGTTTGAGCAACACATCATCTTGAACCGGACTAGCGAAACGGTGCTGCGCTTCCTGCCGCCGTTCCTCATCACCCGGGCCCACATCGACGAAACCACTGCTGCCCTGGGCAGCCTGTTGCAGGAGGTTGGCGCGGCTGAGGCCGTCCCCGCCGGAGAAGAAGTACATGGGTAGCAAGACCGTAGTTATGCCGGGCACCGGAACCAACGGCGCACCGGACCAGCTCAAGCCGAAGGTGACGTTAGGCATTCAATCCGATGCTGGCTTCACGCAGGCCGCAAAGTCGTTGCGCGGGCGCGACTTCACCTCGATGACTGACCTGTCTTCGCAGGAACTCGCCGCGATTCTGGAACTGGCGCACGCCGTCAAGGCGCATCCGGAAGATTTTGCGCACGCATTGGACACGAAGCAAATGGTGCTGATTTTCGAGAAGGCGTCGCTCCGCACGCGGCTGACCTTCGAGGCGGCGATCAACACCTGCGGCGGCAACGCCATCTTTTACGACCAGACCGCGTCACCGCTGGGTGAGCGTGAATCGCTCTCGGACGTGGCACACAACCTCGAGCGCTGGATGAACGTCATTGTCTTGCGCACCTATGCGCACGATACGGTGACGGACATTGCAGGCTTTTCTAAGGTGCCGGTCATCAATGCGCTGTCCGACTACGAGCACCCGTGCCAGGCCATAGCCGACTTTATGACGGTGGAAGAGCGGCTGGGCTCCGCCGAAGGCGTGAAGTTCACTTACGTCGGCGATGGCAACAACGTGTGCCATTCGCTGATGCTATGCGGTGCCCTGCTGGGCGCGCATGTCACGGTGGCAACGCCGAAGGGCTATGAGCCGAAGCTGGACGTGATCCACAAAGCCATGGCTATCGCCGAGGAGACCGGCAGTACGCTCACGCTGACGCACGACCCGGTGAAGGCGGTGCAAGGCGCCGATGCGGTGTACACGGATGTGTGCATCTCCATGGGGCAGGAGAATGAGACGCAGAGACGCACGCCCATCTTCAAGCCTTACCAGGTCAATGAGCAGCTGATGTCGCAGGCTGCGGGCCACGCCGTCTTTATGCATTGCCTGCCGGCGCACCGCGGGCAAGAGGTTACGGACGCCGTCATCGACAGTGAACAGTCAGTAGTCTTCGAGCAGGCAGAAAACCGCCTCCACGCGCAAAAGGCGCTGCTGCTGATGCTGCTGGGCGGGGCCAAGCGCATTCCACGCGACCGTGGGTTGAACGGCAAGCGCCGCCGCACCCTGGCATAGGGGAACGCAGAGGAGCGCAGAGGCACAACGCAGAGGCCGCAGAACACCTCAGCGTCCTCTGCGTGTACCTCCTCCGCGCGCTCTGCGTTCTTCTCTTGAAACACCGTACGAAAGGTCACCATGTCCGTCATTCTGCAATCCTTACCGGTCGGCCAAAAGGTCGGCATCGCCTTTTCCGGCGGGCTTGACACCAGCGCCGCTCTGCACTGGATGAAGCAGAAAGGCGCGATCCCCTATGCCTACACGGCCAACCTGGGCCAGCCCGACGAGACCGACTATGACGCCATCCCGCGCAAAGCGCTGGAGTATGGCGCAGAGGCCGCGCGACTGATCGACTGCCGCGCGCAGCTCGTCCGCGAAGGTCTTGCCGCCCTGCAAGCTGGTGCCTTCCACATCACCACGGCGGGTGTTACCTACTTCAACACCACGCCCATTGGTCGCGCTGTCACGGGCACGGTGCTTGTCGGCACCATGCACGAAGACGGCGTAAATATCTGGGGCGATGGCTCCACCTACAAAGGCAACGACATCGAGCGGTTCTACCGCTACGGCCTGCTGGCGAATCCGGGTCTGCAGGTTTACAAGCCGTGGCTGGACGCGCAGTTCATTGACGAGCTGGGCGGTCGCGCGGAGATGTCAGCCTTCCTGCAGCGCAGCGGCTTCGATTACAAGATGTCGTCGGAGAAGGCGTACTCCACCGATAGCAACCTGCTGGGTGCGACGCACGAGGCAAAGGACCTGGAACTGCTTTCCACGTCCATGAAGATTGTCACGCCCATCATGGGTCTGGCCTTCTGGCGCGATGACGTTTCCATCAAGGCGGAAGAGGTCACGGTCCGATTTCATGAGGGCGTGCCTGTCGCGCTGAACGGCACGGACTTCCCTGACGCAGTGGAACTGATGCTGGAGGCGAACCGCATCGGTGGACGCCACGGCCTGGGCATGAGCGACCAGATCGAGAACCGCATCATCGAGGCCAAGAGCCGCGGCATCT
>CAXTBQ010000148.1:0-5329 GCA_964242065.1 uncultured Terriglobus sp. | reverse complement strand
GTGCGGGTACGGTTCGTCGAAGTCTCCGCTCGTTCCTGCTTTGCGTTCAGGCTCTGCCGAGGCCGCGAACCGCTGCGCCGAGTTCGACGCCGTCTCCTCCGGCCCGCCGAACGGCTCCGCACCCTCCGCCAGCAGCGTCTTCACCACGCGGTGCACAATCAGGTCCGGGTAGCGCCGGATGGGCGACGTGAAGTGCGTGTACGCCGGTGCCGCCAGCGCGAAATGGCCCTCGTTATCCGCGGAGTACTTGGCCTGCTTCAGCGAGCGCAGCAGCAGATAGCTGAGGATGCGCTCCTCCGGCCTGCCCTGAATCTTGCGCGAAAGCCGCTGGTACATCTGCGGCGTCACTTCGATCTGCGCTGAAATGTCGTGCTGCTTGACGGCGCGCGTGTCGCGGCCCTGCTCGCCGCGTCTGCGCATTTCGCGGCGGTCGGTCTTCATGGTGACCTTCTTGACCGGCAGCGCACCCACGCCCAGCGACACGCCAAAGCTGGCCGCCGCATCCTCAAACTCGATGATGCGCTTGGGGTCCGGCATCTCGTGAATGCGGTACATGCCGGGTACACGCGTGTCGCTGACCCAGCGGGCCACGCACTCGTTGGCGCACAGCATGAACTCTTCAATCAGGCGATTGGCCCACGCGCGCTCCGACTTGTGCACGCCGCGCATGGCACCGCGCTCGTCGAAGTCAATGACCGGCTCCGGCAGATCGAAGTCGATGGAGCCACGCCGCACGCGTTTGCCGTTCAGCCGCTTGGCCAGGTCGAGCATGCCCTCGAACTCCGGCACGAAGGTCTCGTAAAGCTTGCGAACTTCCTCGTCGCCGTCGAGGATCTTCTGCACGTTGGTGTACGTCATGCGGCGGGCCGAGCGAATGAGCCCCTCGCACACCTCGTAGCCCAAGACGTTGCCTTCGCTGTCGATGCGCGCCAGGCAGCTGAGCACCATGCGGTCCTCGTCCGGGCGCAGCGAGCACTCGCCATTCGAAAGCTCCTGCGGCAGCATGGGGATGGCGCGGTCCGGGAAGTAGACACTGTTGCCGCGCAGCCGCGCCTCCAGATCCAGGTCGCTGCCCTCGCGCACGTACTCCGCCACGTCGGCGATGTGGACCTGCAGGTCCCACGTGCCGTCGTCGCGCTTGCGCACCAGCACGGCGTCGTCGAAGTCCTTCGCGGTCTCGCCGTCGATGGTCACAATGGGTTCGTCGCGGAAGTCACGGCGGCTACTAAGTTCCTCTTCGTCAAGTGAGGCCACATTGCGCTGCGCTGCGTCCTGCGCCTCGGCCAGCACGCCTGCCGGGAAGACGTGCGGCAGGTGATGCTTGCGGATGATGATTTCCACGTCCACGCCAAAGGCGTCCGGGTCGCCCAGCACCTCGATGACGCGGCCCCGCGCGGGCGTGTGCTCCGTGGGGTACTGCGTGATCTCCACATCGACGGCAAGGCCGTGGAGGTCGGCCAGGGTGCCGTCCCACTGATGCTCCTGCGCGGCGGCCTCGGCACCGAGAGTGCGATGCGGTGTGATCGCTGAGGTGGGCAGGTCATGATCGTTGTCGATGAGCACGGGCTGCGACATGCGCTCATCCAGCGGCGTGACAAAGCTGCCGCGCGTGCGTGGGTCACTCCATAGACCGTCGCTGCGGGGGGCGGAGCCGCGCTGTCCGCGCGAACCTGCCGCATGGAAGATGCCGACCACGGTCGGGTTACGCCGGGTCAGAATGCGCACAATGCGGCCACTGCGGCGGCTGTCATCCTGTCGTGAGCGCCCACGGCCCGGCGGCGCAGGTTCCACCAGCACCTGGTCGCCCTGCATGGCACCGTTCAACTCGTGCGGCGGGATGAAGACGTCGCCATCTGTTGCGGTCGAGTCTGTGGGCCGGACAAAGCCGAAGCCGTCGCGGTGTAGCGACAGCTTGCCCGCGACCAGGTCGCTGCGATTGAGCGCGCGCTGCTTCATGCGGTCGTTGGCGCGGTCTCGCAGGTCGGCGGCAAAGCCGCGCCGGCCCGTGGCGTTTGCCGCACGCGCCGCTTCATTTTTAGCGCGATCCTTGTGCGTCTCCGGCAGCGCCCAGTGCTCGGCATCGATCTTGACCAGCGCGGAGCGTGCGGTCATTTTCGTCAGCTGCTCCAGCAGCATGCGGCGCTCGCGCCCGCCGCCCATGCCCAGTTCACGCACCAGCTGCTTGTACCCGGCACGGCCGCCAGCCCGCTGCACACGGTTGAGGATTTCACGATCGGTATGGGGATAGGGGTGCCCGGACATCTATGAGTTAGACGATACCGCGAGCGCAGTGGCCGTATGCGGCTCTTAGCAGTAGACGGCCGAATAGAATCAGCCGAAGCGATCGTGGTTGCGCCATGTTGATCACACATCTGAATGAGGCTAACCCGGACCGCTTCCATATCAACGCGCACAAACCTTCCATTCGGCATCGGGCCGAGCTCGAAGCAAGCAACATATGTGGCTGCTTCTATTGCCTAAGCAACTACCCACCAAGTGAGATTACGCAATGGATTGATGACGGCCAGACGGCGCTTTGCCCGAAGTGCCCGGTTGACTCGGTGATCGGTTCGGCATCGGGCTATCCGATCACGCGCGAGTTCCTCCAGCGCATGCACGATCACTGGTTCTAAGCGCTTTCGGAGGGGCATGGCTTCAGCCATGCCGCATCTCCGGCTTGCTTGGAAGCGGCTTTAGCCGCCGAGGGTCCGCTCTAGCTGACCTCAGAGGCTAAGCCCCGTTTCCCTCCTGGGCCATACAGCACAGCTGAGCTGTGCCCTTCTGAAGGCCTCAGCGTTGTAGCGCCAGCACCTCCGCAATAAGCAAAACGACAAACGTCCACTTGAGGATACTCACACGACGCAATCTAGTACGGGTCTGAGCAGGCAGGCTTTTAAGAATTTGCTCTCTCTTCATGTTCTCGCGATCGAGCCCGGAACTGCTTTGTAACCACTACTTCGCAGCTGCCTCAGCGCGTCGTCAGTTAGCTCTTTTCTCATTCTGAGTTCCCAGAATCCGAGTAGAAAGAACAGCGCAGCGGTACTCGCGTAGAGAAGAGCTTTCGTGGTCAGCATAGCGGATGGCGCCCTACTGCCTGGCGAAATGCTTTGTCTGCCCTGTTCCCTGGTTCCGCACATCCATGCTGCCATCGGGGTTCAGCGTCACATCCACGCGCTTGCCGTTCGCGCCTGCGCCGTTGGCGATGAACTCCGCCGCGGTGTTGTGCTCCGGTCCGCCCTGCGGGGTGCCGGCGGGGTTGTTGGTTCCGGCTGCCGGTGCGGTATGCAGCTGGTAGAGCGCCTGCAGACCGGGTGCTGACTTCCATGTATCGATGACCGACGTACTGCCTCCCTTGGCCGCACCGTTGTCCATCACGGCGACGCGGGGCTGCAGCGAGTGCACAAAGACGCGGCTGCTGCTCAGGTCAGACCCATGGTGCGACACGATCGCCAGATCGATGCTGCCCACGAGGTTGGCCGGGCACACCAGGCTGTGTTCCCGGTCGCTGGTCAGGTCGCCTGCATCCAGGATCTTCAGCCCGGCGAAACGCAGCACAAAGCCCACAGAATGGCCGTTTTCTGTGGTGTCCTCTGCAACTGCAGGCGCATTCGCGCACAGCGGATTCGGCTTGCCCGCACCCGCCAGAGGCTGCGTGATGACCTTGCCATCGGAACTGATCACGGTTCCGTCAAACCCTGCCGCCGGCAGCTTGTCGCCGGCTTTCACGGAGATGTGTTTGTACTTGCCGGTCGCCAGCACGGCCTGGTACGCGTTGTAGATCTCCGGCACGCCGCCGCCCTGTTCGTACATCGCGCCGTGGTCAATGAATGTCCCCACGGGAATGCGCTCGACCAACTGCGGCACACCGCCGATGTGGTCCAGGTGGTAGTGCGAAAGCACCACGGTGTCGATTTGCTGCACGCCCAGATCGTGCGCCGCGGCGACGATGCGGTCGGCATCGCGGTAGTTATTGCCCGGCCAGCCCGCGTCCACCAGCAGCGTGGCCTGGCCGCCCTCCACATCGATCGCCGCTATGTGCAGCTTGCCGTCACCTTTGATGGATGCGGTCTGCTGCCCGTGCAGCGAGGTGACAGCAATGGCAAGCAGCGCGGCAGCAAGGCGCAGGAGGTTCAGGCGGGCGTTCAGACGGTGGTGATTCATGGCCTAAAAGCATAACGCGCGGCGGCACAGAGTGGCAGCGCGGACGCCTGGGCGCGCACATCTCCGCAGCTGAACCGCAGCATCCGAACGGCCATGAGCAGAGACGAAGCGATCGGCAGCGAAGAAGTAGCAGCGTCGAACCATGACGAAGATGCATTCGGCGGAGTCTCTCGCCGGGGCTTTCTACTGTGTGCATCCGGTGCTTTGGCGGCCGCAGCCATGGCGAACCGTGCCGCTGCGCAACAGGCCAAGCCGGGCAGCGAGAATGAGGTGCAGCTCTCGCCCATCCACGCGGCGACCGAGCCGCCCGAGAAGGCGCCCGGGCCGTTTCTACCGCCGGGCAAGCGCGTCGGCTTTGCGGTGGTGGGGCTGGGGAGGCTGTCGCTCGACCAGATCCTGCCCGCCTTCGGCAAGTCCGAGTCATGCAAGGTGGCGGCGCTGGTGAGCGGTGACCGTATCAAGGCGCTCAAGATCGCCGCGCAGTACGGCGTGCCAGAGTCGAACATCACCGACTATGCCGGGTACGAAAAGCTGAAAGACATGCCCGGCGTGGACGTGATCTACATTGTGCTGCCCAACAGCCAGCACCATGAATTCGTGCTGCGCGGCGCAAAGCTGGGCAAGCACATCCTGTGTGAAAAGCCGATGGCGAACAGCAGTCGCGAGTGCGAGGAGATGATTGCCGCGTGCAAGCAAGCCAATGTAAAGCTGATGATCGCCTACCGGCAGCAGTACGATCCCGTGAACCGCACGCTGCAAAAGGCGGTAGCAGACGGCAAGCTGGGCAAGGTGCGGTCCATTGTCGCCTCAAACTCGCAGGATGAAGGCGATCCCACGCAGTGGCGGCTGAACAGGAAGCTGGCTGGCGGTGGGTGCATGCCAGACGTGGGCATCTACTGTCTGAACGCAACGCGCTTTCTCACCGGTGAGGAGCCAGAAGAGGTCTTCGCTGTCACCGTGCAGCCAAAGGATGATCCGCGTTTCAAGGAAGTCGAATCCCGCTGCGAGGTCATCGCCCGCTTTCCCAGCGGCATGACCGCCAACTTTACCAGCGCCTATGACGTGCACCGCTCCACGTTTCTACGGATGGAAGGCGAAACAGCCTTCGCGGAAATGGATCCCGCCTTCGGCTATCACGGGGCCAAGCTACGCTTCAGCAAGCTGGAAG
>CAXTBQ010000147.1:0-5357 GCA_964242065.1 uncultured Terriglobus sp. | reverse complement strand
CTGTTCAACTACGACTTCCGCCGCACCGAGCAGTGCATTATCCCGTACGCGACGCAGGAAGGCGAAATCAGCTTCTGCGCGTACAACACGGGCGTGGGCTGGCGCAACATCATCGAGAAGATGCACATGACGTCGAGCCTCACCAAGTGGTACGAGGAGCACGGCCGTCACGAAATCTTTGCCGGTGGCAAAAAGGTCGCGATCGAGAAGCAGGAGAAGTACGACCTGGTTCTGAACGATGCGCACGTAAACGCTGCCGCGAACGACACCTTTGACAAGAGCGGTATCGCCAAGAACGCCCGCGAGGAGAAGATCCGCGCACGCGACGCCAAGCTGAAGCAGGATGCGGAAAATGCCCGCATGGCCAAGCTCTACCGCAAGGAGATCCTCAAGGAGCAGGAGCAGCCCGGTGGCTTCGTTGCGCTTGGCGAGATCGGCGGTCTGGGTTCCGGCCTGGGCGGTATCAAGCCCGCTGCACCGGTCAGCAGCCCGGTGGAAGTCGTAACCGCCATCGAAGAGAACGATCTGGTCGCCGGCGACTAGCAGTCGGGCAATTAGAAACATGCAAGGGCTACCCTTAGGGTGGCCCTTGCATGTTTTCTGCCCGTCTCGCAAAAGTTGGCCCCGGAAAATTCCCCGCTCATGCTCTTGCGTCCCAAAGTCGATGAAGCCAAGGAATACGCGTGGTTTGTTGATGTCCGTGGGTGCGCTCGCCGCAGCTTCAACGATTAGCATCAATTCCGGGGGACTCGTCACGTCCTTAGGCATGGAGGAACTGAGCCATGTCAGTCGAATTTGGGAAGGCGTAGGAAGCGAGCGGATGCAGAACGAAGAAGTCGTAGAAGTTGTTCTCAAGAGGAGGAGCGATCTTCCGGTGGGGTCTTCTGTCTACGTGATCTGCGGAGAAGCGGCCATTCTGCGGCTGCAGAACCTGCTGGTGCAATTCAGCGAACGGTGTGAAAACCCTTCCGGCACGATGCTCGATTTGCCGTACTTCCTCCAGAAGCCAGGTTTTCTAAAGCGCATTCCGTACCTCTTGGTTGTGTCGCGCCGTTCAGGGATTGACGTAAGCGAGTTGACGCCGGAGGATCTGAGCGGCACCGTTCTGCTGCTGGAGTACCGCGTGTGGGGCCGGGGCACCCGAGCCTACGCCACCAACGATCGCTCCGGCAGCGGAACCCTGCTGGCACGGCCTGGGGATAGCTCCCATATTGCGACTCTGGTGTGCGGAGTGCTCATGGGGCTGGGTGCCCGCGTGATCATGCTGTCCTTCACCGGGAGAAATGCGCAGAACGTGAAGCAGGAGCCCGTCTTTCACCAGCTTGGCCGAAAGACACGAGGCATCTGCTGGGCAGTGCGGCACCGGCACCTACCGGCTTACCTGCCTCTGTGTTCCACGCTGGACGAGACCCTTGCGGGCATGGGGCAAAAAACCCGCAGTAACATGCGTTACTACCGTCGCCGGGCAGAGAAGCAACTTGGTTGTACGTTTATCCCCGCGGTGAGGCCGACGGCAGATGAAATGAACCGCTTCAATGCAGAGTGCATGTACGCTGTTCCAACAGAAACTCTGCAATGGCGGCTCCACGTGCTGCAGGCGCTTAGCGAACCCTTTCTCATGGGGCTGAAGGATCGCGAAGGGAATTGGCTCAGCGTACTGGCAGGGCGGCGCTTTGGTGAAACTTCGGAGATTCTCTGGCAGCTCAACCGTGACGGCTATCCTGCGCATTCCATCGGAACCGTCATGCGTTCGTACTGCATGGAGCACGAAGTGAAGCAGGGAGCAAAACGGCTACAGGTGGAAGGCGGCACCTTTCACTCTATGCACCACTCCTTCGTGCAGGAGGAAATCATCGACTTTGTGGTGGTTCGCACGACCGCACGAAGCATTCTCCGCGGCCTGGTCCGGATGTTTATTCCCAAGGACAACAGCCTGGCAGCCATGCTGAAGAGTCCAGATCTTCACTGGCACGGGATGTAGCTGCGATGCCCGTTGTTGCGGAAGCTCCCACCACGCACACGCGCCTCTCCTAAAAATCTGCAGATCATCGCCACAAGCGCTTAGGACCCATCTGGCGGATGCGAAGGCCGTCGGTAGCGGCAGTTCAGTTCTTCTTCAGGTCGTCCACCATCTGCAAAAACACGGGCTGGGTTCGCAGATCCGCAAACTCTTTTTCGTGAAGCAGGCGATTGCGGTCATGAAAACCTTCGCCGATGGCTTGGCGCAGGTACTGCAGCGCCAGCGTGTAATTACCCGCCTGTGCATAGCCCATTGCCATGTGATAGTGCATTTCACCGGCGCTGTTTGCCTTGGTGGTGGCCGGAATGTCATGGCCGCTGCCGCGCTCCAGCGCCTGCGGATCAAGCGAAATGGCGCGGTGAAACGCCTGGTCGCCCTTCTTGAACTTCTGCTCCGCATAGAGCAGGGTGCCCAAGTTCTTCAAGGTACTGACAGAGTCCGGCTTCAGCTTTAGTGACTTGCGATACATCTTCTCCGCGCGCTTCCAGTCACCCAGACTGTGCGATAGCGTGCCCAGGTTGTTGTAGGCTTCCGCATAGTTTGGATCCAGTTTAATGGCTGCTTCAAAGCTGGTGCGGGCCTTTTCGAACATGAGCATGTGCTCGCACGCCACGCCCAGCTTGTTGTCGATGATCGCTGTTGGCGGCAGTGCCTCGTAGGTCTTTATCGCCTGCAGATAGCGCCCGCGGGCGCTCAACGTGTCGGCAAGCCCCTCGCTGGGCGGTGGAAGCGGTGCTTCCGTGGGGGCCGTTGTAACTACCGGCAGGGAGCGGACCCATGCTGTTTGAGTAGGAAGGGCGGGAACTGCACCCTGGCTGTGAGCCATGCTGCACATGGCAAGAAGTGCAAAGGTAAAAACGGTGGGAAACAACGCCTGCGACATGGAACACCTCGCCCATCGGCGACAACTGCGAAAGCATATTGCTCCTCCGGCGACAGGATGCACAAGTGCCTGCAAAGGCCTTTGTGTGCATGGCGCACAGCTCTGGCCGTTTACGACATCGCAGGTGCTGGGACGGCGTGAGCCGGTGCCATGCACGTGCCTCACGGGAGGTAGTTTTTCGTAAGGTGGAACTCACCAGCATTCTCAACCACAGGCACGAGGCCGCCGTTTCCAAAGCGGCGGTGCGGGCATACCGCGACCATGGTGTGCATCCCAAGTGCAGGAGAATATGCGATGCCTTACTTACAAACAAGAGACAAGACCGCCCTGTACTACTACGACTGGGGCACGGGCGCACCTGTGGTGCTGATTCACGGTTGGCCCCTGTCCAGCGCAAGCTGGGAGATGAATGCCCGCGTACTGGCTGAAAATGGCTATCGCGTCATCGCCTATGACAAACGCGGGTTTGGCCGCAGCGATTGGGCGGCGGCAGGCTATGAGTACGACACGCTGGCCAGCGACCTGAACGATCTGCTTGAGGCTCTGGATTTGCGCGATGCCACGCTGGTGGGCTTCTCCATGGGCGGTGGTGAGGTTGCCCGCTACCTGGCCACCTATGGCACCGCGCGCGCAAGCAAAGCAGCGCTGGTCTCAGCGATTACGCCATACCTGCTCAAGACCGCAGACAACCCAGACGGTTTAGACAAGAAGATCTTCGATGACATCGCTGCCAACCTGAAGAAGGACCGCCCTGACTTCTTGAAGACTTTCGGCAAGATGTTTTATGGCGTAAACCTCGTGCACCATCCCGTGTCCGAAGCGGTGCTTGAGTTCTCGCAGTCCATGGCCTTGCAGGCCTCGCCGGACGCAACCCTGAAACTGGCGCGTGCCTGGAGCGAAACAGATTTTCGTGGTGACCTGGCCAAGATCACGGTTCCGACGCTCGTGATTCACGGTACAAGCGATGATACGGTTCCCATTGACAACTCTGCCCGGCGAGCCATCAAGCTGCTTGCCAGCGCGCAGCTGATTGAGTACGACGGCGCGCCACACGGGTTGAATGTAACGCACGCAGAAAAGCTGAACAGCGATCTGCTCGCCTTCCTGGGCAGGCCCGCAAGCGTCGCAGCGCTGTAGGTTCCTTTTGACGCCTTTTGCCGCGTGTTCACTGCTCGTACGGGCGGTGTCACGCGGCATCAGACCTTAAGGCGTGAGCGCTTCGCCGCACGAGAGGATTTTTATGGCAAACCCATTGGCATTCATCACCGGCGCTTCGTCCGGCATTGGTTACAACCTGGCGAAGGTGCTTGGCGAGCGCGGCTACGATCTGGTGATTACCGCGCAAAGCGATCGGCTGGACAAAGCGGAAGCCGATTTCCGTGCACTGGGAGTGAACGTGTTTACCATCAGGGCAGATGCGCGCAAGCGCGAAGAAGTTGACCGAGTATGGGATGCGGTGAAGGCAACCGGCCGACCGGTGGAGGTGGCCTGCATCAACGCCGGCATCGGCGAAGGCGGCCTGTTTGCCACGGAAACCTCGCTGGACCAGGAACTCGACATAGTGCAACTGAACTGTGCTTCTACCGTGCACTTTGCCAAGCACATCGCCGCGCAGATGGTAGGACGCAAACAGGGCAGGATTCTCTTTACCGCCTCCATTGCCAGTGAGATGACGGCGCCCAGAGAGGCTGTTTATGCGGCTTCCAAGGCTTTCGTTCTGCATCTGTCGAAGGCGTTGCATTTCGAGTTGAAGGAAGATGGCGTGACTGTTACGGCTCTGCAGCCGGGGCCGGTGGACACCGACTTCTTCCATCGGGCGCACATGGACGACACACAGGCGGGCACTGAGGGCAAGAAGCAGTCCGAGCCCTACGAGGTGGCGAAGCAGGGCATCGATGCGCTGTTCAGCGGAGAAGAGAACGTCTATGCCGCGGCAACAATGGTGAAGGTCCAGGGAGCGCTGATGGGCCTTGTACCGGACAGCGTTCAGGCTGCCATGCACAACAAGATGGCCAAGCCTCTCGAGGAAAGCAAAAGCTAGCATTCCGCAGGCTGTCCGGGCACAGCGTGGTCCGAGCAGCTCCGCCGGTGTGCTACGACTGAAATGCAGAGCCTGCGGTGTACAACCGGTGTCGGCTTGGTGGAGCTATACTTCGCACAATCGGGTGTACAGCATGGGTTCGTCGAAGGCAGAAAGGCAGACGGAATCGGCTAACGATCCTGTCAACCAGTTCATCGAGTCTGCTCCCGCCTTTTCGCAGCCCATCCTCAAATACCTGCGAGCCATGGTGCATGAGGCGGCACCCGATGCCACGGAGGCAATCAAGTGGAGCCGGCCGTTCTTTCTCGTGAACGGCTCGCTTGTCTGCTACATGGCCGCATTTCGCAGGCATTGCGGCTTCGGCTTCTGGTCACCGGAGATGACAGCGGTTCTGCAGGCCGACGGCATTGCAG
>CAXTBQ010000146.1:3495-5380 GCA_964242065.1 uncultured Terriglobus sp. | reverse complement strand
CGAACAAAGTCACCACAAAGCTGCTCCAGACCGTTGCTGAGCACGACAACATTGCAAAGTACCTGGACGTTCCGCTGCAGCATGCTTCGCCCTCTGTTCTGAAGCGTATGAAGCGCGGTGGGTCCGGCGATATCTTCCTTCGCATGATCGAGAAAGCGCGCAGCATCGTGCCGGATGTCGCCATCCGCACCGCGTTCATCGTCGGTTACCCAGGCGAAACGGATGAGGAGTTCGCCGCGCTGGAGCAGTTTGTGAAGGACGCGAAGATCGACTGGCTCGGCGTGTTCGCCTACTCGGACGAGGAAGGTGCCGCGGCGTTCGACCTCCACGAGAAAACTCCCAAGCGCACCATTGAGGCGCGCCGCCGCAGGTTGATGCGCACGCAACTCAAGATCAGCACGAAAGCCCGCGCCGCACAGGTGGGCCGCGTGGTTGAGGTGCTGGTGGAAGGCCCGTCAGAGGAGACCGACCTGCTGTGGAAGGGCCGCACCATGCAGCAAGCCCCGGAGATCGACGGGCACGTTCTGATCAACGACTTCGGCGAACGCGACGCACTGATCGCAGGCACCTTCTACCGCGCCGAAATTACAGAGGCGCACGATTACGACGTGGTCGCCCGCATCATCGAATAACCGCAAAGGACGTTAGACAATGGCAACACCTGCAGACGCAGACATCATCCTGAAGCTCTACGACCTACGCCGCGAAGAGGTCATGCGCCGCGCACGGAATTACGTCAGCTGGGAGTTCTGGCCGGCGACTGTGGATGAGTTCAAAGAGATTCACAAGCCGACCAATCCGAACAACGTGTACTGGCGGCAAGTGATCAGCTTTTGGGAAATGGTCGTGAACCTACCTTTGCAAGGTGCTGTGGACGTAGACCTCTACCTGGCAACGCAGGGCGAAGGTATCGGCACGCGCGCCAAGTTTGCGGAACTGTCTGAGGCTGCCACAGGCAATCCGTTCATGCCGAACACGTTGAAGCTGATCGAGAGCAACGCAAAGGCAAAGGAGATGTTCGAGGGCCACAAGAGGAACGTGGCCGCCCGCCGCGAGATGTTTGCGGCTGCCGCACGTGAGCGGGCCGAGGCAGCAAAGTAGACGCCATGGCGAGCCAGACCGTTCCCTGCCCCACGTGCAAAAAACCGGTCGCGGTTCATAGTGCGGACGTGCCGTTCTGCAGCGACCGCTGCCGCCTGCTGGACTTGGGCAAGTGGGCCAGCGGCGACTACCGCATCACATCGCCTATCCTCGATCCTGACCTGCTGGAAGACCTTGAGCGCGAACAACCGCGGCGCGGTGAGAACTAGCCGTGGTTCAGAATGTTCCGCAAGCGAAGAAATCTTGGTGGGCGTGGACGGCAGCCACCTTCTTTGGTGCGGGGCTACTCAGGCCGGGGCCGGGAACATACGGGTCCATTGCCGCGGTGATCGTCTGGTTCGTGGTCGCGAGGCACTCCCCTGGTCACCTGCTGCCACTCGTCACGCTGAGCATGGCGGCAGCGGCCACAGCGCTGGGTATCCCGGCGGCAACCCGCGTGGCTCGTGAGAGCGGGCGCAAGGATCCCCAGATCGTCGTCATTGACGAAGCCGCCGGCCAGTGGCTGACACTGACGTTCTGCCTCCCTGCCATGCCGTTCGCGCTCATTGGCCTGGTTTGCTTCCGCGTGTTCGACATCTGGAAGCCGTGGCCGATCCGCCGTCTGGAAAGCCTGCCGGAAGGCACCGGCATCGTGGTGGACGACCTGGCGGCGGGAGTTTACGCGCTCATCCTGCAAATGATTCTGCAGCAGGGCTTGATCGTGCAACAGATGCTACGGCACGGTCCACATGCCCGCTGAGCTAGACGTTTGCGCCAGCAAGCCCGGAGAGCATAGGTTACGAGG
>CAXTBQ010000146.1:0-3485 GCA_964242065.1 uncultured Terriglobus sp. | reverse complement strand
TCTTTCGCTCGGCCGCGCCAGTGCCAACGCACCGCGACTATCGTCGCTTCATCCCCCCGCTGCCATGCCGGAAGGTACGGTAGATATACTCGGTGAGCGATTGGCGTCTGCGATGCGTCCTCTCGCCACGATTGGTGACACACCTGCGCCTCTTTCATTCACCTCGCCGGGTCGCGTCACGTTGCGTATCCCAGAAGGCGCCGTATCGGGTGACGTGGTAGTAAGTCTCGATGACCGCATCTCTAACGGTCTGCCCCTGAACGTGGCGGTACCGCTGGCGGAGAACCTGCACCCCATTGCAAACCCGGCTGTTGACGGCGAGGGCAACATCTACGCCACGTTCTCCGGCACGCGCGGACAGGAAGTTCCGGTTTCCATCTTTCGCATCGACCGCGACTTTCAGGTGCGGCCATTCGTGCGAGGACTGACGAACGCCAGCGCGCTTGCCTTTGGGCCGGACGGCTACCTCTACTGCTCTTCCCGCGCGGAAGGCACGGTCTACCGCATCGCCAAGGACGGCACGCGCACACAGTTTGCAGAGGGCATGGGTGTTGCCACCGGCATTGCGTTCGACGACGAAGGCAACCTCTACGTTGGCGACCGGAGCGGCACCATTTTCAAGCGAAATACGCAGGGATCGGTCTTCGTTTTCGCCACGCTCGAGCCCTCTGTTTCCGCATACCACCTCGCTTTCACTGACGACGGCACCCTGCTGATCACCGGCCCCACAACCAGCAGCAACGAGGCTATCCACGCGGTTTCGCCGGAAGGTGAAGTCACCACCTGGTTCCGGGGACTCGGCCGGCCGCAGGGCCTGGCGCTGGACACAGACGGCAACGTGTACGTTGCGGCTTCGCTGCACGGCGAACGCGGTATCGTGCGTATCACTCCAAAGCGCGAGGCAAGCCTTGCAGTGAGCGGCAGCGGCCTTGTGGGTCTTGCATTCCTTCAGGACGGTGCTGCAGCGCTTGCTACCACCAGCGCGCTCTACCACGTCAATATGCAGGCCGAGGGACGGCTTGCCCGCTAGACCACTACTTTGAAGGCATCATGATTGCTGAAATTATTGCCGTCGGCAGCGAGATGCTGACGCCGTACCGCCAGGACACAAACTCTTTGGCGATGACCGCTGAGCTGAATCGGCTTGGGGTCAGTGTCGCGTTCAAGACCATCCTGGGTGACGATCTCGGACAGCTTGTGGAAGCTGCTCGGATTGCTCTGCGCCGAGCCGACATCGTGCTGTTCTCTGGTGGCCTTGGGCCTACCGAAGACGACCTCACGCGCGAGGCCGTCGCGGCTGCACTGGGCGTCGGGATGTCACGCGATCAAGGCGTTGTCGAGTCTCTGAAAGAGCGCTTCACAAAACGCGGCATCACCATTCGCGAAATCAATTTCAAGCAAGGCGACGTGATCGACGGGGCGGAACTGTTGCCCAACAGCAACGGCACCGCACCGGGCCAGTGGATTGCCACGAACTACGAAGGCCAGGCACGATTCATCGCGCTACTACCCGGACCGCCCAAGGAACTGACTGCCCTGTTCGCCGAACAGGTGCGGCCTCGCCTGGCAGCCGTCGTTCCGGAGCAGCACATTGCCACCGGTCAGTTACGCATGGCTGTGGTGCCGGAAAGCGAAGTGGACGCGCGTACCGCGCCGATTTACAAGCAGTACCCTGACGTGCAGACCACCATCCTGAGCACGCAGGGTGAGATTCAGCTTCACTTCACGTGCTTGGCGGCAACCGCTGTACAGGCTTCCAGTCGCGTCGAAGAACTACTCTCCCGCTGCCGGGCAGAGATGCAGGAGTTTGTGTTTTCCAGCAAGGGCGACTCGCTCGAAGACGTTGTCCTGCAGCAACTTGTAGTGCAGCAAAGGACGCTTGCCGTAGCCGAGAGCTGCACGGGGGGCTTGCTGGCTCAGCGGCTCACCTCTATTCCCGGCTCTTCGGGGTCATTTCTCGGTGGTGCGGTGGTCTACAGCAATGCCTTGAAGACGAGCTTCGCCGATGTGCCGGAAACGTTGCTACAGCAGCACGGTGCCGTGAGCGAACCCGTTGCGCGTGCGTTGGCAGAGGGCATCCGGCAGCGCACCGGCGCGGACTTGGGTGTCGGCATCACCGGCATAGCGGGTCCCAATGGCGGGACGGGCGATAAGCCGGTGGGATTGGTTTACATCGCGCTGAGCAGCGGAGCGGACACAGTCGCGCACCAATTCCACCTGAGCGGCGATCGCGAACGCATCCGCTGGTTCGCCTCGCAGCACGCTCTGGTACTGCTTCGGCTTGCCACCGCGCGGCAGGCCGGCTGATAGACTCATCAACGCTATGACTCCGCTTCTGCTCTGGATCGTTACGCTGCTGATCGCGTACCTGCTCGGTTCCATTCCTACCGGCTACCTGCTGGTACGCATCTTTCGGGATGAGGACATTCGGCAGACGGGCTCCGGCAACATTGGAGCAACGAACGTCGCGCGGTCCGGTTCAAAGGGCCTGGGCATTGCCACGTTGCTTCTGGATGTACTCAAGGGGTTTGTGGCAGTTGCCATCGCAAAGCATTTCGCCACGACTCTGGGCTTTCCCAGCGGCTACGATCTGGAAGCGGTAGCCGGTCTTGCCGCGGTGATTGGGCATATGTTTCCCGTTTGGCTTGGGTTCCGCGGTGGCAAAGGCGTGGCGACCGCGCTTGGCGTGTTCCTGGCGCTGACGGCTTCGATCTCTGTTCTGATCTTTGGAGTCGTGTTTGCCGTCACGAGGTATGTGTCGTTGGCTTCGATCATCGCGGCAGCCTGCCTGGCGATCCTCTGCGTGATCAACGACTCGCGTCGCAGATTGATCGTGGACCTGGTGTATGTTGCCATCCCGCTGCTGGTCATTCTGAAGCACCATGCAAACATAAGCCGATTGCTGGCACGCAAGGAGCCCCGCTTCGGCAGCAAGCCCGCTGCATGAGCCGGATCACAGTTCTGGGCGCAGGTGCCTGGGGAACAGCTCTGGCCCTCTCGCTCGCTCGGCAGCAGCGCCACTCCATCATTCTTTGGGGCCACACGCCAGCGCATGTCCATGCCATGGAAGATGCTCGCGAAAACGCGCGCTTTCTGCCCGGCTTTGCGCTGCCTGCGGAACTTCAACTGACAACCTTGCTGCAGGAAGCGGCTGAGAATGCTGACGTGCTGTTGCTGGTCACTCCCTCAGAACATGTTCATGCCACAGTCGCTGCGCTGGTTCCGGTGCTCCGGCCGGAACACACCCTGGTCTCTGCGTCCAAGGGTCTGGAAGACGGCAACTTCCGCCGTATGAGCGAGGTCGTTGCCGCGCTTTCGCCGGTACGGTTCGCTACGCTGGGCGGCCCGTCGTTTGCGCGTGAGGTCGCCGCCGCTTTGCCCACCGCGGTCACGCTTGCCACACAGGACAGCGGCGTCGCTCGTTTGCTGCAGCAGGATTTCTCTTCTTCCTCGTTGCGTGTTTACACAAACGATGACGTCGCGGG
>CAXTBQ010000145.1:0-5668 GCA_964242065.1 uncultured Terriglobus sp. | reverse complement strand
TCGCAGTAACCGCCTCAGCGGCTAAAGCCGCGGTTTAGGCTCTCTCGGAGGAGCAGGGCTAAAGCCCTGCTCCTCCGAAAGCCACCCCCTACGCAGGCCCGTGTCCCGGAAGCTCCGCCCTGCGGAACGTATCATCGGGTAGAGGCAGTATGAGTATCCAGGCGAACACGCCGCCCACCACCAACAAGCACCTGATCCGCTGGGTGGAGAAGACGGCGGAACTCTGCCAGCCCGACCGCATCCACTGGCTTGACGGCTCGGACGAAGAGAACGAAACGCTGTGCAACGGCCTGGTGGAGTGCGGCACGTTCCAGCGGCTTGACCCGATAAAGTGGCCCGGCTGCTTCTACGCGCGCTCCAGCCCCAACGACGTGGCCCGCGTGGAAGACCGCACGTTCATCTGCTCGCTCTCAAAGGACGGCGCTGGGCCGACGAACAACTGGGAAGATCCGTTCGTGATGCGGCGCAAGCTCAAAGGCCTATTCAAAGGCTCGATGCGCGGGCGAACCATGTACGTGATGCCGTTCTCCATGGGCCCGGTAGGCTCGCCCATGAGCCAGATCGGTGTGCAGCTGACCGACTCGGCGTACGCCGTGGTGAACATGCGCATCATGGCCCGCATCGGCCTGCCGGTGTACGCGGAAATCGACAAGGACTACAAGCGCGTGGTGCCCTGCGTGCACTCGGTGGGCGCGCCGCTGCTGCCCGGGCAGGCCGACGTGCCGTGGCCACAGAACGACACCAAGTACATCGTGCACTACCCAGAGACGCGCGAAATCTGGAGCTACGGCTCTGGCTACGGTGGCAATGCGCTGCTGGGCAAGAAGTGCTTTGCGCTGCGCATTGCCTCGAACATCGCGCGTGACGAGGGCTGGATGGCCGAGCACATGCTCATCGTCGGCGTGGAGTCGCCTGCGGACGCCGACGGCAAAACGGAGAAGACCTATGTCGCCGCCGCCTTTCCTTCGGCCTGCGGCAAGACCAACTTCGCCATGCTGATTCCACCCGCCGGGTTCGAAGGCTGGAAGGTGTGGACAGTAGGCGACGACATTGCCTGGATCAAGCCCGACAGCACGGGCCAGCTGCGCGCCATCAACCCGGAGACGGGCTTCTTCGGCGTCGCGCCCGGCACCAGTGAGAAGACGAACCCGAACGCCATGGCCACGCTGCGGTCAAACAGCACCTTCACCAACGTCGCGCTGGTGACGGAGAACGGGGAGCCCAACGGCGACATCTGGTGGGAGGGCATGACCGATACGCCACCCGCAGAGGCGCTGGACTGGCGCGGCGAGCCGTGGACGCCCGCATCGAAAACGCCCGCCGCGCACCCTAATGGCCGCTTCACCGCGCCCGCGAGGCAGTGCCCCACCATCGATCCCTCGTGGGAAGACCCGAACGGCGTGCTCATCAGCGCGATCGTCTTCGGCGGCCGCCGCGCAACGACCATGCCGCTGGTGTACCAGGCGTTCAATTGGTCGAGTGGCGTCTACATCGGCGCAACGGTGGGCAGTGAGCAGACCGCTGCAGCAGGCGGTGCAATCGGTACCGTAAGAAGAGACCCCATGGCCATGCTGCCCTTCTGCGGCTACCACATGGGCGACTACTTCCGGCACTGGCTGCGCATGCAGCGCGAGCTCAGCACCACGCCGCGCATCTTCCACGTGAACTGGTTCCGCAAGGGCGCCGAAGGCAAGTTTCTGTGGCCCGGCTACTCGGAAAACATGCGCGTCCTCAAGTGGATCGTCGACCGCTGCCGTGGCCGCGTGCGCGGACAGGAAACGCCCATCGGCTGGACACCCAAGTACGCCGACATGCAATGGCAGGGCCTCGACTTCTCCGAATCAAGGTTCGCCGAGCTGCAGACCGTGGACCGGGCCACCTGGAAGAAGGAAGTCATGGGCCACGAGGAAGTGTTTCTCCTGCTCCACGATCACCTGCCGCCAGAAATGATCTACGAGCGCGAACTATTGATCTGCCGCCTGTAGCTCCAAAAGCCTGCTCAACACAAAGGGTGTCCCATGTCTCGCAGAGACATGGGATTGGCTTGCGGGAGCACCGCAGCTCCCACGTCTCAGAAGCGAGACGTGGGGCCCCCGCAGGAGCGCCACTCAGTCATTGACGCACCCCGTGGGCGCGGCTATGCTTACATATCCGCTTCTACTCTTTGTGTTCCCGCAGTGAATGGGTTTTCAGCTTAATTCTTTGCTGAAACCCCAACACTTCTGGCAACTGAGTGCTGTAGGGGAAGCTCGGACCTGCACGCTGCAACATTTCTGGAGGCTTCACCATGAAGGACCGCACTACCTTTCGCGCTGCCAAACGGTTCTGTAGCCGCCGCGCCCTGCTGCATGCCGCTCTGCTGGCCACCGCAGCCTCCACGCCCGCTGCGTTTGCGCAGAACACCACGGCAGACGTGGTGGGCACCGTGACCGACGCGACCGGTGCCGTAATTCCGAACGCTACCGTCGAGATCACCGACGTGAACACGCACGACAAGCGAACGGTGCAGTCCGGCTCCGGCGGTGAGTTTACCTTTACGCTGCTCAAGCCCAGCACGTACTCGCTCACCGCCACCGCGCCCGGCTTCAAGAGCTTCCAAATCGCATCGTTCGCGCTCTCCGCCGGGGACCGCGCGCGTGAAGATGCGCACCTTGCCGCCGGTGCTTCGGGCGAAACCATCACGGTAGAGGCGACGACCCCCGCGCTGCGCACCGACAGTGCCGCGCTGATCACCACGGTGACGGAGCGGGCCACGCAGGAACTACCGCTGAACGGCCGCAACTTCATCAACCTGGTGCAGGTGACGCCCGGCGCAACGGAAGGCCTGAACAACGGCCTGGCCAGCGGCAACCGCCCCGACGACCGCCGGCAGACCTCGTCGGTTTCCGTCAACGGCCAGGCCGACATGATGAACAACCAGACCATCGACGGAGTCGACAACAACGAGCGCGTCATCGGTTCCATCGGCGTGCGTCCTTCCGTCGATGCCATCCAGGAAGTGAGCGTGCAGACCAACGTCTTCACGGCAGAGGTGGGCCGTGCCGCCGGTGCCATCATCAACGTCATTACCAAGTCCGGCAGCAACAGCCTGCATGGCACGGCGTATGAGTTTTTCCGCAACGACAAGCTCAACGCGAACCCTTTCAAGTTCGGCGCAAACATCCCCAAGCCCAAGTACCGCCAGAACCAGTTTGGCGGCAGCCTGGGCGGCCCCATCGTCAAAGACCATACGTTCTTCTTCGCGGACTATGAAGGGCTGAACATCGTTCGCAACCAGAATCCCACCACGACCACGGTGCCTACGCTTTTTGAGCGGCAGAACCCCGGCAATTTCTCCGACAATCCGGCGGTGAACACGGTAGTCGCTCCGGCAAACTTCGACAAGGTTGGCCTGCAGTACTTCAACCTGTTCCCGCTGCCGACCAATAACCTGCTCAGCGGCAACTACGTGGGTGCGCGCGCCGATTCTCAATTCTCCAAAACAGGCGACGTGCGCGGCGACCATCGCTTTGGGAATGGTGACCTGTTCTACGTTCGCTACACGTACAACCGGGTGGACACCACGATCGGCAGCCTGTTTCCCGCGGTGAGCTCTGCGGCGGGCACCATCCAGCCGGGCGGCAACCTGGGCAGCTACCCCGGCCCGGCGCTTACCCGCGCGCACCAGGCACAGCTGAATTACGTGCACAGCTTTACGCCCAATGTGCTGCTGGAACTCAAGGCTGGTTACACCCTGCTGGATAACGCGCAGTACCCGCTCAACTTCGGCAACGCCATCAATACTGCCTTCGGTCAGCCGAACATCAATATCGACGGGCGCACCGCGGAGCTTTCCGCGGTGACAGTGAACCAGGGCACCACGCCCACGCTGGGTAACCGGCCGCCCATCATCTACCACGAGAACACCTGGCAGTATGAAGGCATCCTCAACTACATTCACGGCCGGCAGACCATCAAGGTGGGCGGCGGCGTCATCCGCCGGCAGGATGCCACCACGCAGACCGATACGGCTAACGGCAATTGGAGCTTTACAACCTTTGCCACTTTGCTTTCGGGCGACTACCTGAGCGGTGGCCGTAACGAGATCCTGTACACACCGCGCAACCGCACGTGGGAGCCGCACGGCTTTGTGCAGGATGACGTGCACCTCTCACAGAACCTGACCCTTAACCTGGGTGTACGCTACGACCTGTTCACGCCCTACACCGAAATCAACAATGTCCTGTCGAACTTCGACATCAAGTACGGCGTCATCCTGGTGGCGGGCCGCAATACGGGTTCGCACGGCGGTATTCAGTTTGACTACGGCAACGTGGCACCGCGCTTCGGCTTCGCCTACACGCCCGCGCCAAAGACGGTCATCCGCGGCGGCTTCGGGCTGACGTTTGCGCCGGAAAACACCACCTCCGGGTCCGCGCTGGTGAACCAGCCGTTTACAGCCACCTTTGGTGCCTACACTCCCGCGCAGGCCGTGCTTGCCGCCGGCAGCAGCCAGTACCTTAAGTTTGCCGGCGGACTGCCGCAGCCGGGACCCAACAGCTACACCAATCCCAGCGGCAGCATCACGGCGGCACTCGACCCGAATTTCAAGTCCAGCTACATCGAGCAGTTCAATCTGACGCTTGAGAAGGAGTACGCGGGTTTTGTGGGCAGCCTGTCGTATGTGGGCGAACTGGGCCGGCGCAATGCGTACTACCTGTCGGACTACAACACGATCCCGACTGCGAGCAGTGCGCTTTCCTTCACGCCCGCGGCCCGTGGCGACACCACGACCAACTCTCCGGCCACGGCCACGGACTTCAACACGCGCCGCCGCTTTGTGGCCACCGCGCCCAACGTCACCAGCATTCCGCTGTATCGCAGCAACGGCTCCAGCAGCTACAACGCCATGCAGGCCGTGCTGAAGCGCCGTTTCTCGCGCGGGCTTGACATGCAGCTGGCGTACACCGTGGCGCGGCTGCTGGATAATGCGGAGTCGATCAGCAACAACGGCGGTAACGGCTTTGGCTCGTCGGCGGAACTGATCAACGCCATCGACTACGGCAACGGCAACCTGGACGTGCGCAACCGCGTGACTGGCACCTTCAACTACGCTCTGCCCTTTGGTGAAAACCTGCGCGGCTTTGCGGGCGCGCTGGGCAAAGGCTGGCAAGCAAACGGCCTGGTGGTATGGGCGACGGGCTTCCCGTTCTCCGTCACCAACGTGACCAACCGTAGCGGCACGCGGCCCACAGCAGGCAACAGCGACCGGCCCAACATGATCGGCAGCGGCAAGGTGGGTCATCCCACCATCGGTCACTGGTTTGATACGACTGCTTTCGCCTTTCAGCCCGCGGGTACGGTGGGTTCGGAGCATCGCAACCAGCTCTACGGCCCCGGCCTGCAGCGCGTAGACCTGTCGCTGTTCAAGAACTTCGACATCTACGAACGACTGAAGCTGGAGTTCCGCACGGAAGCGTTTAACGTGTTGAATACAGCGCAGTTCGTCAATCCCAATGCCTCGCTCTCCCTCTCCGGCGGAGCGCCGGTATCCACGTTCGGCACCATCACCTCCACGGCCAATGCCTATAACCCGCGGCTGATCCAGTTCGCGGCGCGCCTGAAGTTCTAAAGTCCAGGCGTTTACTCTGAAGGGCGCGGCAGCTTGCCGCGCCCCTTTGTATTACGC
>CAXTBQ010000144.1:0-5768 GCA_964242065.1 uncultured Terriglobus sp. | reverse complement strand
AACGGCAGTGGGAAGCGCCAACTGCACTTGAGCGCGCGGGGGGCGGTTGAGAGCGCCAACTTCCGTTTAGTGTGCCGACTGCAGTTGAAAGCGCCAACGGCGCGTTACATAACAGCCTAGGCCGAAGGCCTAGGTAGCCAGAGAGTAAGTATTCAGGGCTGTAAGCCCGGCGCAACCGCAGGCCTATGCGCCGGGCCATCAGCCCTTCGTTCAGCCCCATTTCTCACCTAGGCCTTCGGCCTAGGCTGGTATGCACTGCGCCTTTGGCGCAGGGGTTGTACGTATCCGGACCGTTACGTCCGCCCTAGAGCCAGATGACAGACGGCTGTTGTGTAGCAGGTCCGCTACGCGCGGCCCGCCAACTGTCGCAGCACGTACTGCAGGATGCCGCCGTGCTGGTAGTAGAGAATTTCCTGCGGCGTGTCGATGCGCACCGTGGCCGGGATGCTGATGCACTCGCCGTCCGCACGGGTGGCTTCCACGGTGATCTGCTTGCCGTCCGCGAACTTGCCATCGAGCATGGTGCGCAGGCCGGGCACGCTGTAGGTCTCCTCACCCGTCAGGCCGAGCGACTCCGCGTTCTCGCCGTGCTGGAATTGCAGCGGCAGGATGCCCATACCTACCAGGTTGGAACGGTGAATGCGCTCGTAGCTTTCGGCCAGCACAAAGCGGATGCCCAAAAGGCGCGGACCCTTCGCGGCCCAATCGCGCGACGACCCGGAGCCGTACTCCTTGCCTGCTAGGATGGCCAGCGGCGTGCGGCGCTTGGCGTACGAGACAGAGGCGTCGTAGATCGACATCTCCTTGCCTTCGGGCAAGAGGCGCGTAACGCCGCCTTCGGTGCCGGGCGCCAGCCTGTTGCGCAGTCGCACGTTGGCGAAGGTGCCGCGCACCATCACCTCGTGGTTGCCGCGGCGCGAACCGTAGCTGTTGAAGTCGCCGGGTTTGACGCCGTTCTCGGTCAGGTACTTGCCTGCCGGACCGTTCAGCTTAATGCTGCCCGCGGGCGAGATGTGGTCGGTCGTCACGGAGTCGCCCAGCACAGCCAAGACGCGCGCGTCGTGGATGTCCTCCACCGGCGTGGGCGTAGCGGGCATGCCGTCGAAGTACGGTGCCTTGCGGATGTAGGTCGAATCCGCCTCCCAGCCGTAGGTGTCACCGCCCGGAAATTGCAGCGCCTGCCAGTTGCTGTCGCCGTCGCTCACGGTGCTGTACTGCCTGCGGAACATCTCCGCGTCGATGGCGGCGTGGACCGTCTCGTTGACCTCTTCCTGCGACGGCCAGATGTCCTTGAGGAAGACCGGCTCCTTGCCGGGCGTGAAGCCGATGGGCTCCGTCTCAAAGTCAAAATCGATGGTCCCGGCCAATGCGTAGGCGACCACCAGCGGCGGGCTCATCAGGTAGTTGGCACGCACGTCGCTGTTGATGCGGCCCTCGAAGTTACGATTGCCGCTGAGCACGCTGACCGCGACCAGGCCGTGGTCCTCAATGGACTTGGACACATCTGTCGGCAGCGGTCCGCTGTTGCCGATGCAGGTGGTGCAGCCGTAGCCCACGGTATTGAAGCGCAAGGCGTCCAGATACTTCATCAGGCCGGCCTTGTTGTAGTAATCCGTTACCACGCGCGACCCAGGCGCGAGCGAGGTCTTGACCCAGGGCGGCGTCTGCAGGCCCTTTTCCACGGCCTTCTTCGCCAGCAGGCCGGCAGCCATCATCACGTAGGGGTTGCTGGTGTTGGTGCACGACGTGATGGCCGCGATGACGATGCTGCCGTGTTGCAGGAACGGGTCCACATCGACCTTCAAACGCTCGCGCACGCTGGGGATTGGGTCGTCGTGCACGACGAGCGTGCCGTCCTTGCCCGGTTCCGGCGCAGCAACAGAAGACTCGATTGAGCCATCGGCAGAGACGTGGCCGCCCTCACCCGCCCAGCGCACCAGCTGCCTGTCGCCCTTCACGTTGGCATTGGGGCCGTATAGCGACGGCAGCACTTTTGCGAAACTCTGCTTGGTTTCCGACAGCAGCACGCGGTCCTGCGGGCGCTTCGGCCCGGCGACGCTTGGCTCTACCGTCGCCAAGTCGAGCGACAGCGTGCTGCTGTACTCCGCCTCCGGCGCGTCGGCGGTGTGGAACATGCCCTGCGCGCGGTAGTAGTCCTCGACGAGCTGCACCTGCGCGTCGGTGCGGCCGGTCAGCCGCAGGTAGGTCAGCGTCTCCGCATCGACCGGGAAGAAGCCGCACGTGGCGCCATACTCGGGTGCCATATTCGCAATGGTGGCGCGGTCTGCCAGCGGCAGCTCGCTGATGCCCGAGCCGAAGAACTCCACAAACTTGCCCACCACGCCGTGCTTGCGCAGCATCTCCGTGACGGTTAGCACCAGGTCAGTGGCGGTGGTGCCCTGCTTCAGCTTGCCCAGCAGACGGAAGCCGACGACCTGCGGCACCAGCATGCTGACGGGCTGCCCCAGCATGGCCGCCTCGGCCTCAATGCCTCCCACGCCCCAGCCCAGCACGCCCAGGCCGTTGATCATGGTGGTGTGGCTGTCTGTACCCACGCAGGTGTCGGGGTACGCCGCGCCGTCGGCCGTGGTGAACACGACGCGGGCCAGGTACTCCAGGTTCACCTGGTGGCAGATGCCCATGCCCGGCGGCACCGCGCTGAAGTTGCGAAAGGCTGTCTGGCCCCACTTCAGAAAGGCGTACCGCTCGCGGTTGCGCTGGAACTCCAGCAGGCTGTTCAGGTCGTAGGCGTTCTTCAGGCCGTACTCGTCTACCTGCACCGAGTGGTCAATGACCAGTTCCGCGGGCTGCAGTGGGTTGATCCGCTCCGGGTCGCCGCCCAGCACCTTCATGGCGTCGCGCATGGCAGCCAGGTCGACGATAGCTGGCACGCCGGTAAAGTCCTGCATCAGCACGCGCGCGGGCATGTAGGCTATCTCGCGCGAGGGCTCGGCCAACGGCTGCCACTTGCCAAGGAACTCGATGTCGTCGGCGGTGACGGTGACGCCGTCTTCGCGCCGCAAGAGGTTTTCGAGCAGGACGCGCAGCGAAAACGGCAGACGCTGGAGCTCAATGCCCTTCTGCGCGAGCGAGTCCAGCCTGTAGTAGGTGTAGCTCTTGCCGCCGGACTCGAGCGTGCTTTTCGCGTCGAAGCTGTTGCTCGCGGTCTGTGCGGGGTCGTTCTGTGCGGTGACGGCGGTGGTGTTGGTGACGGTCATGGAATCCTCCGTACGCGCCGGAACGCGTGGGCTGGCCGCAGGCTCCGGGCCTGAGCGGCAATCGCAGAAAGAGTAACAAAGAGGAGGTTGCGCGCGGATTACGCGAGGGTGCGGCCGCGGTCATGCTTGCCGTGGCGAAAGCGCTTCAACCTGTGCAGGGAGCAGCTCATGTGTCCATGGTAATCGAGTGGTGCTCCATGTCTCGTAGAGACGTGGGATCTGGCGCGAGACAGGAGACCCACATCAGCGGAGAAGCCTCGCATCAATTCTTCGCAGCCGCTGCTTGCGCCAGCTTCGCCCTGCGCTCTGCGTTTGTTTGTTCCGCAAGCGCCCATTAAGCTTCAAGACGATTGGCGATGGTTTTCGACGCCCAGTGTCCCCGTTTGAGCTGCTCTTCTTCAGGAGTGCGTTGCGGCAACGGATGTTCAGCCCAGTAGCCTTCTGATTCAGCGTTGCTTTCTTTCCAGGTAACGCGGCGAAAAGATATCCAGTTAGTGGACACAGAACCTCACAGTGACATGGTGAGCTATCTTAGCGTCTCTATTGGCACGGCACCCGAAGAGGTTCGTACAGCCTGTGCCGGATTGCCCACCACCGTCGCACCCGCCGCCACATCCCGTGTGACCACGCTGCCCGCGCCGATCACCGCATCATCACCCACGGTGATGCCCGGCAGCAAGATGGCTCCGCCGCCAATCCAGACATGCGCGCCAATCGTGACCGGCTTGCCCGACTCCAGGCCGGAGCGGCGCGTCTCCGGGTCACGCGGATGGGCGGCCGTGTAGATCTGCACCGCCGGGCCAATCTGCGTGCCGCCGCCGATGCGGATGGGCAGCACGTCAAGCAGCACGCAGTTTGCGTTCAGGAAGACATCCCTGCCCAGGAAGATGTTCCAGCCGTAGTCGCAGAAGAAATCCGGCCGAATAAAACAGCCTTCGCCCGCCGCACCCAGAAACGTGCGCAGCAGGGCCGCACGCTCTTCAAAGTCGGTGGAGGTGTTATAGCGCAGCAGTTGCACCTCCGCATGCTGGCGTTCCCGTGTCAGTTCCAGGTCCAAGCCGTGGTACAGGTCGCCGCGCAGCATGCGTTGTTTGTGCGATAGCGGCTGTTCGTCCATCAGGAAGTAAGATGCGCAACCTTCTGCGCGCGCGGTGTTTGTAAGTGATGTTGGCAGGGCAAAAGCTCCGGCCACGGGCAGCGCCGCAACGGCATCTGACCCAGATTGAGGTCGCCATGAAGACGAAGTCGCTCCTTTGCACGTCCGCTGTTCTTCTTTCCGGCGTTGCGCCGGCCCTGATCGGCTGCAGAAATAACGCCGGGGCGCAGATGGCCCCCATTGTGGACGGCAACGCTGCCGCGACCGATCCGGCCGCCGCGAACTTTGCCCAGCCCTACGCCGGGCCCGCCGCACCCGTGCGCTACGCCAACACGCAGAAACCCGCACCCTATCAGGTGGCGCAGGCCAACTATCCCCAAGCGCAGGGAAACTATCCGCAACAGGGGAACGGACAGCAGAATGAGGCCTACCGGTACAACACGCAGCCGCCCGCGAACGGCAGCCAGTACGGTCAGCAGGGTTATGCCGACCCCCAGTATGGACAGCAGGGATACGGCAATCCGCAGGGATACGACCCGAACAGCCAGGGCTACAATCCCAACGCGCAGATCAGCGATGACGAGTACAACCAGTACCAGGACCTGCTGGACCCCAACGTGCCGGAAGCGCAGCAGCCACCGCCGGCGCTGCCTGTTGATTACGAGCAGCCGGAAGCACCCGGACCCGACTACCTTTGGACGCCCGGCTACTGGGACTACGCCCCGGCGGGCTACTACTATGTGCCCGGTGCGTGGGTGTCTGCTCCCTATCCCGGAGCGCTGTGGACGCCAGGCTGGTGGGGCTATGCGGGCCATGGCTACCGCTGGCATCACGGCTACTGGGGACCGCACGTTGGCTATTATGGCGGCGTGAACTACGGCTTTGGTTACATCGGTTTCGGCTACCAGGGTGGGTACTGGAACAACAACCACTTTTTCTTCAACCTGGCGGTGAACCGTGTGCGCCCGGCTGTGGTGAACAACTACACGTACAGCCGTAACGTGACGGTGGTGAACAACACCTACATCAACAACTCGCGGACCAGCTACTTTGGCGGACCCGGCGGACTGCGGCGCGGACCTTCTCCGCAGGAGTTTGCCGCGCGGCGTGAACAGCGGATTCCGCCCATGCAGGCGCAGATCGAGAACCGGCAGGCTGCCGCGGCCAACCGGCAGCAGTTCTTCAACGCGAACCGTGGTCGCCCGCAGATGCTGGCAGCGGCACGTCCTCTGCCTGCTGACCGCGGCATCCAGGCACCGCCGCGCAACAGCTTCGGCAATGCACCCGGCAATGCTAACGGCTTCAACCGTCCCGGCTTTGCCAACGGCAGCTTCAACAACAGTAATCCAAATGCCAACGTGCAGCAGCGGCCCCAATTCGAGCAGCAGCGGCAACAGGTTGATCAGCAGCGGCAACAGCAACACGGCGTCAATCGCAAACGTCAGATTGACGCG
>CAXTBQ010000143.1:0-5861 GCA_964242065.1 uncultured Terriglobus sp. | reverse complement strand
TTCCTGAGGAGGCCCTAACGTTCCAAGGTGGCGCACCGGACGAGCACGTCAGGCAGCCATCCACTCAAACGCGCGCGAGAGATAGGCTTTCAGGTCGCGGCGCTTTACCACGGCATCCAGGAAGCCGTGCTTGAGCAGGAACTCTGATTTCTGAAAGCCTTCTGGCAGCTTTTGACGAATGGTCTGCTCAATGACGCGGGGGCCTGCGAATCCAATCAGCGCGCCCGGCTCCGCGATGTTCAGATCGCCGAGCATGGCAAAGCTGGCGGTGACGCCGCCGGTGGTCGGGTCTGTCATCAGGCTGATGTACGGCACCTTTGCGTCGTGGAGGCGGCCCAGCGCGGCGGAAATCTTAGCAAGCTGCATGAGGCTGGCGATGCCTTCCATCATGCGCGCGCCGCCGCTGGCCGAGATGATCAGCAGCGGATGCTTCGTCTCAAGCGACCGGTCCACTGCTCGGGCGATGGTCTCACCCACCACCGCACCCATGGACCCGCCGATAAAGCCGTACTCCATGGCCGAGATGACGATGTCGCGCTCACCCAGCTTGCCCACGGCGTTCACAATGGCGTCGTTCAGGCCGGTCTTTGCCTGGGCCTCAGCCAAACGGCGCTTGTACGGCTTCAGATCGCAGAAATCCAATGGGTCGGTGGAGCGCAGCTCCAGGTCCACCAGTTGGTAGCCGGGTTCCAGCAGGTTTTGGATGCGGGTGCGCGCGTCCATCTTGAAGTGGTAGCCGCAGTGCGGGCACACCTGCTGGGTGCTTTCCAACTCCGCACGAAAAATGGCCTTGCCGCACTGCGGGCACTTGACCCATAATCCTTCGGTACGCACCGTCCGCGCTTCGTCGCTAACGATGGCGTTATCCTGCCGCTTGAACCAGGTCATCGGCTAGTAGTGTATCCGTTGCATGGGATGGAGACGCATGAAAGCACCGGGCTCTCGACTCTAAACACCAGAATCACCTTTGTAGAGCCACGGATTGAGCAATGGGGCGCCGGTCGCCTGAAAATCCAGTACGTTTCTGGTGACCACCGTCAGGCCATGCACCAGGGCAGTAGCAGCAATGTAGGCATCGCGTTCCCGACGTGGATCCGGCACGTGAAGGCGCGCACAACGGAGCGCCACCGGCATATCCACTGGCAAGGTGCGGGTACGAAACTCGGGCAGAACGTGTTCGTTCATCCATTTCCGCAGCAGGGCGCTTTGTTGCCGATCCCGCCTTTCCAGCCGCAGAATGCCGATTTCGATCTCCAGAACAGTGAGGACGGAGATATAGAGCATAGCCGCATTCACAGTCAAAGCCCATTGGACAACATGTGTGTCTGCCCTGCCGTCGCCGAGCTTTCGTAGCTCTGACAGCACATTTGTATCCAGCAGGAACATCAGGAGAAATCGGCGGACCGAGCCACGTCTTGCAGGTGTGCCGGCTCAAACTCAATATCTGAAAGCCCCGGCATGGACAGCGAGTCCACGATGCTTCGAGACCCGCCGGTGAGACGCACGTACTCCTCAAAGCTCAACAGAACGTGAGCAGCCTTGCCCCGGTCCGTGATGATCACGGGGCCTTTTGCGCAGGCTCTCTTGGCGCTGCTCGTGTCTTGGTTAAACTCGCGGCTGGATACCGTGGTGATTGGCATGGACCTCCATCCAAGCTGCTGTAGAAATGTTACTACAATTTGCGTGTCTTAGAACGTCGCCTTCGGGATAAAGGCTCGCGCCACGACCGACAAACCCAGGGACACCACGATCCCCTGCACCACATGCAGAACGGAGTTTTCCCAGGCAAAGCCGCGAGACCAGCCCACGGCCGCCATGGTGAGCACGCTGCCCAGCACATACACCTCGCTGAGCACGCCGCTCCTCCAGTTTGGACGGCTGCTACCCTTTGCGGTGCGTGGCCGCAGCGACGGCAGCAGGCGGGGTACGCGGGCAAGGTACTCGGCGTAGGAATCGCCCTGCCGCTCTAGCAGATAAGGTTCTTCTCGCCCGATCAGCCGCAGTTGTACCACTGTAAGCAGCACCATCGTGAGCACTGCAGCATCCGGCCGCATGAGCAACGCCAGCGATACCGAATGCAGCAGCGTGCCCAGGTACAGCGGGTTCCGCACAAATCGAAAGGGACCGTCCGCCACGATGCGGTCACTGACCATGCCGCCGCGCTGTACGGTGGACGCGCCCAGGTACGCCGCACCCCACGTCCGCAGAGCCGCGCCCGCCGCTCCAAAGACGAGCATGACGACGAGGATGGCGTTCCACCCTGCGGCAAACGCGGCGTACAGCGGACGCGAGAACCGGTCCGCCAGCAGAAACCAGGTACTGCCGTTCTGCAGGAAGCTCCACACCGCGCCGTGATAAGGGGGCGGCAGCAGGACTGCCCACGGTGCCGCAAATCCCAGGGTGTAGATCAGGCCGTGCACCAGGTAGCGGTGCCTGTACTCAAACGCAGTCGCTTGCATGTTCTTTCAGACTACAGGTGGCTCCGCTCCGGCTACTCGGAAAGCATGTCCAGGATCGAGTCAAAATCCTCCAAGCTGCTGTACTCGATAATGACCCGGCCTTTACCTTTGCTGTCTTCAATCCGCACCTTTAGACCCAACGCGCGCTGCAAGTCATGCTGCGCTGCCTTGACGTTTGGGTCCATCTCCTCAGGTTGTACCGCTGCCTTGCCGATTTTCTTGGAAGGGTCCAGCAGCCCCTTAACATAGCTTTCTGTCTGGCGCACAGACAGACTGAGCACCTTGACCTTCTGCGATGCAACCAGCATCTGCTCCGCGGACTCCAGTGCCAGCAGGGCCCGTGCATGCCCAAAAGACAGATCTCCAGCTTCCACGCTGCCCTGCAAGGCTTCCGGCAGCTTGAGCAACCGTAGAAAGTTGCCCACAGAAGCGCGGTCCTTGCCGGTGCGCTGGGCCATCTGCTCCTGCGTCAACTTGAACTCGCGTGCCAGCCGCTCGTACGCGCGAGCCTGCTCCATGGGGTTCAGGTCAGCCCGTTGCAGGTTTTCGACGATGGTCATCTCCATCGCCTGCTCGTCCGAAACCTCCCGGATTATGGCCGGAATCTCCGCCTTGTTCGCCCGCTGCGATGCCAGCCAGCGGCGTTCGCCCGCGATCAACTGGTAGCGGCCGTTTGGCAGCGCCCGCACGACGATGGGCTGGACCACGCCCGTGGCGGCGATGGATTGCGCCAGTTCGTCCAGGGCTGCTTCGTCAAAGCGGGTGCGCGTCTGGTACGGGTTGCGCTCGATCAACTCGACCGCGATCTGCAACGGCTGGCCCGCCTGCGATGAAGCTGCGGGGGCGGGTGCCTGCTCGGCCTTTAGCGTGGGCAGCAGGGCTTCCAGGCCTCGGCCCAGGGCTCGGCGCTTGTTCTCAGGTGCGTGGCTCGTGCTATTGGACATGGCTATTTCTCGTCGGCTGGTGCTGGGTCGGTGTCGTTTACCGCGATGCCGTTCTGCCGCAGCAACTCGTGAGCAAGCTGCGTGTAGGCTTCCGCGCCGCGTGACTTGGAGTCGTACGTGACGACGGGCAGACCATGGCTTGGCGCTTCCGCCACACGGATGTTGCGTGGAATGGTGGTTGTGTAGAGCTTGTCACCGAAGAACGCCTTCAGGTTTTCCGCCACCTGCTGCGAAAGCGACGTGCGCGGGTCGAACATGGTGAGCACGACGCCTTCCAGGCCAAGATCCGGCTGGAACGCCGCGGCCACGCGGTCCAACGTGCCGGTGAGCTCGGCGACACCCTCCAGCGCAAAGTACTCTGCCTGCATGGGCACAAGGAGCGTATCCGCCGCGACCAGCGCGTTCAGGGTGAGCAGGTCGAGCGCAGGAGGGCAATCCAGCAGCAGGAAGCGATACCTGTGCCGAATGGCGGCCAACGCGTCTTTCAGGCGGAACTCGCGCCGCTGCTGGCCGGCCAGGTCGAAGTTGGCGCCGATCAGGTCCTTGCTGCTGGGCAGGAGACTCAGGTTGTCGATGAAGGTTTGCAGAACGGCGGCGGCAGCAGGCACCTCGCCCAGCAGCACATCGTAGGTGGAAGCGCGATTTGGATCGCGGGCGACGCCCAGGCCACCGCTGGCATTGGTTTGCGGGTCGCAGTCGACCAGCAGGGTAGGGTGACCATGGAGCGCGAGGGCTGCGGCAAGGTTGACCGCGGTGGTCGTTTTGCCGACTCCACCCTTCTGATTGACAACTGCGATGATCTTGCCCATGGCGCTTTGGCAAGGTTAGCAGAGGGTCTTAGATGTTCCACGTGGAACACTGTTGGAGTCTCGCAAAAGCGTGCAGCAGCAAGGCCGCACGTCCATGGAGCAGCCTGCGGTCAACCGCTCACCCAGCAGGCCGCCAATCGCTGCACGTGAAATGGCGTCGCTTGAGCAGACGAGTGTTGCGGCAATTTGCCGGCGAGATCCGTCAGGAGAGGGCGACACGTCTGTGCACGTTGTGCGCTAGAAACCTCGGGAGAAGCCCGTCCGTCGTGACGCTTCCGTTCGAGCAGCGTGCCGGGAGTTTCTCGTCGATGTTCCACGTGGAACAGTCATTTTCTCCCGAGTTCGAGCAGTCTTCCCAGCGAGTTGGGAATTGCCCAACTTTTCTTTTCCCACCATGGTGCCGGCGGAACCAAGCCGCCAGCGGAAGAAAACACGAGGAGTCTGCCGTTCGCGTTCGTTCGCTGACCCGCAAGCGGCAGCATGCGGCCACTATCGTCGACCGCTCGCAACGTCACTACATCAAACATCCGGCCGTCCGGCATCGACTCCACACGCCTTGGCCACACCTCGGCGGAGATCTCCAACACCCGCACCGCCTCGCGCAAAAAGCCGGCCTTCTTGCCCTGCGACTCCGCCAGCGTGACCTGTAAGGAAGGCCGAGCAAGCTGCAGCGGAATGCCAGGGAACCCAGCTCCCGAGCCGAAATCAAGCAGGCTGCTGCCCTCCGCAACCAGTCGCGCTGCGAACAGGCTTTCCCCCATCTGCCGCTGAACGATCTCTTCAGGATCCCGAACGGCAGTCAGGTTCGTTCGAGCATTCCACCGCAGCAGGAGTTCAAGGTAGGCGCTGAGCTTCGCATGGAAGCCCGTCGGCAAGACCACGCCGTCCAGGTAGGGTGCAAGCAGCTCCCTCAAGCGCTGCTCCGTCAGCGCCGGCATGCCCGCTCCGCTTCCTGAATAAAGCTGCGGAACAGCACCCGCGATGCATCGCTGGTGCCGCGGTTCCGCTCCGGGTGCCACTGGACGGCCAGCAGCCAATGGTCCGGTGCGCTGCCTTCAAGCGCCTCGATCACCGCGTCCTCCGGGCAGCGAGCCACGATCCGCAGGGTATCACCGGCCATTCCTGCCGCCTGGTGATGGCTTGAGTTCACCGGCAGGCGCGCCGAGCCGTCCGGCTGCATCTGGAGGTCGCTTGCGCCTGCCAGGCTTGCGGCCAGCCGGCTGCCGCCTGCAACCACAGCGGTATGGGCGGACTGCACCGCGCGGCCGGCGCGGTGGTTCACCGGCACCGGGTCCACATCCTGCACCAGCGTGCCGCCGTAGAAGACATTTAGCGACTGCAGGCCGAGGCAGATGCCGAGCAGCGGCGTCTTCGTGCGTCCCGCGGCCTCGATCAGCGCACGGTCCGTCTGCTCGCGAAGTGGGTCCGGCTCGGCAGAGGCGGGTTCGCGCGGGTGACCATAGCGTCCGGGATCCACATCCGCTCCGCTGCCCGGCAGCAGAATGCCAGCGGCCGCCGCAACCAGTTCTTCCAGTTCCGCGACGCGATGGGTCAGCGGAATGTGCACCGGCTCGCCGCCTGCCTCCTGCACGGCCGCTGCGTACTCCGGCCAGCACTGCTTGTTGTAGGCTTCGTCGAAGCTGGTAGGT
>CAXTBQ010000142.1:0-6139 GCA_964242065.1 uncultured Terriglobus sp. | reverse complement strand
GCTACCTGTGGTCGTAGCCGGGCTTGGGTGTTGACCTGGTGTCGTTCTCGGGCGGCAAGGGGATCCGCGGACCGCAGAACGCGGGCCTGCTGCTGGGCCGCAAGGAACTCACAGATCTTGCCGGTAGAAACAACAGCCCGACGGATGGCGTAGGCCGCGGCATGAAAGTGGCCAAGGAGCAGATCGTCGGCATGGTGGCGGCGGTGGACTGGGTGCTTTCGCACACCGAAGAGCAGATGCAGGGTGACTACCAGAAGCGTGCGGACCGGATTGCAGGCATCGTGAAAGGCATCCGGTCTGTGCGGACGGAGAGTGTCACGCCGAAGATCGCGAATCACATTCCGCACCTGCTCATTCGCTTTGATCCAGCGGTGACCGGCATCACCACACCGGAAGTCGTCAACAAGCTGCGAAGCGGTACACCGTCCATCGAGCTCAACCCCAACACCGGGCACCAACCGAACCAGGGCATCCCGTCGGACGAGAACACGCTGGTTGTCGGCGTGTGGATGCTGCAGTCCGGCGAAGACGAAATCGTGGGCCGCCGCATTCGCGCCGCGCTCACCAAGCAGGCATAACTTTTCTTTGGAGAAGACAGACATGAAGAACCCGACACGCAGAGGACTCCTAAAGAACGCCGCCGCAGCCGCGGCCGGTGTCACCGGCGCCGCAGCCCTGGCCGCACCCGCGGCAGAGGCGCAGAGCGGCATTGAATGGAAGAAGAAGATTGTCCGTCGCGCGCCCAGCAACGCGCCCAAGGCAGAGAACCAGACCGGCGCCCCTGCAACGCCCTCCGCGCCAGCCAAGGCGCCGCTGTTCAACGGCATCGTTACGTTCGGCAACCTGGTATTCATCGCGGGCATCGGCGCCCATTTCAAGGGCACGATCGAAGAGCACACCAAGCATGTGCTCGATGAGATTGAGGCCAACCTGAAGCTGGCTGGGTCTTCCATGGACAAGGTGCTCAAGGTCAACGTCTACCTGGCGGACCTGAAGGACTACGCGGGGATGAACTCTGTGTACCAGGGCCGCTTTGGCATGGAGCCCGGCGTGCGCACGACGGTCGCCGTCGCCGGTGTGCCAGGCGATTCGCTGGTGGAAATCGACTGCATCGCTTCGCTCTAAACCGTTCCACCCACAGGAGTCCTGATGTCCTTCGCCCGCCCATCCCGCCGCGACCTGCTGAAGCAGGCCGGTCTGCTCTCGGCCGCTGTTGCCGCCGCACCGCTCGCGGAAGCCGCAGCGCCTGCTGGAATCGTGGAGCCGCAGCCCGCGGTCAAGCAGCTCATCGCCAAGGGAACGCCCACGGCAAACCTCTACACCGAGATCGGTGTGCGGCCTATCGTGAACGCGCGCGGCACGTACACCATCATCTCCGGCTCGCAGTCGCTGCCAGAAGTAAAGCAGGCCATGTTTGAGGCCTCGCAGTATTACGTGCAGCTCGACGAGTTGATGGCTGCCGTAGGCAAGGAAATCGCGAAGCACATGGGCGCGCCGGGCGCCATCGTTACCTGCGGGTGCGAGGCTGCCATCGCGCTGGCCACCGTGGCCTGCATGTGCGGGACAGACCCGGAGAAGTCGCAGGCCTTTCCGTACAAGAAAGCGAAAAGCCAGGTCATTATTCCCGGGTACTCGCGCAACCAGTACGACTTTGCTACGCGCATGGCCGGGGCCGAGATCGTCACCGTGGAAAGCGATGACGACCTCCGCGCCAAGCTCAACGACCAGTCCGCGATGATTTACATCTACTCCGGCCCCCGCGCGTTCCGGGAGCCGCTGTCGATCAAGACCATCTGCTCCATTGCCAAGGAAAAGGGCGTGCCGGTGTTTGTGGATGCGGCCGCGGAAGAGCCGCTGGTGCCCAACATCCACCTGCAGGCGGGTGCGACCTTCGTGGGCTACTCTGGCGGCAAGTGCATGCGCGGGCCGCAGGCCGCGGGCGTTCTGCTGGGGCCGCCTGACCTGGTGAAGGCCGCCTTCTGGAACGCAGCGCCGCACCACAACTGGGGCCGCGCGCTGAAAGTCGGAAAAGAAGAGGCGATGGGCATGCTGGCCGCCGTGCGTATGTGGTACCAGCGAGACCATGACGCGGAGCAGAAGCAGTGGCTCGCCTGGGACCAGCACATCGTGGACACGCTCAAGGGTATACCGTCGCTCACCGCGACCATTGACATGCCGACGGACGATCTCTCCAATCGCGCGCCTACGATTCGCATTGAATGGGACGCGGCACAGGTCGGTATCACCGGTACGGAACTGGTCAAGAAGCTGGACGAGGGCACGCCCCGCATCCTGGTGGTCGGTGGCCAGGGCAGGCGGCCCGACGCAATGAAGTCGTCCGTCGGCGTGATGCCGTACATGATGCAGCCCGGCGATCACAAGATCGTTGCGGACGCACTCTCGAAGCATCTGCGCAATCCCGGCACGTTCACGAATCCCGCGACGTCCAGCGCGCCAGACGCAAACGTAGCCGGTGCCTGGAACGTGACCATCGACTACAGCGTGGGCAAAGGATCGCAGAAGCTCACACTGCAGCAGAGCGGCACGGCCGTTACCGGCAGCCAGGCGGGCGAGATCTTTAGCGCGGAGCTGCGTGGCAAGGTGCAGGGCGACCATGTGGAACTGCGCAGCAGCATGCCTGCGAACGGGTCCACCATCAACTTCACCTTCAGCGGCAAGGTATCCGGCAACAACTACTCCGGCGACGTGAACCTGGGTGAGTACGGTTTTGCCAAGTTCACCGCGGTAAAGGCGTGAGATAGGTGCTGCCGGCAAACGCAGTTCTCGGAGGAAGCAGCGGGCTTTAGCCTGCTGAATAGACACGGAGATCCGCGCCTTTTGGGGCCGGGGCTGAAGCCCCTCACTTAAGCCGGACGTTTCAGAGGGCTGAAGCCCTCTGCTTTCTCCGGCAACGCAACGAAACTTTGTGCCTGGGATGAAGATATGAAAGTACGCAGCACGTTTCGCGGTATCGTCCTTGCCCTGACCATCTGCCTTGCTGCCGGCGCGCAGGAAGGTGGCGGGCGACAGTTGCCGCCCATGCCTCCCAATCCGCTGCCCTATGACCTCCTGCTGTTGAACGGTCACGTGCTCGACGACAAGAACGGCGTCGACAGAGACAGCGACGTGGGCATCAAGGACGGCAAGATCGCTGCAGTGGGCGCCCACCTGAATACGAAGGACGCGCTCAAGACCGTGGATGTGAAAGGCCTGTACGTCACGCCCGGTCTCATCGATCTGCATACGCATGTCTACACAGGCACGGGCGAGAAGGGCTCCTACGCGGGCGACCTGTCCCTCTACCCAGACGGCTTCACCCTGCGCAATGGCGTCACCACCATCGTGGACGCGGGATCGAGCGGCTGGCGCAACTTCGATGACTTCAACGACAAGATCATCAAGCGCAGCAGGACACGCGTTCTGGCCGAGCTGAACATCGTTGGCTCCGGCATGCGCGGTTCCAAGTACGAAGACAACCTGGAGGACATGGACGGCAAACTGACCGGTGACAAGGCCAAGCAGTTCCCCGGCGTGATCGTCGGCGTCAAGAGCGCACACTTCACCGGGCCGGAGTGGAAGCCGTATGATCAGGCCGTGCTGGCAGGCAACATCGCCAATGTGCCGGTCATGATTGACTACGGCGCGCGCCGCATCGAGCGCCCGCTGCTGCAGCTCGTCTCAGACCACCTGCGTCCCGGCGATATTTACACACACTGCTTCAGCGGCCTGCGCGGCGAGCAGAACCCGGAGACGGGTGGCCCCTCTGAGGCGCTGCTTGTGATGAAGAAGCGAGGCATTTACTGCGACGTAGGTCACGGTGGCGGCAGCTTTGCATGGACCGTCGCCACACCCATCGTGAAGTCGGGCTACCTGCCCGATTCCATCTCGACGGACATCCACGTCGGCTCCATGAACAACGGCATGAAGGACATCCTGAACGTCGCCGACAAGCTGATGCTGCTGGGCGAAACCACGCAGCAGGTCATCGCGCAGATGACGTCGCATCCCGCGCACGAGATCAAGCAGGAACAGTACGGCAACCTGTCCGTGGGCGGTATCGCAGACATCGCAGTGTTCTCCGTCGCAACCGGACGCTTCGGCTTTGTCGACATGTACAACACCCGCGCGATGGGCACGAAGAAGCTGGTTTGCGAACTGACGCTAAAGGATGGCCGGGTAGTCTACGACCTGAACGGCATTTCCGCCGATGAGTGGGATGCCAAGCAGCACTCCGCGGACGAGCGGCAGGCGCGCCGCTGGACCCTGTTCAACGAGCGCCCGTTCGGTGCCTCACGCGGACAGAAGTTCCCGGCCTCCGTGCCGGTCGGCTCATTGGGCGCACCGGCGGCTACGCCCAGCACCCCGGTGGCCACACCGACCACGCCGGCCAAGCCGGAGACGGTGGACAAGGCCATCCCCAAGCAGTGAGGTCGAACAATGCGTTTGCGCGGGATAGCTGTGGAACTTGGGAACTATCATCTTGTGCGTCCTACAAGTCAAGAACTAACATATGCATCATTGGAGCCCCATGAACACCAGGTTGACGAAAGCATTCCTCTTCAGCGTGTCAGTTCTACTCGCGCAACACTGCTCAGCGGCTGGAAGTAGTTCCACTAAGTTTGAAGTCGTTTCTGCAGCGGGCTGCCCTGTCCGCGTCGAGGTAAGACAGCAGATGATCGCACCACGCGTTCTCGTAAAGTCACCAGGCAAAGATTCCCAGCAGCCTTATACAGGTACGCACCCGGCATACACAATGGACCTGCACGCAGAAGGGGATAGATTTGTGACGGGCGGGACGGTAGAACTAGTAGGCACCAAAAGTTCGGCGATCATGTCGCTCAATCAAGGTGCGCGCGAGGCCCTATTCAGGGAAAAGCTTGCATTTGCGAGTGCTAGCAGCGAACTACAGGCAAACCAGTTGAGCGCCGTACGGTGGATTGAGTTGAAGTCGGTCACCTACTCAGACGGTTCGAAGTGGCAGGCTGGCGGCGGCACAGTTTGCAGAGTTCAGCCGAGCCTTTTCGTTCCAGTAGTTTAGATTTGCAGGCCGTCGACGACTATGAACTTGCAACGCAAGCGGAAACTACTAACAGCATTGATTGCTGTGGGATTTTCTGTTGCCGTGTACGCTGCCTCGCCCACGCCTGTCACGGTGGGCTGGTCCACGCTCAAGACGCTCACCTCCGCAAAGGCCGCATCACCCGCGACTGCGCTGAACAACAAGACAGTTTCCGTGCCGGGCTTTATGGTGCCGCTGGAAGATGAAGCGGATCAAGTGACAGAATTCCTGCTGGTGCCGTTCGCCGGTGCCTGCATCCATGTACCGCCGCCACCACCAAACCAGATGATCTACATCAAACTGCGCAAAGGCCAGAAGACGAAGATGAGCTTTACGGAGCCCATCGTGGTAACCGGCCAGTTGCACGTGGCCACGGTCCAGAGTCCATACGGCGATGTGTCGTTCAACATGGATGGTGACTCCGTAAAGCCCTACGCGCAGTGATGCAACAGGCCGACGCGGTATCGCTCCAAGCCGTACGCTTCGGCTACGGTCGCGGTCCAGACATTCTCCACGTCGGTAGCTTCGCCATAGCGCGGGGTGAAAGCGTGTTCCTGCGCGGTGCGTCCGGCAGCGGCAAGACCACGCTGCTGTCGCTGCTTTCGGGTGTGCTACAGCCTCGCTCAGGTTCCGTGCAGGTTCTTGGCAAGGACCTGACCAGGCTGTCGGCAGCATCGCGAGATACGCTGCGCGGCGAGCGCATGGGCTACATCTTCCAAAGCTTCAACCTGATCCCTTACCTTTCCGTGGAGGAGAACATCCTGCTGCCATGCCGTCTGCACCCGCGACGCGCCGCAGGGATCACCGCGCCAACGCTGGCGGCTGAAGCAGCAAGGCTTGCCCGGCGGCTCGACCTGCACGCGCACCTTGCCGCACCGGTCACACAGCTTTCCGTAGGGCAGCAGCAGCGCGTTGCCATCGCCCGCGCCCTGGCCATACAGCCCGTGCTGCTGCTGTTCGACGAACCGACCTCGGCCCTGGACCCTGAGCTGGTGGGCGAGGTGCTCGCCGTGATGCGGGACCTGGCCCGGCAAGGCCTGACGATGCTCGTCGTCACCCACGAGATGGGCTTCGCCCGCC
>CAXTBQ010000141.1:0-6194 GCA_964242065.1 uncultured Terriglobus sp. | reverse complement strand
GGTGTTAGTGCGTATGCTCGCCGAGCACCGAGATCTTCCATGTAGCGCGCTTTGCCTCGGTCGACCGAAGTCGAGCATGTCGCATCATTTCAAAATTATGATCGACGCGGGCCTCCTACGCGTCGATGTCGCAGGTAACACTCACCTCAACAATCTGAGGCTTGACGACCTTGAGAGGCGCTTTCCTGGACTCCTCCGATCTGTCCTGCAAGCTGCTGACAAGCAGCTTGGGACGAAGGACAAACAAAAGCGCGGCGGCGAGATAAAGACGAGAAAAGCCAAGTCGTAAAAAGACGGCTCGGTCTGGGCCAAAAGCAATAGCAAATAGGAGGTCTGCAGCAGATGAAAGTAATCGGTATCGAAGAGCACTTTCTTACTTCGGAGATCCGCGCTGCATGGATGGCATCTGCCATTGGGCAGGAGGGTACCGGTGCTTTCGATCGCGGGGAAATCGAGAGCCGGCTCGATGACCTGAGTGGAGACCTGTTGTCGCTTATGGACGAGAGCGGGATCGATGTCCAAGTGCTCTCCGTAACCACCCCTTCTCTGCACAATCTCGAACCTGAGGAAAGCTTGTTCTTGGCAAGGAGCACCAACGACAGGATCGCCGGAATCACGGCAAAGTACCCGACCCGTTTTCAAGGCTTTGTCACATTGCCCACGGCGGCTCCGGAAGAGGCGGCGGTTGAACTCGAGCGAGGTGTAATTGATCTTGGTATGAAGGGAACAATGTTGTGTGGACGGACACGCGACAAGAACCTGGATCACCCGGACTTCCTGCCGATCTTCGAAACTGCCTCCAGACTCAGAGTGCCGGTCTTCATACATCCACAGGTTCCGCAGCGCGCGGTCAGAGAAGTGCTCTATTCCGGTTTTGGCGAAGAGGTGGATACCGCGTTCGCCGCCTTTGGCTTGGGTTGGCACTATGAAGCGGGCATCCAGTTCGTTCGCCTCATTCTGGCCGGCGTCTTTGACAGGCACCCTGCCCTGCAGATCATCCTTGGCCACTGGGGTGAGGTGGTGCTCTTCTATCTGGAACGGCTGGGCTCGCTGGCACGTGTCACAAAGCTGCAGCGACCCGTCGTCGATTATTTTCGTCAGAAGCTGTATGTGACGCCGAGTGGCATGTGGAGCCATTCGTACCTTCAACGTGCGGTGGAGATTGTTGGAACGGAACGAATTTTGTTCTCTACGGATTACCCTTACCAGTATCGGCCGGGAAGGCCGGGAAGGCGATTCGTGGACGAAGCCGCCCTGTCTCCCGAACAGAAGGAACTCTTTGCTTCGGGCAATTGGGAGAGCCTCACTGCGGCTGCTCGATTCATTAGGTAAGTGCTCCTCCGCTACGACCTACACAAAGCTCGTGCAGGTCAACATTCCAAATACCACCGTTCACAAATCAACGGTATCCGCATCGGCCTTCTCAAACGACTTTATCGACGTCGTTGTGACCAGGCCGTTGTATTCAGCCGTTTGCTCTGAGATAGCTCCGCCTTGGCTAGAGACGAGTAATACAACGTCAGTCCAGACTGCGCAGAAAGCCGAGCAAGAGTGAATTGAGTGTGTCTGGATCCTCTCGATGAACCCAATGCCCTACGCTGTCCACAACGCGGAATCCGCGCAATCCCGGCACTGCTAGCTTTAGTTCGGCCTCATCTGGCAGCCGCATCTTGTTCACGCCATCGGCTGCACCGGTGACAAAGAACGATGGCTGGTGGATTCTGACTCCCTTGTAAGCCTTTCCGAGATCAAAGAAGGGCTGCAACGAACGATAGTAATTCAGCGCGCGGTGAAATCCTGTTCGCTGAAACTCCGTCACAGCGTACTCGATGTCAGAACGGTCCGCCCAGGGAGGCTGGCTGACCGGTGCGGGGCGGCTCATCTCCCGGGTGTTGTCGAAAGGATCCCAGCGGTCCTCAGGCGGCGGCGTGGCCGACGACCAATACAGAAATCCCGGATAACTGGTCGCCGCATCCGCCCAACGCTGATCCGCTTCAGGTTCGCGCTGGCGGAACATGTAGAAGCTGTCTGCCTTGCCTGCCGCCTCCATCGCCTCAAAGAGTCCGGGACCACCGAGCGGCAGGTAGGGAACGCTGATACAAAATACTCCGGTAAACCGATCCGGTCGCATCATCGCGGCATACCAAGCCATCGCAGCTCCAAAGTCATGCCCAACGATTGTTACCGTGGGTAGAGTTAAAGCATCAAGGAGGCCGATCAAGTCAGCGGTGATGTGGAATGGAGTATAGGAATGAGGGTCGTCCGGCCCCGTACTCTCGCCGTAACCGCGCATGTCGACCGCAATCGCCCTGTAACCGGCCGCTGCAACTGCTTCCATCTGCTTTCGCCAACCAATCCAGACATCCGGAAAGCCGTGACAAAACAGTACAGGTTTCCCGGCGCCATGCTCCACTACGTGAAGCTCTACAGAGCCAACATCAATTTGAGAATGCGTCACGGCTTCTCCATCTCGGTATCGCTGACGGCTGCCTTCTGAATCTTTACCCGATCTGAAAGCTCACTGTCAGAAGGCTGCTGCGACCTGCATAATGCGTGAGTATGACATCTACAGCCGTTCAAAGATGGCACAAGGACAGGTTAGTAAATACGATTTACTATACATGCAATCTGGTTCGTTCCAGTTGGTCGATCTGAATCGCATGAACGGTGGCGCACACACGCAGCCGCCGTTCTCCAGCGGCTTTCCACAGAGAGTTTCGCTATTTGCAGCGCTATGGGCAATCTGCTCTGATGCCAGATTTGGTACAAGTCAGAATGTCCATGCTCAATGAGGTGAGCGGCCAGACTGCGATGAGGATGCCGAACAGCTGCAGATCCGCTAAGTCGGCCTACTTACTTCCTCTTGTTCGCGTATTCGCCAATTGCGATGCTTTGGTTGAGGCCGGGTGGGCGCGCGGATGCTCACTTCCGTATCGCAGCCCGTCAAACAGCAGCCCCAACATCTGTCGTGCGTAATGCGGTTCGTGACCCTCCGGGCCTCGGCATAGAGCGGCAACGGTGAGTAGCAGGTGTTCTGCGTTGATTCCTGACCGGATCACGCCCGCAGCGGCAGCGGCGTGGAGCAATGATCCAAGAGCCAAGTGCATGCGCTTGGCAAAATAAGCAGGAAGCGCACTGTAGGCTGGGTCGCCTGAATGAAGCGCATCGGCGAGGCCACGCTTTGTTCCGAAAAAGTCCATAAGGCGATGGAGCCATCGGGATAATGCCTCACCTGGCTCATACTTGCCGGCGAAATCGGATGCGGCATCCGCGCAGGCATCTACCTGCGTATGCATCACCGCTGCGATGAGGTCAGCCCTTTGCGGGAAGTGACGATATACCGTGCCGAGCCCGACCGCAGCCCTTTCCGCAATCTCGCGCACCGGGGCATTGACCCCTGACTTGGCAAACACCTCGGTAGCTGCCCGCACCACAGCGGCGCACTTCACTTTTGCGTCAGACCGCAGGCCTCGCGGTTCAGCTTGATCAGGCTTGTTCTTCACGCTTGCTCCGCGGCTACTCCCAAGTTTATTTGCAAACGGAACGCTGTTCCGTATACTATGTGGAACAGCGTTCCGTCATCCAGAGTAGCAGGTGATTGCGGGCGCAGGAGGAAGCAATGGACCACAAACGTATCGCTCTGGTCACCGGTGCCAATCAAGGTGTCGGGTACCAAGTTGCCAAGGGATTGGCTGCAGATGGTGTCACCGTGCTGATGGGGTCAAGAAATGCTGAGCGCGGTGACAAGGCGGCTCAAGAGATCGGCAAAGGTGCAATCGGCATACAGCTTGACGTGACCGATCGAGTATCTATCGCCCAAGCGGCAGAACGCATCCGCAAAGACTTTGGTCGGCTTGACCTGCTCGTAAACAATGCCGCCATCTCGAACACGCGAAAAGGCAACCTGTCACTTCAGGATTACGCAAAGATCTCTCAAGCGAGCAATGCGTCGCTTGACGAAATCCGCGCGGTTTGGGAGACCAATGTGTTCGGTGCTCTTGCGGTGTACCAGGCTATGCTTCCACTGCTGCGCGAGTCGTCCGACGCGCGCATCGTGAATGTATCGAGTGGCGTGGGTTCACTCACAACGAATGCGGATCCCTCATATCCGTACCACGTGTTCTATGGCCCGGTTTATCCCGCATCGAAGACGGCGCTGAACGCGATAACCCTTGCCATGATGGTGGAACTGGAAGGCACACCGATCAAGGTCAACCTGGTGTCGCCCGGCTTTACCAAGACGAACCTCAATGGGTATGCCGGCACTGATTCGGTGGAGGACGGCTCACGTGAGGTCGTGCGAGTGGCAATGCTCGGACCGGAAGGCCCATCCGGCACCTTTACACGTGCAGACAATGTGACGATTCCCTGGTAAATGGCGATCAGAGAGCGCAGTGGTTTACGATTACTGCGCTAAGTGGAAATCTTGCTGAACTTACTGCGACGAGACTTGCTGCACGTTTAGTCTTTTCTCGGCTTGAGCGTCTGCTCCAGGCGAAGCGTTCCTGGACGAAAGGTGTGTAAGTCGAAGGTCGCTATGCTGATACATGCGAAGGGGGCTGATCTATGAAGTCGGATGAAGCACGGTTGAGCGGAATGGTTTGCGTTGTCGCGGGAGCAGCGAGCGTCATCGGCCAGGCCGTGGCAAAGCGGCTCGCTGCAGAAGGGGCGCTGGTAGTCGGGTTGGATCGGGTAACCCACACTACCGGATCCACCTGCATCACGGCTGATCTGAGCCACGAAGAGACTGTACGCGATACCTTCATGCGCATTCATGGCGAGGTTGGCCGGATAGACTTTCTCTACAACAACGCGGGGCTGGTCTCGCCGGACGACAAGTCGGTTCTTGAAACGACAACCGCAACGCTTGACCAGGTTTGGTCGGCCAATTTCCGCACTGCTTGGCTTTCGTGCAAACACTGTATCCCCTACATGTTGAAGAATGATCCTCCCGGCGGATCGGTCGTCAACTGCAGCTCGTTCCTGGCTGGCATGGGATCAGCCACCGGACAGATGGCCTATAACGCAGCAAAGGCCGCGGTCGCTCAGATGAGCCGAGATCTTGGCACGAATCTTGCGCGTCGCGGCATTCGTGTAAACGCGCTCTCTCTGGGGCCCATCAACACGCCCGCTTTAGCAGAGGCTTTTACTCAGGCCGGTGAAGAGGGGCGGCAAAGGCGTTTTCTGCACATGCCTCTCGGCCGCTTCGGAACCCTTGAAGAGATTGCAGGCACTGTCGCATTTTTGGCGTCCAAAGATTCAGGATTCATCACCGCCTCTGTCTTCCCGCTCGACGGAGGTATACAAAATGCATTCACCGTGCCGATCTAGAAACAATTAATCGTCCCATCTCGGGAGGGTCGCTTCGCAGCTATCTGCTGTCAGGCTATCGCGGGCTGATTCGTCAAGGTGGACTTTGAGTGCATTGCTCTCCTTAGTACAACTCGTCGCCATGCCGTGATGAGCCAATCTGGTGCAGGTTCACTTAGGGTTTAGGCAATCTCAGTTGACGCATTATGCGCATATGTTGTTGCCACCTTCTCTTCAAATCCGGCATATTTGAACCATGGGCCTGTTCTAGAAATTCGGCCTGTACAATTCGATCCGTTCGGAAATGCCGAAAGCCATTGCGCAGTTCGCACCACGCCGCAAGCAGGCGAACGGCATCGGCGTAGCCGACGATCACCGGCCACACTGTTCGTTCCGTCTCCTTACCAACTTCATCCTGGTACCGAATCCTAAGCTTGCGCCCCGCACGTATCCAGGCACGGGTCTTCGTAAGGTCGATTCCATCCCTGACCGGAAAGTGATTGGCAGGTACGCTGAGGGTCGGTTCGTTGAGGAAGGTGCGTAAGGTTTGCGGGACTGCAGTCGTAATCTTCGACAAGAGATCCCGTGCCGCATTTGCCAGCGTAGGATCACTATGCTCGGACACCCACTGCGCTCCCAGGGCCGCGGCCTCCAGTTCCTCGGGTGTCAGCATGAGCGGCGGCATGTCGTAGCGGCGGTCGAGAACGTAACCGACACCCGCCTCGCCGCGGATGGGCACGCGTTGGCTTGTGAGGTCTGCGATGTCACGGTAAATCGATCGTGTGGAGACGTTGAGTTCAGCAGCGATCGCTTCCGCGGTGACCGGTCGACGCGAGCGACGCAGGATTTGTATGACTTGGAAGAGCCGGTCTGTACGGCGCATA
>CAXTBQ010000140.1:0-6328 GCA_964242065.1 uncultured Terriglobus sp. | reverse complement strand
TTTCCGCTGCGGCTGTGCTTCGGCCTCCGGTGGCGGTGCCACTTGAGGCGGTGCTGCCCTTTTCACAGTAGCCTACGGACTGCTGCGTGCCCCCCCAGGACATGCCTGTGCTCGCCAGGTCGCCATTGATGAAGATCAGCCGCGTGCCGAGTGCCTGCAGTTGTGCAACGGTCATGTTCTGCGGCTGCACGGCTGCAGACGTACAGGCAGCCATGCCGCACGCGACCTGTTGCGTGTAGATCAGCTGGGGTGCAACAGTTGCATTCAAGGCAGTGGCCAACGCCGGCGCATTATTTGCGTACTTGCCGCTGATGGCCTGTCCTGCCATGTCCACTACAAGAACTTCGTTTGGATTCGCCAGCAGCCACTCTTCAAGCTGGTTGATCACATCGATCGCGGAGCGGTTCGTCAAGGTTGTACTGTGGCCGTACAGGTAGAAGCCGCTGGAACTCGGTCCAGAGCCGTCCGGGTAATACAGCTTGCCGTCAGGATCGAAGTCGAGCCCACCGGTGTGGTAGATGTAAGCGATGCGAAGATCCAGAACACGCGACCCATCGCTCACCTGACTGGGTATATCTTCCCATTGCGTCTGATTGGTGTCGCCTGACCCGCCCAGACTGTACATGGCCGCGTCATGGGTGCCCGGCATAGCAATCTCCTTCAATGGCACATTGCCAACGCTCCAGTTAAGGTCAGAGAGGAACGTGCCGGAGCTAGTGTAGAAGTTGAGCTTGTTCAGCCGGCCGAACAGGCTGGACTGACGATCGGTCTCGCTGATGGTGTAAGCCGCAAACGCCGGCGTAGCCTGGTTTGCTCCGGAACCGGGTACGAAGGCCAAAAAGCCGGATGCAGCTGTACCCAGGAAGTTGAGCGGCAGCACGACTCCATTGCTCGCCCCGGCGATTGGCAGCGAGTACCCGTAGTAGCTGCCGCTCACCGTGCCATTTGCGTTAGAAAGGTAGGCCGTTGCAGTGCCGTTGCCCGGGCTGTACCAGAAGAAGTCCTGCCTGCCATCGCCGTCAAGGTCTGCCGCGACCGCCGTGTCCGCAGTCGAGTTGTCGTTATCCTCAAACCCGTTTGCGTTGCTCCCGTTTGACTGGTAGTTGATCCTGGAAAAGGAACCATTGCCGTTGGAGATATATCCCGCAACCGTTCGCGAACCTGCCTGCCACCACAGAAAATCCTGCTTGCCGTCGCCATTCAAGTCCAGTGCAATCAGCTGAGCGTTTGAGTTTCCCGCGTCGTCAGTGAAGCCACCGCTTCTGCCGGATCCGTAGGAAAGATCCACGCGACGAAATGTGGTGTTGCCGTTGTTCAGATACAGCCGCACCTCAGCATATTGCGGCGTGTACACCAGCAGGTCTGAGTAGCCATCTCCGTTCGCGTCGATGGGCACGATACGCACATTGTTTGGCCGCATGTCTTCGGCAAAGCCGATCATGGTGTTGGCCGAACCATTCACCGTAAGATCAATGGCCTGTACGTTGCCGTTTGCCATGGACAGGTAAGCGCGCGCGTAGCCTGCGCCCGGCGTGTACACGATGAAGTCCGACCTGCCGTCATGGTTCAGGTCCATGGCAACGATGCGCTCGGCACCGTTCGTCATGGCATCTTTGAACCCGAAATTCTGCTGGCCGGGCACGCTCAGATAGACGCAGTTCACGGAGCCATCACCGTTCGAAAGGCACTTGATGGTGTATCCAGAACCGGGCCGGTACGTGATGAAGTCTGACTTGCCATCGCCATTGAGGTCCAATGCCACAAAGGCGTCATTTGGGTCGGTAAGGTTACCCGTGAAGCCGTTGTACTGAGTGCCATTGGCTGTGTAGGCTACTTTGCGAAACGAACCGTCGCCGTGCGATAGATAGGCAGATGCAAAGCCACTGCCCGGACGGTAATACAGCATGTCCGACCTGCCATCGCCGTTCAGATCAAGCGAAAGGATGTGATCCTGCGTGCTGGAAAGGTCACTATCAAATCCGCGCATGGGGATGGGCTGGCGCTGCGCCTGCACACCCACCGAGACTGCCAGCGCTACCATACAGGTGAGCGCGCACAACCAAATCTTGCTGCTGATGTTTTTCATACTGGCTCCTGAGTGTCCGCTGAATTACGCGTTGCGGCTGCGGGCCAGCTTGCGCCGGCCCAGGGTTGCCATGCTGACAAGGCCTGTGCCAAGCAGCACAAAGGACGAAGGCTCTGGTGTGACGGCGGGTGCCTGCAGGGCCGTTCCCACATTCACGTAGGACACGTTGCCGAATAGGAAATTGTTTGTGCTGGCGGCGTTGCTGTTACTGAATACAACCGCTCCAATGGAGCTACCAGAGACCGTGAGCCCTTCAAGGCTGAGGCAACTGTTGTTCGAACATCCGCTGGTTGACTGAAAAGTCCCTAATAGGTTATTGCCCGGGTCGTAAGCGCTGAAGTCGATGAAATAGGGGTTGTTCGTTCCGTTGGCAGACAAATCGAAATCTTCGATATTCAGGGCGAACTGGATGACGGGAACCGTAAAGGTCAGCTTTACGGGGCCTTCCGCACCGGAACCCTGGAAGCCGCCCGCACCCACCAGCACGGTACCATTCGAAAAGGCACTGCTGCCATAGTTGTAGCCAACCTGATCGGTTTCATAGCCGCCGCCATCGCGCGAAAACGTAAGGCGGTTATTGCCGTTGTTAAACACAGCAGACGGTCCACCGTAGGTCGTGCCCGGAGCGTCCTTGCTGGTGAAGGTCGTCCGATACGTACCGACCTGACTCTGAGAAGTAATCTGCGTGATCGTGGCGGCTGACGCAACCGTGGAGAAGCACGCGGCACAGACGAGGGTAGAAAGGATTGCAGGTATGCGATGGAAGAACATGGAGTCCCCTTGTTCATGTTTCAGGGTTAAGCGCGACATCTTTGGTCAAGCACGGAGGCAGGCACACTTCCGCCAGATGTCAAGCAGGCTGAATCTGAGCCGTTCGCCGCGACTACCCTTGTGATTGGAGCTTGCACTCAAATACGGCAACCACAAGAGCTCAGTTGAGGGCACTGTTAATCTGAAGTGAGCGTAAGAAACTCGGGACGGGCTGCATAGAGTAGGGGTACACAAAATCGGCGGGCTGCGCGTCCACGTCGCTGCAAGTAGTCGTACGGCGGATGTACGGGGCACCGCAACGACTTTTCTCACGCACTGCCACGCGCCCTCAGCTAGAAATGAGCTCAGTCCGCAGCCATGCGTGTTACTACAAGTTTTGGGGAAGGAGCGCCCCGTTCCCAGCTTTCGCCGCAACGAGTCGAGACAGAATCTTCAGACGAAGGCGATCCGAAGGATGAGGCGGCAGCAGTCACGTATCTCTGTCTTTGCCATGAGATAAACGCATCTTCTTCAGTGCTAGCGCGACCCTGATGAAGTTGAGGGCGCGCTGCTCATGACCTCTCGGGTGCTGCTCTCTCCACGGCACCCGGAGGACGGCGTGACCGGTAACCGTGCTGCCTGAAAGCATTGCGTCGCATCGTGGAGCAGGTCCTTCACGCTGGGCCGGTTCTTATAACGCATTCGCTCATAACTGAGAGAACGAGTAATTCACTCGTATGGTCGTATCCACCTGCTGTGGTTTTCCGTTCAGCAGGTATGGCTTGTACTTCCAGAAACGCACGGCATCCATCGCGGATTGCGCGAGATCGGGCGATGGCGTGCTGATCACATCTAAATCGGTGATGTCTCCCGTCTTTCCAATGACTGCGCTGAGAAAAACCGTACCACTGATGTGGTTCTGTTTCGCTGATTCCGGGTATACCGGTGCCCTCTTCTTTAGGACAGCACCTGCGACCACCTCTTCTTACAGATCGATCTGTGCTTGGCTCAAATCCACGCTGTTCGGAGGCAGGACGAAGTCGTCTTCCTTCAAGTCATGCGCTGCCTGAAAGCTGGTCACGCTCAGCCGGGCTCGGACTATACCGCATTGGCTTGCAGTAATCTCCTGTGCAATGACATGGCTGCCCAGCCGCGACAGCTTGTTGTACAACAGGCTGAAGTCGTAACGTTCCTGCCGCACGCGCAAGACGTGGCTGACAGGGTCCGAGCAGTACGCGGTCTTTGGACCGTCCACCAGAGGCTGGTTTGAAACGGCTTGCGGAGCACTCACCACGATGCAATTCCAGCGTTCCGCCGCTAACTTTGTACCCTCGGTAGTCCAGTCTTGCCTGCGTCGGCAAATCCTTTTCTGCGGGCGCAGCACTTAGCAGGGCATCGATCATGCGCCGCTCCATGAAAGAGCCGGTAAATGCATCGTCAGACTTCTCGCGCACAGACGCATCATGCTGGATCTGCTCACTGTGTAATCCGCGAAAGTTGATGACCCTGCGCACCATTCCGGGGCGCAGCAGGTCTCCTCCAGCGTTCCGTCGCCAGCAGGCTTGCCCTGGTAGTCAAACGTCGAGAAGGTGGCCGACAAGCGGAATGGGTTGGCACCTGCACTCTCCAACGCTGACACCCGGCTCGTGTCTCTCAGGCTTTCGAACATCTGCTGCTGCGTGGGTTTGAGTTGCTGGGCAGGGCTTACTGGAAGGGAGCAGGCCACGGTTGCGCGTGCAACAAATCTAAGGAAGCGTCTCGGTCTCATGGTGGAGTGCTGCCATGATACCCGCGCGCTTGGTTTGCCTACTCAAACAGCGTGGGTCGCCCATACTGGCCGGCACGCGACGGCACCGGCAAGCCGAAGTGCTCGTATGCACGGCGGGTTGCAACCCGTCCGCGCGGCGTACGCTCCAGAAAACCTATCTGGATGAGGAACGGCTCGTACACTTCCTCCAGAGCGTCTTCTTCCTCCGCCAGGGCCGCGGCCAGCGTGTTCAGGCCCACAGGCCCGCCGTCGTACTTGTCGATAATGGTGCGCAGCAGGCGGCGATCGAGCTCTTCAAAGCCGTGCGCATCCACCTCCAGCATCTGCAGCGCGCGTTGCGCCGTGGCCAGATCGATAATGCCTGCTGCTCGCACCTGGGCATAATCGCGAACGCGACGCAGCAACCGGTTCGCAATGCGCGGTGTGCCGCGCGACCGCATGGCGATCTCCGCCGCACCGTCGCGGTCGATACCCACTCCCAGCACCTCTGCCGAGCGTTCCACGATGTACCGCAGTTCGTCATCGGTGTAAAACTCCAGCCGTAGCAGGATGCCGAAGCGCGAACGCAGCGGCGAAGACAGCAGACCCGGCCGCGTGGTGGCCGCGACAAACGTGAACGGCCGGATCTCCATGACGTGCGTGCGCGCCGCCGGGCCCTGGCCGATAATGATGTCGAGCTTGTAGTCTTCGAGCGCGGTGTAGAGTTTCTCTTCAAGCACCGGCTGCAGACGATGAATCTCGTCAAGAAAGAGCACCTGCCGTTCGCGCAGGTTGGTCAGGATGGCCGTCAGGTCGCCCTGGATCTGCAATGCCGGTCCGCTGGTTTGCTGAAAGCCGACACCCAATTCATTCGCGATGATGGTGGCCAGTGTTGTCTTGCCCAATCCTGGAGGCCCAAACAGCAGCACGTGATCCAGCGCTTCGCCGCGACTTTTGGCGGCTTCCAGCGCAATGGCAAGCTGCTCTTTCGCCTTTGCCTGACCGATAAACTCGCCCAAGCGATTGGGTCGCAGCTTCAACTCGAAAGCAGCGTCCTCGCCCATGCTGCTGGCGCTCACCAGCCGCTCCGCATCGGCGCTCGCGATCGAGCGGTTTGCAGCAAAGCGCTTGTTATTCAGGAAGTCCATCTCCTGGCGATGGTACGGCGAAGACGCTAGCGAGGCAAAGCGCCTTCGTTTGAGCGGGTGTCCAGGTAGTTCTTGAACTTGAACACGACCGCACTGCGCACCGCATTTGGCTTACCCGCGATCTCCACAGGCCTGAAGGTCCATAGCTTCAGCGCGTCTAGGGCGTTGGCGCGCAACATCTCCGGCCCGCTGAGCACCACGGCCTGCGTGAGCTTACCGGTCTCATCAATCTCGAGGCCGACAACGACATCTCCCGTGACATGGGCTGCACGCGCGATGGGCGGATACACTGCGGGCTGCTGATGTGTCACATGCTCCGCCAGCGTATTCATCGGAACGGTAGGCGGCGCAGCCGGAGATTGCGCGCGAGCTACGCAGAGCACAGCGAGAGAGCACAACAGAAGTTGCCGTAGCCGCATGCGGGGCAGTATAGCCTGATTGTACGCAACGATGGCCGATTCTGACCGCAAGCCGCGAACGCTGCTGATTCCGCTCGCGTTCTTATGTGTGTACTTCTTCTGGGGATCGACGTTTGTCGCCATTCGCTATGGCGTGCGATACCTCTCGCCCGCGTTTGTATCGGGCTTCCGATACCTG
>CAXTBQ010000139.1:0-6331 GCA_964242065.1 uncultured Terriglobus sp. | reverse complement strand
ATCGGGCGAACGTAGGACATTTCTATCCGGCGCTAATACACCGACTGTACAGAATATGCGTTATCGGACATAGCGCGGACTCAAGACTGTCCTTGGCGGCAGCCGACGCAGCTTGCGCTAGGATGGTTTTCCTGGGTGCGCCAGTTGCGGCTGCAGCAACGGTCACGCACTCCGGAGTCCTACTTGTACAAACGTGCATACAGTGCGCCGAATCAGGGTAGATCACAGGAGCTGTGACTCACGGCAGATGACCTTCGCCGCCGATCCATGCGCTAGAATGCGTGCAGTGGAACACCTGCTCAATCTGCTGTGGCTGGTCTGCACGCTGGGACTGTTTGCGTCCGCGATGCGGGCGAGGTCCTGCGGCCGCTTGCGCTGTTCCCTTACAACCGCCATTGGGTGCACCGCCTTGCTGGCCCTGGTGCTGTTTCCAGCCTTGTCCATGACCGACGACCTGCAGCGAGCACGTCTTGATGTAGAGACCAGCGCAAAGCATTTGGGAGCGGACCTCCTGCTTGGATCGCCGGAAGACCATCAATGGCAGGCGGGCGCGATAGCTGCGGCTTTTCTGTTCTTGCTGATGGCATTTGATCGCAGGTCAGGGTTCTCACGACTGCCGCGCTCGCTCCGTGTGCCGCTTTGCCCGCAATTTCCGGAGTTTCGGCCCGCTGCGGTCCGGCCGCCCCCTGCGGCTGCTCTATAGTTCTGCTCCGTTCCGCACTCGCGGTCACTCGTAGGAAGCGTTACCCGGGCACCCACCCTTTGCGCTGGAAGATCACATGTGTATGAAGACACTGATTGCTTTTGCCGGTGCTTTCACCTTGCTGCGTTTGGCGGCGGGGCAGGCCGGCCCACCAACTCCGCTCCCGCAGCCGCTTACCATGCAGCAGGCTGTCGATTACGCCCGGCAGCATAGCCCTGCGATACAGGGCGCGCGCCAGCACCTTTCCGCCGTGCAGGCCAATGAAATCACCGCGGGATTGCGCTTGAACCCACAGATTGTGGGTGAAACAACACAGACCGGGCTTTCTGACACGGATCCGAACGGGCCCATGTTTGGGGGCATCGGCCTGCAGCGAACGTTTGAGCTTGGCGGCAAGCGGCAGTTGCGGCTAACGGCAGCTCGCGCAAACACGGCGGTTGCAAGCTCGCAGGTGGATGACCAGCAGCGCGCTCTGGACTACAACGTTCGCGCTGCGTTTACCCGCGTTCTGCAGGCCAAGTTGTTTCTCGCCGTCTCCAGAGAGAATCTGGCCGGCTACCAGCGTACTGTCGACCTGATGCGCTACCGGCTGGAGGCCGGTGACGTGGACCGCACCGACTTCGAGCGGATTGAGTTGCAGCTAGTCGGCTTCGAGAATGACCTCACCAATTCGCAGCTAAACCTCACGGCGGCCTCGGACCAGCTGCAGTTCCTGCTTGGCGTGCCGCACGCGCAGGAAACGTTTGACATTACTGGTTCGCTTACACCTCCGGCCCCTCCGGTGAGTGTGCAGCAGCTTGAGAGTCAGGCGCTCGCAACGCGTCCTGACCTGCAGGCTGCGGAGCGGCAGGTACGAGCAAACGAGGCCAGTATCCGTCTGGCGGCAGCCCAGGCTAAAGCCGATCCCTTGCTTGGCGCGGAGTATGAACACAGTGGTACCGGCAGCACCTTTGGTACCAACCTCCAGATTCCGCTGCGTATCTTCGACCGCAACCAGGGCGAACGCGAAAGGACCCGCCGGGAAACCGAGAGCAGCCGGTTGCTGTTGGTGCAGGCTCGCAATCAGGTGATATCAGACGTGGATCAGGCGTTCGCAGCGTACCAGGCGGCTGCCCTGCAAAGCGACCGGTACAAAAACAAATACCTTGCAGAGGCTGCGCACGTGCGCGACAACCTGGAGTTCTCCTACCGCAACGGCAACGCCACGCTTTTGGACTACCTTTCGGCCCTGCAGGATTATCGCCAAACCAATCTCGCGGCGTTAGCTGCGCAGGCGCAGGCCATGCTGGCGCTCCACCAACTTTCGTTTGTTACGGCGACCGAGGTGAACCCATGATTCGCAAGGCATCGATGCCGCTTGTGCTGCTCGCCGCACTCGCCACGGCAGTGTCCGGATGCAAGAAGAAGGAAGCGCCGGAGGCTGATTTGCCGGCTGCCAACCTGACCACCACGACAGCGCGCACTTCGACTCTGAATGACACGCTGACAGTAGCCGCCCATGTTGAAGCGGATCCGACGCAACTTGTGCACGTCTTCCCTCCTCTGGCCGGCCGGATCGTAGCTCTGAGGGTTGTGGCGGGACAAGAAATCCGCAAAGGACAGACCGTCGCCATGCTGCAGAGCGGCGACGTAGCCGCGGCCCGTGCCGACTTCGAGAAGGCAAAGCTCGAAGCCGACCGAGCGGACCGCGCACGCGACCGTGGCAAGCTGCTGCTGGATCATGAAGTGCTCTCGCAGGCAGCCTTTCTGGAATTGCAGGCAACCGCCGGTGCCGCTCACGCGGACCTGGAGCGTACCCGGCAGCGTCTGCGTGAACTAGGCTTCGCGGAGATGGGTACGTCAGACATCGCACCCATTGCCGCGCCCATCTCCGGCACGGTCATCGACGTGGGCACCGCAAACGGCGAACTGCAGCGCTCGCTAGATAATTCGTCCGCCGGCGGCATAGCCACCATCGCGAATCTTGACCACGTGTGGATCGTGGGTGAAGTATTCGAGCGCGACCTGAACCTGCTCAAGCAGGCCGAGCACGTGGACGTGACCGTGCAGGCGTATCCGGGCGAAGTGTTCCATGGCACGCTGGCGAACGTGGGTGATGTGTTCGACCCGACGACGCACACCCTGCGAGCTCGCGTGGTGCTGGCCAATCCTGGGCACCGTCTGAAGCCGGCCATGTTTGCCAGTCTGCAAATTGCCCGTCCTGCAACCACGGTTGTATTGGTTCCGCAAACCGCAGTGGTGCATGACGGCGAGAGTACCGGCGTGTACGTGCAGGGTTCTGATGGCAAGTTCAATCTGCGGCAAGTGCGCACGGGAGCCAGCCACGGCGCGGATGTAGAAATCGCCAGCGGCCTGTCGAACGGGGAGCGCGTGGTAAAGACGGGCGCGGAGTTCCTGCGCGCGCCGGTGGGAGACTAACCATGTCTGCCCTTGTCCGAGTGTTACTGCGCCTTCGGGCGCTGGTTCTTATCCTGCTCGCAAGCATGATCTTTGCCGGCACGTTTGGCGCGCTCAAGCTGGACGTGGAAGCGTATCCAGATCCTTCGCCCCCGCTCGTCGAAATCATCACGCAGAATCCTGCGTGGTCAGCCGAAGAGATGGAGCAGCAGGTGACCGCGCCCGTGGAGACAGCGCTCTACGGTGTACAGCATCTTGATGGAATACGCTCGATCTCGATCTTCGGTCTTTCAGACGTCAAGCTGTACTTCACATTCAACAGCGACTACTTTCACGATCGCCAGGAGGTGCTGGACCGCCTGCAACTCATCCAGCTGCCGAACAGCCTGCAGCCCCAGCTTTCACCCTGGTCGCCGATTGGTGAGATTTATCGCTACCAGTTGACCGGACCCTACTCGATGAACGATCTCACAGCCACGCAGGACTGGCTGGTGCGTCGCGAGATGAAGCAGGTGCCCGGCATCATCGACATCACCACCTTCGGTGGACAGGTAAAGCAGTACCAAATCGAGGCAGACCCGCAGCGGCTTCTGGCGCATGGCGTCACACTGCCGCAAGTCTTATCAGCTGTTCAAAACTCGAACGCCAACGCTGGCGGCAACTACATCACCCTGGGTGAGCAGAGCGCAAATGTTCGCGCCCTGGGTCAGTTGCACACCGTGCAGGACATCCAGCAGGTGGTGGTCGCGCAGAAGAATGGCGTGCCGGTGCTTGTGGGTGATGTTGCGAACGTGAAGGAAGGATCGCAACAGCGGCTGGGTAAGATCGGCCGCAACAAGAATCCGGACGTCGTAGAAGGCATCGTGCTGCTCAACAAGGATGAGCAGAGTATTCCGGCCTTGGAAGGTTTGAAAGCAAAGATACACACGTTGAATCACGGCCTGCTGCCGCCGGGCATGCGCATCGACACCATCAGCGATCGAACGGTATTGATCGACCGCACCGAACACACAGTGAAGCACGTGATCATTACCGGCCTGGTGCTGGTCACGCTCATTCTGCTGCTCATGCTGGGTGACGTGCGAACCACCATCATCGCGGCCTTTACCATCCCGTTTGCGGTGCTGTTTGCCTTCAGCATGATGGTGCTCACGAATCACTCCGCCAACCTGATCTCGATCGGTGCCATCGACTTCGGCATCCTGGTCGACGCTTCGATCGTCGTGCTCGAGAACATTCACCGCAAGCTGTCCCGGCGATTGGCGGAGGACGATCTTGCCACGCTCATTATTGAAGGCGTGCAGGAAGCCTCCCGTCCGGTATTATTCTCCACCGCCATCATCCTGGTGGCGTTCATTCCCCTGTTCACCATGGAAGGTGTCCCCGGCAAGATTTTCGCGCCCATGTCAGTGACCTATGGCTTCGCGCTCATCGGCGCGCTGCTGTTTGCGTTGGTCTTCGCGCCGGTACTGGCCATGGTGCTTGCGCCCAAAGGTCCGCCCACGGCCGCGCCTGAGGAGGGTGATGCCCATGCGGGCGAAGGTACCTGGCTGTCGAACTGGTTTCGCAAGTACTACAACCGGGCATTTACGTGGACCATGAAGCACTCGCGAGCAGTCTGGGCGCTGGCGCTTGCGGGCCTGGTTGCGGGTGGCGTTATTTTCGTCTTCTTTGTTGGCGGTGAGTTCATGCCGCCACTCGAAGAGGGAAACCTGTGGGTCCGCGCCACGCTGCCCCAGGATATTTCCTTTCCCGCGGCCGAAAAGGTTGCCGATCAGTTCCGCATGGAGTTTGCGCGATTTCCGGAAGTCAAGCAGGTGGTCTCACAGATCGGCCGTCCAAATGACGGCACGGACGTGACGACCTTCAACAACCTCGAGTTCCTGGTGGACCTGAAGGATGAGAGCGAGTGGCCCAAGTCCGTACGCGGCGACAAAGACAAGCTGATCACGCAGATGCAGCACGAGTTCAGCAAGTATCCGGGGGCGGTGCTCGGCTTCTCGCAGCAGATTCAGGACAACGTGGAAGAAGCCATGAGCGGTGTGAAGGGTGAGAATTCGCTCAAGATCTTCGGTGACGATCTGGCAGAACTTTCCAAGCAGGCGCTCAACGTGCAGGCCGTCATGGACAAGGTTCCGGGCGTGCAGGATGTGGGTATTTTCAAGGTGGATGGCCAGCCCTCGCTCGTGATCCAGGTGGATCGCAGCAAGGCGTCACGCTACGGCATTGCTCCGGCGGATGTGAACGCGGCCATCCAAGCGGCCGTAGGTGGCGCGCCCGTAACGCAAATGGTAGAAGGTGATCGCCGTTTCGACATAACGGTGAGGTACCCGGAGGCTTACCGCAACAACGCGGACACAGTGGGATCCATCCTGCTGCCCACTGCTGATGGGAGCAGCATCCCGCTCAGCCAGGTCGCCGATATCGGTGTTCATCAGGGCAGCTTCCAGATTTATCGAGAGGGAGGGCGGCGTTACATTCCCATCAAGTTCAGCGTGCGCGGCCGGGATCTGGCAGCCACCATTACCGATCTGCAGGCGCAGCTCACCAAGAAGATTACCCTGCCCCATGGATACACCTACGCATGGGCGGGCGAATTCGATTCCTTGAAAAAGGAGCAGAAGCGCCTGGCGGTCATCATTCCTATCAGCCTGCTGGCAGTGCTCATCCTGCTGTACACGCAATTCAACACCTGGCTCGACGCGCTGATTGTACTTGGCACGCTTCCCTTCGCGGCCGTCGGCGGCATACTTGCGCTGCTCATCACGCACACGAGCTTCTCCATCTCGGCGGCCGTTGGTTTTACGTCACTTACGGGTGTGGCCACGCTGGGTGCGGTGGTCTTCCTCTCGGGCATTCGACGGGCACAGCAGTATCACGGCTGCGACGCCGGGTTGCGCGAAGGCTCACTGGATGAGATGAGGCCGGTGCTGATGGCGTGCATGTCGGCCGGTCTTGGACTGCTACCTGCCGCGATCAACAACGGCATCGGTGCACAGGCTCAGCAGCCGCTGGCTCGCGTGGTGGTCGGCGGCATGGTCACCACGGTGCTTGCCATCTTGCTGCTCACGCCACTCATGGCGCGCCGCCTACCGAAGCACATGGAGGAAGAGCGGCTCTAAGAAGCAGCAGCAATCACCGGTTTGGGGGGCTCGGAACAGGAAGGGTGGCGGAGAGACAGGGATTCGAACCCTGGATACCTTGCGGTATACACGCTTTCCAAGCGTGCGC
>CAXTBQ010000138.1:6133-6375 GCA_964242065.1 uncultured Terriglobus sp. | reverse complement strand
GGCTATTACAGCACGCGCCTTCAGCGCGTCCAGAGCCGGTCATGCGTGCTTCGCCAGCGCGTCGGCGGCTGGAGCACGTCTTGTATGCATTGCTGGCGCGTCTGCAGGTAGAGCACGTCCTGTGTGAATCGCTGACGTGTCTGCAGGTGGAGCTCGTTTTGTGTGCTTCGCCAGCGATCGCCTTTCTCACGGCCCCAAGGCTGCCCAGAACCCCGGTGCATGCGGACTGGAGGTCCGCGCTG
>CAXTBQ010000138.1:0-6123 GCA_964242065.1 uncultured Terriglobus sp. | reverse complement strand
AGCCTGGGGCGAAGCCCCAGGTATGCGGGGCACCATGTTTTGCGGACTGAAGGTCCGCGCTATGTGAACTAAGCGGCAACCGTCACCTCCCTTGCTTTGCTGCGAAGGCGCAAGCTGCCCAGCACGTTGCTGCTCACAGCCAGCAGGATGATGGCACCCTCTAGCGCCTTTTCCCAGTACGCGCTGACACCCAGGAACGTGAGCGCCGGGCCGATGAGGCCCAGCAGGACAACGCCCAGTACGGTTCCGCAGACCGTCGCCGAACCGCCTGAGATAGCCGCGCCGCCCACCGCAACCGCGGCGATCACCTTGAGTTCCAGACCTATGCCGGAGTTACTTGGAACCTGGTTGAAGCGCACCGCGTTGAGCGTGGCAGCGAGCCCGGTGAGCGCACCCGTGAGCGCGAACACACAGAAGACGACGAGCCGCGTGGGGATGCCCATCTGCCGCGCGGCTGCCTCGTTCGAGCCCGTTGCAAACACGGCCCGTCCGGCGCGCAGGCCGTGCAGACCCGCGGCAGTTGCAACGGTCAATGCCACCGCGAGCAGCAACAGCAGCAGCGTGTACGCGCTCTGCGGAATGCCGAAGCGCTGAAAGGCGGGGGGCAGGTTGCCGACCCATGCACCCTCTGTGCCCCATCGCAGACCGTCGCGCAGCATGACGGACGTGGCCAGCGTGACCACGATAGACGGGATGCGCACGGTCGCGGTAAGCACTCCGTTCAACGCCCCGCATAGGAGGCCCACCGCAACGGCTGCCAACAAAAACATCGGTGCAGGAGCACCCGCACGCGCGGCCAAACCGGCAACCACGCTGCACACTGCGAATGCCGCGCCTACGGAGATATCGATCTGTCCAGTCAGGATGACCAGCGTCATGCCCAGCGCGATCAGCAGCACCGGCAGGTTCGCCAGGAAAAGATCGGAAAGGTTTCCGAGGGTGAAGAAGCCATGAGTTACGGCAGCCAACAATACAAGCAGCAATGCATTGGTACACAGCAACGCGGTCTCGCGTGCATGCGTCTTGATCCAGTGGTTCATGCGGCTGCCTCTGCGTGACCAAAGGCGAGCGCCATCACGCGCTCCTGCGTGGCCTGCTCACGAGGCAGCACGCCGGCGATGGTGCCCGCGTGGAACACGGCGACGCGGTCGCTCATGCCCAGCACTTCCGGCAGCTCTGAAGAGATGAGCACCACGGCCATGCCCTGCTCTGCAAGTTGCATGACCAACTCATGGATCTCCGACTTTGAGCCCACGTCCACCCCTTGCGTGGGTTCGTCCAGGATGATGATGCCGGGTCGCGTTGCCAGCCAGCGAGCCAGCGCCACCTTCTGCTGGTTGCCGCCGGAAAGCGTGCCTGCAGCCACGTGCACATTGGGTGCCTTGATGCGTAGCGTGTCCCGGTACCGGTTCGCCAGGAAGCCTTCTTTCTCTGCGTCGATGAGGCCACCCCGCGAAACCTCCTTGAAATCGGCCATGCTCACGTTTTCCACTATGGACATCTCCAGCACCACGCCGTGCTGGCGGCGGTCTTCCGGCAGGTAGGCGATGCCACTTGCAATCGCTTCCGAAGGGCTGCCGATGCGCACCGGCTGGTCGTGGACCAGGATGTCCGCGTCTGCCGGTGTCAGGCCAAACAGCACGCGCGCTAGTTCCGTGCGGCCCGAGCCGACAAGACCGGCAAAGCCCAGGATTTCACCGCGGCGGACGGCGAACGAGACGTCGTGCAGGCCCGCGGGTGGATAGCTGAGGCCGTGCACTTCCAGCGCTTTTTCGCCGATGGACACCGTGCGCTTGGGATACACCGACTCAATGGACCGGCCAACCATCAGATGGATGAGTTCGCCCTTGCTCACGTCTGCCGCGTCCCGCGTTGCCACGGTTTCGCCATCGCGCAGCACGGTAATGCGGTCGGCCAGCGCGAGGATCTCCTCCAGCCGATGCGAGATGTACACGATGGCCACGCCCTGCGCACGGAGCGTACCAATCAGCCGGAACAGGTTTGCCGATTCGCGCTCGCTCAGCAGCGCGGTGGGTTCGTCCATGAGCAGGATGCGCGCGTTTGCGCCCAGCGCCTTTGCGATCTCGACGATCTGCTGCTCGGCCATGGAGAGCGTGCGCGCCGGACGCGCCGGGTCTATGGTCGCGCCGACTGAGGCAAGCAGTTCCGCCGCGCGCGCATAACGAGCCTTCCAATCCACGCGCCACCCGCTGCTGCCCTGCTCCAGCGCCAGCGCGATATTCTCTCCAACGGACAGGTCGGGAAAGATGGACGGCTGCTGATAAATGGCGGCAATTCCGAGCGAGCGCGACAGGTTGGGCGAGTTCTTCTCCACCACGCTGCCGAACACGCGCAGTTCGCCCGCGTCCGCCTGCACCGCGCCCGTGATGATCTTGGTCAGCGTCGATTTGCCCGCGCCGTTCTCGCCGACAAGCGCATGCACTTCGCCCGCGTAGAGATCCAGCGAGCCGGATCGTAGAGCACGCACACCGGCATACGACTTGGCCATCGCTGTTGCCCGCAGCGCTTCCATAGGGCTTGGCGGCACTGGCGGGGGGGCGGATGCGTTGGACATGGGCAGAAGAATCCTAACGGGTCGCTTGCCGTACAGTCGAGGGCCGCACTCTAGCACTCGCTTCGCCTTTCGGCGGTGGCAAACGAAGCTGCGCAGATGTCGCAGAGTGACGCAGTAGCGAAGACCCTTCTGCGTAAGGTCTGTACACAACAACGAACGGACGGTTGTTGCGGGCGAGAACGGCTAACGAAGAATCTCTCTCGCTTATCGAGGTGCCTTTCTCTTCGGGATGTCGGGAGGAATGTTGTTCCTTTCAAAGCACCACATCTTGTGGGCTCTCAGCGTAAAGTTGTGGAACTTCTTCACCGCCTGACGTTAGGCCCGCGCTTTGTGTCATTCCTCGCTGTTCGTTGTTTGCCGTTCCATTCACAGGTAAGCCGACGCGCGCACAACACACCATTTTGATTGGAAACATTGCACAAGAAGCAAGTGCTGCAGGACAGGTTTGCTATTCCATGGCGACCTCCGGCACCCTATGCTGCACTTCTTGATTTCTCTCAAAGTTCAAGGTTGGCGAGACGATTTCTGACGTACATAAAAAGCGCACGCGGTTCAGCAATGTATGGACACCAACTGGCTTCGTTTGAATGTGAATGCCGGGATCCAAGGCACACAAGCCGCCTGCCGCATGGCATTCTTCACCCCTTGCCGACAACAGGAGAACCGGGCACTTGGCATTGTTGCGCGCAAGGGTAGCAAGCGCGACCCCATCCATGCCGGGCATGTCTATGTCTGTGACGAGCAGCTTCAAAGGCAGTTTGTCGAACAGGATGGCCGCACTGCGCGGGTCAGTAAGCCAAACGGCGGGATACCAATGGCGGCCGAGGATCTGACTCAGCGTGATTGCAATGGCAGGCTCGTCGTCCACAACAAGTACTACCCCGTCACGCTCTCCTTCTGCTAGCGGAGGATCAGTCGAGGGCGTACCGGCGCGTAGCCAGGACTGAATCGATCTGCAGTTCTCGTCCCAGTGGTTGCGGCACCATTCTCCATGTGGACCGTTCGCAATGGAAGGACGAGCCTGGTAAGCGAAGGTGTCAGCAACAAGGCTTTCGAAGAGCATGAGAGGCTCCTGGCATTCCATGGATAAGAACTGACGCCAACAGTACGTACTCCACAACCCGTCGGACAGATTCCGTAGGGTGAGTTCTGCAGGGTCATTTGGGGTCATGGACGCAAGTGTGGATCGTCCGCCGAACACCGGCCGGATCAGTAGCCCCAATTAGCTAGATCCGGGTGGTGCGTTCGGGATTTCAAAGGTGAACGTCGCCCGCTAGCTTAGGCGTCAGCAGGACTTGGCCGACGTGCCGTGATGCCCTGCGCAAGGAGGAATCATGTTGAAGTTGACGAATAAGGTGGCACTTGTCACCGGCGGCTCGCGCGGGATTGGGGCAGCCATTGCGAAGCGACTTGCAGCTGACGGTGCAGACGTGGCAATCACTTACGCAAGTGACAGGAGTGCCGCAGACGAGATAGTCAAGGCCGTCGAGGACGCCGGACGAAGAGCGCTCGCGATACAAGCTGATGGCGGCAAGAGCGAGGCGATACAGGCTGCGGTCAACAAGGTGGTTGAGACATTCGGCAGCATCCATGTGCTGGTCAACAACGCCGGCACCGCGATACCCAAACCGTTTGAGCAAGCTCAAATGGCGGAACTTGAGCGAGTGCTTGATCTGAATGTCAAAGGCGTGTTCATCATGACACAAGCAGCACTGTAGCACATGCCAAACGGCGGTCGCATCATATCCATCGGCTCCTGCGTTGGTGAGCGAAACCTAACGCCAGGTTTGGCGGCATACGGCGCCACAAAAGGCGCCGTAAAGATGTTCACGCAGGGCCTGGCGCGCGAGGTGGGCGATCGTGCGATCACGGTGAACAACGTTCAACCAGGCCCTATCGACACGGACCTGAACCCGGCAAAGGGTGACTGGGCCGTCCCGCAGATTGCAAACACAGCCTTGAAGCGTTACGGGCACGTGGATGAGGTTGCGGCGCTGGTGGCTTTTCTGGCTGGACCTGAAGCCGGATACATCACCGGTGCCAATCTCACGGTGGACGGTGGAACCAACGCCTGATGAAGATCTATCCCGGGTTGCCAATGTGGCGGCCCGGTTGCCTTCGTCAGCTTTCTCCACCACGGCGTCTTGTACGGTGTTAGATCAGCGATCGCCAAAGACGTAGTCGACGCGAGAGGTCCTCAGAACTTTGTGCAGGTGCTGCGAGAGCATTCCGTTACTTGCTGCTGCGATGAAGCGAACTGGCCCCGAAGGAAGAGGATGAAGCGCATCCTGCGCTCGGGTCGAAGCGATCGGCAGCTCAGTGGCTCAGAAACGGCTTTCCCGAAGCACCTCGCTGCTCTCCTACGAAGAGCTTGGCTATTCCAGGATCATCGTATCTACCGGTTCCAAAAGCCCTCGCTTCAGCGCAAGAGTTACAGCGTGGGTTCGATCGCTGGCTCCCAGCTTGGAGAGCAGGCTCTTGACATGGTTCTTCACGGTGTTCTCCGAGATGCTAAGCTGGTCGGCGATGATCTTATTGGAGCGGCCGCGCGCGATGTGCTTTAGAACGACCGCTTCCCGCTCCGATACCTTCTCGTCGAGTGCGTGCTCCGCTACCTCTTGCGCAATTTCCGGTGGAATACGATGCCGGCCCGCATGCACCAGACGTATGGTGTCCGTCAGTTCCGTGCGCAGCACGTTCTTCAGCAGATAGCCCACAGCCCCTGCCCTGATGGCCCGCAGGACCTGCACATCACCACTTGAAGTTGTCAGGACCACAAAGCGGCTTTGCGCATACTCTCTTCGGATCGCCTCGACGCCGCCCAGTCTTGGCATTCTGAGGTCCATCAGCGTGACATCCGGACGGTGCGATCGGTAGCTCGTGATCGCTTCTTCGCCATCTGCTGCTTCAGAAACAACGCGCATGTCAGCCTGGGCATTGATCTCACCTGCTAAACCAGCACGCATCAGCGGGTGATCATCGACGATCATCACGCGAATCAGTTTCGACACGGTATTCATCGGTAACCGTTGCCTCGAAGTTTTTGGGCAACTGGGCACAAACGAGCTGATCTATTTGGTGGGGCACTACTGCGTGGTCTCGCTTACGTTGAACGGCTTCGCAGTGCCGTCGCCAGACCTCGACGATGCGGTCTGAACAACAGTGGTGCGGTGTAGGCTCTACCTTCATTAGGTATCTCGAGCGGCGGCACCTACTCCGCACCTGTCCTTGATTAAAGTTGCTAGCGTGCTGTTTTCTTAGGATCTGCTCTCATGTAATGGAGAATCCCTTGCCTTGCACCAACGAGCTCGCCGAATGAGGCGAGGCCGTCGAGCAAATCACATATGGTCTGCTTCATCTCGTCTGTCAGTTCGTACTCGACGTGAAGTAGGACAGCCTCGCAGTCGATGCGAAAGGAGCACACGTCAAGTTCGACAGCCCTGGTGGAGCTTCAAGCTACCTGTTTCTCAATGACGAGAGAACCTCCGGCCTCGTGCTCATTGACGGGGCTGGCACTCGCCGCTACTCGGTTGTGGTTGGAGCAGACG
>CAXTBQ010000137.1:0-6787 GCA_964242065.1 uncultured Terriglobus sp. | reverse complement strand
GGCCGAAGGCCTAGGACAATGGGCAAGGGAAGGAAAGAGGGCTGAAGGCCCGACTCAAGCCCGGCTTTGTGTCGGGCCTTCAGCCCTCGGAATCTGTGATGTTGCTGACCTAGGCCTTCGGCCTAGGCTGTTATGTTGCGGACCTTCGGTCCTCGCTCGGGCGTGTTATCACAGCAATCCCCGACCTTCCCAGCCCTATCAGTCTTCCTAAGTCAAACGTCGTTCCTTGCGGTCGACGGCCGACCCTCTGCTAAATCTGCGAACTCGGCAGCGGGCTTAGGTACAGGTTCGCGATGTTGCTCACGATCTCCGGATCAGTGTAGCCGGGCTTGTGCGAGAGCTCTTTCCAAGCTGGGTCGCTGCCGAAGACAGACCAGTGCGCGTTCAGCTCGGCTACGTCTGCAAAGGTGAGCATGTAGGTCAGGCTGGGCAGGCGCGGGCCGGTCAGGTTGTGCGCGAAGAACACCGGCGTCAACCCGGTTTTCTGGAAGATGCCGATCTCCGCCGTCTCGAACATTTCCACCTTCTTCAGGTGGGCCGCGTTGCTGGGGCTCTCATAGGTGCGGAGCTGGAAAATGCGCTTGCCGGGCTTGGGCGCCGTCAGCTTGGGGAAGCCCTGAAAGGCGGCCATCATGGTCACTTCTTCTCGCTGGAACGACGGTGCAGTTGCTGGCGCGCCCCAGAAGTCCGCCGCGGCTTTGGTGAACTCGGCGTCGGCTGCGAGCTTCATGTTCAGCGTCAGCAGCATCTCCGGCGAGGTAGACGGGATGAGCACGTAGTAGGTCGGCGTCTCCGGCCCGATGCTGAGCGCAAACGTGCCCACCTGCGGCATGCCAAGGCGGTTCAGCGCCGGGATCAGCGCGTCTTTAAAGTACTTCTGCGCGTTCGCGGTCTGCGGCCCGTTGCGCAGTTCGTACTTGCGTAATTGATAGAACTCGCGGCTGTCCGTGGCCGCCTGTTGTGCCATGCCGTTACCGCCCATGGCCGCGCCTGAAAGCGCCGCTGCCCCTGCCACAAAGTTTCGCCTGTTCAACGCCTGCGCCCATCCTTTTCACTCGTTGCAGTTTCACACTAACACTCGTGGAACCAAAGGGATGCGCGTCACGAATATTTCACGCCGAATGCATGACAAATGTGCCTTGCTGGTATCAGAATGCGTCTTGCCGTTGCGCACAACGCACCGGTGTAGAGGGCAGGGGGTAGTAGAAGTGGCAACAGAGAAAGCGACGTTTGGTGCAGGTTGTTTCTGGGGTGTGGAAGCAAAGCTGAGTGAATTGACCGGGATGCTGAACACAGAAACAGGGTACGAGGGCGGCACAACGCAGAACCCCACCTACAAGGACGTGTGTACCGACAGAACCGGCCATGCCGAAGTGGTGGAAGTCACCTTCGATCCCTCCCGCGTCAGCTACGACAACCTGCTGGACGCCTTCTTTTCCATGCACGACCCCACGCAACTGAACCGGCAAGGACCGGACTCCGGCACGCAATACCGCTCCGTGATCTTTACCCACACTGCGGCACAGAGGGCAGAGGCGGAGTCGCGCGTCCGCGAGCTCAATGCGTGCGGCATCTTTCGCAGCCCCGTTGTCACCGCCGTGGAGCCGGCCCGCACCTTCTGGAAGGCGGAAGAGTTTCACCAGCGCTACCTGGAAAAGCGCAACATGGTGGCCTGCCACATCTAGCGCAGCGGGTCAGCGCTGGGAGTGGGTAAGCGAGTCAGCCTTCGATCTAGCGTTGGCGGCAGCAGGCCAAGTGTGGCGCGGGCGCTCAGTAATGCGAACCGCTTGTCGCGCACCTTCAGCAGTTGACCGAGCGTCTGCTTGGCTCGGCGCAGACGGTAGTAGATGCGGTCGGTCGGTGAGCCGTACTCGCAATAGAAGTCCCGCTCGGCCTGCAACTGGTTAAGGTAGCGGCTGGGCGAGCTGTCCTGGTCCAGGTTGTGCGCAGAGAGCCCGTGAGCGAGTGTCGACTGCATCAGCCACACCCGGCCACCCTTGCGCTGCAGTTCGTGGAAAACGGCATGATCCAGGAAGTCGAGCCAGTAACGCTGCGGAAACTGCTCTATCGCTGCCGTGCGCAGGCACGCGCCTGAGTTGAAGGCAGTCACCTGCTGCCGCAGCAGACCGGTGGCTTCGGCCGGTAACGCCCGGTGTGTCCACCGCGGCACCTCGCGCGGTGAATGCACATGCCCATCCTGCACCAGCCGCGGCACAATGGCCGCCACCTCCGGAGGCACCGAGCGGGCCAGCGCGCGCAGCTCCGCCAGATAACCAGCCGTCAACTCCGTGTCCTGGTCCAGCAGCAACAGCCACGAAGCCTTCCGCTCGCGTGCAAGCGAGAGACCCGCGTTGTAGGCAGCGGCCACGCCGCCGTTCGCTGCATCATGCAGATAGGTGACCGCGCCCGGAAAGGCAGGGACCGCCCGCGGTGCCGGCGAGTTGTCATACAGCAGCAGAGAGAAGCCATCTGCAAGTTCCGGCGTGGCCTCCAGCAAGTGGCGCAGACTCTGAAAGCACGGGCTCTGTTCCGCCACGCAGCGATACAGCACCAGCACAGCAACCAGTTCAGTACGGTTTGTCACGCGCTGTCACACTCCGGCACTCGGTGCGTCATGCAACCCACACGGGCGAGAGTTGATAGGATACGTTGAGGTTGCTACAGCATTCGTGTGGATCAGAGTCGCGCAAGACAGGTCGATGCGCCGGTGAACGAGTTCCATCGCCCTGTTCTGTCTGTCACCATCCCAACGTACAACAGGGCCAACTACCTCGCGGCGCTTTTTGAAAGCATGCTGCGGGCGGGGTGTTTGCCTCCGCCTGCCACCTTGGAGATTGTTGTCTCGGACAACGCCTCATCCGACGAGACGCAGTCTGTGGTGCGCCGGTATACGGATCGGGGCTTGCCGATTCGCAGCCATCGCAACCAGACCAATATCGGTCCCGATGCAAACATCCTCCAATGCTTTAACCTGGCGCGCGGAACCTTTGTGTGGGTGCTGGGCGACGACGAGTTACTGGAGCCGGACGCACTGTGCAGCCTGGTCCAAGTAATACAAGCGGCGCAGGCACGTGGGGTTGTCTACTCCATGGTGTACCTCTCCAGCAGGGGCTTTGGACCCGGAGAGACGCCGCAATCGGCGGGGACGCAGGATCGGTTCGGCCGCTTTGCAGAAGAAGTCACCAACAGGCGCTATCTCATGTGGAAGCTGAATACCTTGCTCGGCCTCATCAGCGTCATCATCGTCAATAAGGACCTGATCCTAAGCCGGCCCCGGCCTCCGCTGGAAGATCTCAACGGCAGTAATCTGACGCAGATGGGCTGGGTGTTCCCAGCGTTGCAGCAACCTGGCGTGACGCTTTACATCTGGCGGCGGCTTGTACACTACCGCTCCTTCAATACCGGTGGATGGAGCGCCGCCAGGGTGTTTGGGACGAACATGTACGCCATTGCGAAACGCTACTTTGCAACAGAGTCCGCCCTGGTGCGGGCGCAACAGCACGGCAGCCTGTCTACCTGGCTCCCGGACTCTGTCATGACCGTGCGCCGTGGGCAGTCAAAGGATGTGGAGATGAAAGAGTATGTCGCACATCTGCGGGCCGACTTCCATGGGGACTGGCGTTTCTGGTTGTGCATCTACCCCGTCGCGCTTCTTCCCATGCCGCTGGCTGCTGCCTACTACAGAGTCTCGCGCGGCTGTGCGCGCCTTTTCCGCGTGGCGGAGGGTGTTCTAAGGCACCTCATCTGGCACGGTCGTTACATTGAGCAGCCCCGTTTGGCAGCAACGGCTACGGGTGCGCTTGCGGGGCACTGCAGGCCGGCGGCCTGACGCATGCGGCCCACTTTGATCAGGATCGCGCGTTCCATGGGGCTGGACCGTGCCATTGCGTACACCGTCTTGGCGCGCGGCTGGTCCTCTGCGGCGGGGCTGGTCACCGTTGCGCTGATCGCGCACAATCTTTCGCCTGCGGAGCAGGGGTACTACTACACCTTTGGCTCACTCGTCGCGCTTCAGCTGATCTTCGAGCTTGGCTTCTCCGTCGTCATTCTGCAGCTTGCCTCCCATGAGCGTGCTTTGTTGACAGTGGAAGAGCACGGTCACATCACGGGGCCGGAGCGTGCACGGCAGCGGTTGGCCTCTGTGCTGAAGAAAGCCGTCAAGTGGTATGCCGTCGCCGCGGTTCTCATGGGCGTCCTGCTTATTGCAGCCGGCTGGCGGTTCTTTGTCACCAACCAGGATGCGGCCGGTGTGGCCTGGCGCGCACCCTGGATTGCAGTCGTGCTCGCAACAGTCCTCACTTTCCAGATCGATCCGGTGTTCTCCTTTCTGGAAGGTTGTGGCTTTGTGAGCACGATCGCGCGTGCGCGACTCACACAATCTGTGCTTGGTTCAGGCCTTTCGTGGGCGGCGCTCACCTTGCATCATGGTCTCTTCGCGCCCGCCATGTTCATCGCCGGGCAGGCGCTGGCGGGTGGGTACTTCCTTTGGACCCGGCGTACGCTGCTCCGCAGCTTGCTACGCACTCGAACAGCGGACCACGCCATCGACTGGCAAGAGGAGGTGTGGCCGTTTCAGTGGCGCATCGCGATCTCGTTTGCTTCCGGCTACCTGATCTTTCAGCTCTTCAATCCGGCGCTGATGCGCTTTGCGGGGCCCGTAGCCGCGGGTCAAATGGGCATGTCGTTGAGCCTGTCCAATGCGATCGGTGCGGTGGCTATTGCCTGGATCAGTACGAAGTCCGCGCCTTTCGGAGCCCTGATCGCGCGGCATGAGTACGGCACACTGGATGCGACATTCTTTCGCGCACTGCGGCAGACACTTGTGCTGTGTGCCGGGGGAGCGCTTGCGGTGTGGGCGGCGAGCTACATCCTCAGCATGCGGCATCAGTCGTTCTCCGTCCGGCTGCTGCCGCCGTTGCCGTTTGCCCTGCTCCTTGCCACGATGTGCGTCAATCAGTGTGTGTCCTCCATGGCCATCTACCTTCGCGCTCACAAGCAGGAGAAGTTTCTGCTCGTGTCGGTTCTTAGCGGCACCTGTGTAGCCGCTAGCACGCTTACGCTTGGCCGGTGGTACGGTACCTTGGGCATGACCGGGGGCTACTTTGCACTCACCGTTGTCATTGGCCTGGGTCTTGGCTGGTGGACCTTTTCCAAGTATCGACGCCTCTGGCACGCTCCTGAGAGTGCTTTGCTTTCCAGCGAAAATGCAGTACTCTAACTTCTAGAGCGGGACATCTCTGCGCTCTGTACGTCGCAGGAACGGCCCGGAGTGGATTGGGGCTGGCCAGAGACTGCGATGTTCTGACCCACCGCTGTATGCCATCCCTTGAACAAGTGAGAGGGAAGCGTTGGTTGCTCTGGCTTGACCGGTCTCTGTAGCAGACCTCGCCGTGCAGCAGCAGTGCCCTTCGCGGCTCTGCTGAACCGAACGATCCATGGTGCCGCTCCCCAGCCAAAGGGGAAGTTCGGCAGCCCTGCAACACCCTCGATGATTTGGCAGGCAGGCCCGCCGGAGATGCGTGCCGCCTCCACAAAAGAAAGAACTTTTTTGAAATCCAGCAACACCGCTGTTCTTGAGCCCGCCGGCTCCGTTTCCACACCCTCCTCGCCCGTTTCCAGCTCCGCTCCTGCTGACGTTCAGTTCACCGACTTCGCCATTTCCCAGCAGTTGAAAGACCGGCTGAAGGCCGCAAACTTCATTACGCCGACGCCCGTTCAGGCCAAGGCCATTCCACCCGCGCTGGAGCACCGTGACGTGCTGGCCACCGCAGCCACCGGCACGGGCAAGACGCTCTCGTTCCTGGTGCCGATGATCGAAAAGATGGATAGCAACCCCGCGCCCGTGCCCACCGTGACAGCGGGCAAGCGCCAAGTCAAGCCCATTCGGTCGCTCATCCTGCTGCCCACGCGAGAGCTTGCCATGCAGGTGCTGGAAAGCTATGGCAAGATCGTTCCCCATGCCAAGAGCGACGCGGTGCTGGTATGCGGCGGCCTTTCCGAAGGTGCGCAGCTTGACGGTTTGCGCCGCGGACCGCGCCTGGTGGTCGCCACGCCCGGCCGGCTTGAGGATTACCTGAAGCGCGGCGAAATCAGCCTGAAGCACGTGGAAATGCTCGTCCTGGACGAAGTGGACCGCATGCTCGACATGGGCTTTCTGCCGGCCATTCGGCGCATCGTGGGCGCCTTGCCGAAGAACCGCCAGACCATGTGCTATTCCGCCACGCTGGATGCGAACATCACGGAAATCGTACGCGACTACGTGAAGGAGCCGGTGCGCGTAGAGATCGGCACCACCAGCAAGCCGAACGAGCGAGTGGAACTGCGCGCCTATACCGTGATGCAGGATCAAAAGCTGTCGCTGTTGGAAAAGATGCTGGGCGAAGAGGAAGGCACGTACCTTGTCTTCTCCCGCACCAAGCATGGCGCGGACAGGTTGGGGCGTAAGCTCGAAAAGCTGGGCCACCAGACCGCTGTGATCCATGGCGACCGTTCGCAGTCGCAGCGCACCGCCGCTCTCAAGTCGTTTGCCACGGGCAAGAGCCGCATCCTGGTCGCAACGGATGTGGCGGCACGCGGCATCGACATCTCGCACATCGCGCATGTGGTGAACTACGACCTGCCGGGTGCCAGTGACGACTTCGTGCACCGCATTGGCCGCACGGGCCGCGCTTCAGCCACTGGCATCGCAACCACGTTCGTGATGCCGCAGGAACGCAGCGATGCGCGCCGCATGGAACGCGAACTGAAGATCACCTTTGACTGGCGCGTCGCCGACAAGGACCTGAAG
>CAXTBQ010000136.1:0-7003 GCA_964242065.1 uncultured Terriglobus sp. | reverse complement strand
GCTCATGGGCATCCTTGCTCTGCGCGGTATGCCGCTCCAGATTTCACGTGCGGAACTGAAGCGTGCATTGCTGCTTGCCCTGCTGATGCTGACCATGAACAACGTCATGGTCAGCTGGGGAGAGCAGTACATCTCCGCCGGTCTGGCGGCGCTGCTGGCAGCGGGCATTCCGCTGCTGATCGCCCTGGCGGAAACGGCCATTCCGGGTGGTGTGCCGCTGAACCGCATGGGTTGGCTTGGCACGGCGCTGGGCTTCGGCGGCCTGGCGCTGTTGCTGATACCCGTGCTGCGCGGCGGCCTTTCCGCGCAACCGGGCGCGACGAACAATCGCAGCGTGCTTGTCGGCACGAGCATCCTGCTCCTGGCGAACCTGGGTTGGGTGGCAGGCTCGGTCTATTCCGGACGGCGTCCCACCGGGCTGCCGCCGCTGCTGGCATCGGCATGGCAAATGGTGCTGGGCGGCGGTATTAACGTGCTGCTGGGAACGGCTCTGGGCGGGTGGCAGACGGCACACTGGAATCGCGGCGTATTTGCGGCGGTGCTATGGCTGGCGGTATTTGGATCACTCGTGGGCTACACCGCCTACACCTACCTGCTGCACACCGTGCCCGTGGCGAAAGTGGCGACCTACGCATACGTAAACCCGATTGTTGCGGTCGGGTTGAGCGCTTTCTTCCTGCACGAGGGGCTGCACGGATCACAGTGGGCAGCCATGGCGGTAATCCTGTCGGCGGTGGCGCTGGTGACCGCGTCTCGCGCGCAGCGGGTACTCTCTCGCGCAAGGTGAGCCTGCAAGTAGGAAAAGCATTACCGGGAGCGGAGCCGGTGGATAGATAAACCGTGAGGGTTGACACCGAGACCTATTCCCACAAAATCGTCGTGCTTAGCAGAGCTGCTTTGGTCGCGGCGTTCGCGATGCTTGATGAGCAAGGAACTGCCGCGCTGCTCGCAGGCCGCTACGCAGCGCGCCGTGGACGGTACCCCAATGTCCTGATGTGTCGGTGTGTTCTCCCGCGAAGAACAGGGTGTTCTCCACCGGCTCCGCCATCCTCGCTGACGCATCCACGGCACCCACCGGAACCCACGAGTAAGCGCCGCGAGTAAGCGGGTCGAGCTGCCAGTTGTGCAAGTGGTGTGATGCCAACTGTTCCAACACGGCTTCCGGCATGAGCCCGAAAATGCGCGCAAGATCACGGCAGGCTATGTGCGCAATGGCATGGTCGTCCAACGCGTCAAAGGCCTTTGCCGCAGGACCGCCTACCCACGCCGTCATCGCTGCATGGGGCGCAGGATAGCCGGTCCAGAATACGTTGAAATGTGCTCCAGGCAGTCGCTTCTCAGGAAGAAGAAAGCCGAGAGTCTGCAGCGCCTCGTGCGCGGGTTGTTCCAGCTCTGCCCACCAGCGTTGCCGGAAAATGAGGTTGATGCGGCACACCGAACCCATTCGCATGCGGGCTGCGTGTTGCAGGATGTTGCCGGGCTCTGGCTGGTAGCGGACCGTGCTGGCCTGCAGCACACCCAGCGGCAGCGTGATCACCGCGGCGTCTGCGTGCAGCACATCGCCGTTCTCGCAAAGGCATTGCACCTGACCCGCCCGCCATCGAACTTCTCGCACCTGATGCTGCAGTAGAACTGTGCCTCCCGCGCGGCGCAGCCGCTCTGCAAGCGCGCGCGGCAGCAAGGAGTAGCCACCGCGCACGTGAGAGATGACGTCACCGTGGATGCTGTCTTCCGCACGCTGCTGCGCGGCCAGCGAATGGACTGAGATCTCTGTGGCATCCGCCGCGTTGAAGCCTTCGACGTAGCCGGTTGCGCTCTCTCCGTCAGAGTCCGGCGCAGCATGGAGGCGCACCCAATCCGCAAAGGACAGGTCTTCCGTGGGATGCTGCTCGGCCCACTGCTTTATCTGCTCCAGCAAATCGAACGGGCTTCCGTCGTCACTCCCATCCTCTGCTTGCGCACGGAGCTTGCCGCCGGATGAAAAGCTCAGGTTGCTTCCACCTAGTTCGTAGTGCTCCAGGCCAAGCTCACGGAGCAGCGTAAGCAGCTCCGGCGGCTTTCCGTGCACGAACTCCGCGCCCAGTTCGGCCGGGACATCGCCCTCAACGACAGTGTGGATGCGGCCGCCCACGCGGTCACCCGCCTCCAGCACGGTAGTGTTGCAACCCGCCTCCGCGAGCTGTACGGCGGCGGCAAGGCCTGCGACACCCGCACCCACAACGAGGATGGATCTCATGGTGCCGCCAGTTCCGGCGACTGCCTGGAAAGCAGTTCGCGCAAGAGGTTGATGGCTTCGTCGCGTGTGTGGATGGTGCCCTCCAACTGCGCGTCTTCGATCTCGGTGAGCAGGTGCTTGAAGCGCGGACCGGGTTTCAGGCCCGCGTCGATGAGGTCGCGCCCGGTCAGCAGGAGCGCGGGTTTGTGCTCCTCTACCGGCGCTGCGTAGAAATGTTCGCGGGCGTAGTCGTACATGCCCAGCAGGTTGTGCGAAGCGCTTACATCAAGCCAGTGCAGATGGAGGTGCTCCGGAAAATCGTGCAACCGGAAGAAACGTTTGAGGGTGCTCGCCTTCATGTTCTTCACGTCACCGAAGCGCATGTGGTTGGCCACCAACGAGACGATCTGGTCGGCGTCGTCGTTTGAGAAGCGAAGCCGGTTCAGGATCTGCCGCGTGAGCGTGGCACCCACTTCCGCATGGCCGTTGAAGCGGATGCGCGGCTTGGGATCGGTCCGGTTGGGCGCGCGAAATGTGGGCGGCTTGCCCACATCATGCAAGAGCGCGGACCAGGCCAGCGTTGCGTTTACGCCAGGCTTCAGCTTTTCGAGCAGCAGCAGCGTGTGCAGCCAAACATCGCCCTCCGGATGCCAGTCCGGCGGCTGCTGCACGCCCTTCATGGCAGCCACTTCCGGCAGCACATGCGGCAGAATGCCGCTCTCATCCAGCAGCTCAAAGGCGCGGCGGGCATGCCCCTCCGTAAGCATCTTCGTCAGCTCATCGCGCACACGCTCGTTGCTCACCTGGTGGATGGTGGCGGCTTGTTCCTGCATCGCACGCAGGGTCGCGGGATCGAGTGAGAAGCGGAGCCGCGCGGCAAAGCGTACCGCGCGCAACATGCGCAGCTTGTCCTCCTGAAAGCGCTTTGCCGGGTCGCCAATGGCGCGTAGCACCTCGGACTTCAGGTCCTGCTGCCCGCCGACAAAATCGAGCACATGCGCGTGCAGGTTTTCCGCCGCAAGGCCAACCGGATCGAGCATCATGCCGTTCACGGTAAAGTCGCGCCGCAACACGTCTTCTTCCGCTGTGTCGGAGTAGCTCACCTCGTCGGGACGCCGGCCGTCGGTGTACGCGCCGTCCGCGCGGAAGGTGGCAACCTCGGTTTGAACCTGGCAGCCTCTGTCCTTGTTCGCGGTGCAGACAATGACCACGCCGAAGTGCATGCCCACAGAAAACGTCCGGTCAAACCCAAGCAGTACCTTTTCCGGGGTTGCGGAGGTGGCCACGTCATAGTCTTTTGGAATCGTTCCAAGCAGCAAATCACGCACGCAACCGCCGGCAAAATAGGCTTGGTAGCCGCGCTCACGCAACCTTTCCACAATGTGCAGCGCGGCCTGAAACTGGTCTGTCTGTTCAAAATGCATCGTTGGTTGGATGTATCAGCCGTGCTCGAGGTTATAGAGGCAGAACGCGAAGGGCGCAAAGGACGTGCACGCGAAGGGCGCAATGTTGATGTGACGCTTAGCATGGAAGATGTGCGGCTCTCTGACGAACAGAACGGCCTGATCCTGGGCATCGAAAGCTCCTGCGACGAGACCGCAGCCGCCGTGGTGCGTGGCGGGCGAGAGGTGCTGAGCAACGTGGTTGCCTCGCAGATGAAGATGCACGCGCTCTACGGCGGGGTGGTGCCGGAGCTTGCCAGCCGCGAACACCTGCGCAACATCGTGCCGGTAGTGCGGGAAGCTCTGCGCCAGGCAAACATCCGCGCGAGCGAGCTTGCAGCCGTCGCCGTTACATCGGGGCCGGGCCTGGCGGGTGCGTTGCTGGTCGGCATCTCATTTGCCAAAGCGTATGCATTTGGACTGGGCAAACCGCTCATCGCCGTGAACCATCTGGAAGGTCACATTCACGCGGTGCTGATGCAAAGTCTGGGTGCCCCACGTCTCGAACAGACGTGGGATCAAACCTCTGGAGAAACGTCAGGACCCACGTCTCAGAATCGAGACGTGGGGCACCCATTTTGGCCTGGGTACGAGACAAACGAACCCGTACTGGCGCTCGTCGTCAGCGGCGGGCACACCCACCTGTACCTGGCGCGGTGGAATGGGCAGGCGTGGGGCTATCGTAACGTGGGCCGCACCGTCGATGATGCGGCGGGCGAAGCCTACGACAAGGTCGCCAAATTGCTGGGGCTGGGCTATCCGGGCGGCCCGTGGATCGACCGGCTCAGCGCGTTCGGTGATCCACGCGCCGTGCCTTTTCGCTTCGCAGAGATCAACCGCGGCACAGCGGAGGAGCCGAGCTTCGACTTCTCGTTCAGCGGCATCAAGACGGCGGTCCTGCGCTACGTGGAAACCCACGGCATGAAGCCGATCATCGAAGCACGTCGCACCGCCCTGGCCGCGAGGACAGCATCCACGCTGGAGGGGGTACGCGCGCTTTGCGATGCGGAGACGCTCGACCTGATCGCCTCGTTCCAGAGAGCCGTGGTCGGCAACCTGCTGCGGCAGACGATGGCTGCGGCAGCGCACCACCGTCTGCATGCGATCGTAGTCTCCGGAGGCGTGGCGGCGAACGGCGAGCTGCGGCGACGCTTCGCGGCAGAGGCGTCGCAGCGTGGTCTCTATGTGCAGTTTCCGTCGCCGGCGCTCTCTACTGACAACGCTGCCATGATCGCAGCGGCCGCCTGGCCGAAGCTGCTGTCGGACAGCTTCGCAGACGCAACGCTCAATGCCTCGCCTCAGCTGCGCCTCGGTTAACGTCTCTTCCACTTCCGTTCTTCCTGCACCAACTCTTGTCATCCCGACCGGAGCGAAGCGGAGTGGAGGGACCTGCTTCTCATCTGCCGGCGACAACGCTGCTCCGTGCAAAACAGCAAATCTCTCCACTACGCAGGGCGATAGAGCCGCCCCGCTCCGGTCGAGATGACAAATCGAAGGCAGGCTCATCGAAGGCGTTGAAAGGGACGAGCAACAGCGTGAGTGAAACTGTACCGTCGGCTAGAATCAGGGCTGGGACTGCGGCGGCAGACTGCGCACCAAGCGCAAGGCTCCGGGCGCGCGCGCAAGTCCGCAAGGAACAGACCGGGCCCGGATGGCGATCGAACTCTTCAACACCCTGGGCAGCCGCGTGGAGCCCCTGACTGCCGCGCATAGCAACACCCTGCGCATGTACTGCTGCGGCCCAACCGTCTACGATTATGGGCACATCGGCAACTTTCGCACTTTTCTGCACGTAGACGTCCTGCGCCGCACCGCACGGCTGAACGGCCTCAAACTCAAGCACGTGATGAACGTGACGGATGTCGACGACAAGATCATCCGCAACGCTGCCGCGGCAGGCCTACCCATCTCCGAGTACACCGCCAAGTTCGAACGCGCCTTCTTTGAGGACATGGATGCGCTTGGCGTGGAGCGGCCGGAGATCATCGCCCGCGCCACGGAGAACATCGGCGAGATGGTCGCGTTGATCGAGCGGCTTGCCAGTGAAGACATCGCGTACAAGGCGGACGACGGTTCCTGGTACTTCCGCATTGCAAAGTGTCCGGACTACGGCAAACTCTCCGGCAAGGACCTGGAAGGCATCGAAGACGGCGCCCGTGTAGATGTCGATGAATACGAGAAGGACGCCGCACGCGACTTCGCCCTGTGGAAAGCGGTAAAGCCCGGCGAACACGCCTGGGAAACGCCGCTGGGCACGGGCCGTCCGGGCTGGCACATCGAGTGCTCCGCCATGGCTATGAAGCACCTTGGGCCGAGCTTCGACCTCCATGCCGGCGGTGAAGACCTTACGTTTCCTCACCACGAGAACGAGATTGCGCAGAGTGAATGCGCCAGCCACCAACCGTTTGCACGGCACTGGTTCCATGTGCGCTTCCTGTTGGTCGAAGGCAAGAAGATGTCGAAGTCGGAGGGCAACTTCTACACGCTGCGCGACCTGCTGCTGAAGGGTTATCGAGCTTCAGCCATCCGCTTCCTGCTGTTGAGCGTGCCCTACCGGCACCAGATGAACTTCACCTTCGACGGGCTGACGGAGAGCGCCAATGCCATCGAGCGGCTGCGCACCTTCGCGCGGCGCATGCAGGCTGCTTCGCGCGAAGCAGGCCTGCCGGAACAGGGCAGCAACACACTGGATGCCGCCGTTGCAGAGAAGCGAGCGGCGTACCACGCCGCGCTTGCAAACGACCTGAATACCGCGGAAGCACGCGCGGCCGTGTTCGACGTGGTCCGTGCGGTGAACATCGCGCTCGACAACCACACGTTTGGCAAAAGCAATCTCCCGCGCATACAGCAGTTGCTTGCAGATTTTGACGCTGTGTTCGACGTGCTCACCGACCGCGACGCGGCGATCTCGAGCGCAGCGGTAGAGTGGGCCCACGGGGAGGGCCGCACGGACATCGCGGCGGAACTGCTGGTTGCGGAGAGCATCAGTGAAACGGAGATCGAAGCCTTGATCGCCGAACGCACCGATGCGCGCAAACGCCGGAACTTCGCACGCGGAGACGCCATCCGCAAGGAACTCGCGGACAAGGGCGTGCTCATCGAAGACGGAAAAAGCGGCGTTACCTGGAAGCGTAAGTAGGCCTACCGGAGAAAGAGGCCGCCGCCTTTGAAACGTGGTCGCCCAGAGCAAGAAAAGGGGCGCTTTTGTACGCCTGGAGCACGGTTTCTGCACGTGAAAAACGCGCCTTTTTACAACGCGAATCCTCTTGTTTGTGACGCGTTCGGATACGTCCGAGCGCCGCTGTGATTGCTCGAAGTCGAATCCTGTCAAGCCGCCACCGCAGCT
>CAXTBQ010000135.1:365-7339 GCA_964242065.1 uncultured Terriglobus sp. | reverse complement strand
TCATTCAATGGCACGACGAACTCCGCGTTTTGCAACTGCACACAGCCAGTCAACGACTCTTTGAAAAACTTTGGGCCGCGCATCGGCTTTGCCTACCAACCCAACCCGACGCTTGTCTTCCGTGGCAGCTACGCGATCATCTACACGCATGGCAACGCGAACGGCGGCAGCGCGACGTCACGGCAGGGCTCCGGCTTGCAGGGCTTCAGCACCACCCCGACGACTTCGTTCAACTCGCCGACCATCGGCCAGGTGGGCAACAGCTATTGGAAGCTGGATACACCTTACCCCGCGTACACAGCTCCGCCGGTGCTGGATCCCGCTCTCGGCACCTACAACACTTCGAATTCCACACAGGCTTCGCAGAACCCCACCTTCGCCGATCCGTATCTCGGTGGCCGTGCGCCGCAGTTTGTGAACTACAGCTTCGGCATGCAGCAGCAGCTGAGCCCCACCACCGCATTCACCCTCACCTATGTTGGCTCGCAAGGCCGCTACCTGACTCCCGATACCCTCAACGGCCGCGGCTACTACAACAACCAGCTTGACCCGAAGTACCTGAACCTGGGCACCACGCTGACGCAGCAGGCTACGCCGGCCAATCTCGCGGCCGCGGGTCTCAGCCTGCCGTACGCCAGCTTCGGCGGCACGGCGAACCCCACCATCACGCAAGCGCTGCGGCCGTTTCCGCAGTACAACGGCATCAGCGACGCATATGGCTTCATCGGGCGCACCTGGTACAACGCCATGCAGGCGTACATCACCAAGCGCATCTCCAATGGCCTTACGTTCATGAGCAACTACACCTGGGCGCGCTCCATCGACAACAACGGCACCTTCCGCGCCGGCTACGACATTCCCGCGTATGCCGCTTCGGACGGCCAGTTCCATGCCGCCCGCAGTCTCGACCGCAGCTTGTCTTTAGGGGACCAGCGCCACAAGTTCGTCCTCACCGGCGCGTATAACCTCCCCTTCGGCACAGGCCATCTCGGCGGCGACAATCGTCTTACGCGGCTTGCGTTCGGCGGCTTCACCGCGAACTCCGGGTCGCCGCTTTCCGTGACCATGAATACGGCGAACACCAATCCTGCGCAGAACGTGGCGTATCCGCTCCGCAACCCGAACTACACGGGCAACGGCCGGGTCGCCGCGCTCGATCGCCCGCACACAGCGCAGGACCTTGGCTCCGTGCAATATCTGGATCCGAGCGCCTTCATCCCCACGCCCAGCTTCCCCTACCAGTTCTCCACCACCGCACGCACCGCGGCGTATTCCACGCTCTTCCAGCCCGGCAACTACCGCCTGGACCTGAGCCTGCGCCGCAGTTTCGACATCCCCACCGGCGGTCTGCACGAAGGCACCAAATTAGCCATCGAAGCCGATTACTTTAACGTTACCAACCACACGCATTTCGTATACAGCCAGTCGAACGCTGTGCTCAACACCTGGGGTACAACAAGCTACGGCACCATGAACGTAGACTCCGGCTCCCAAATCAACCGCGCCCTCCAACTCGCTGCCCGCATCGAGTTCTGATCCGGTGGTTCACTCCAAATCAAAGGCCGCCAGCAAACACTGGCGGCCTTCCTTCATTGCTGGAACAGATGGACTCCGGAGTGCGCGTTGATCAATCCTGGTATGGAGGAAACTTACCATCACAGCGCAGAGTCAACTTCGCCGGCCTCTCCGCCGGTGTGGTGGTCACGCTATTTCCCTTCAACGTAAAGTTCGCGCCCATGGGCCCCAACGTTACATGGGTGAACTGCGCTTTGGCCTGGTCAGGATGGATGCCGCGCATCTCCACACCGTTGAAGGTCAGCTCTGTCGGGTGTTCCGCATTCAAGCCCGCGGCCTGTACAAGCCCCGGTGTAAGGCTCAGTACGTTCTGCAGCGTGATGCCTTTGTAGTCAGGAGTGCGATCGCCCTTCATGCCCACATCGACAATGCCGTCCGCGGTCTGGCCGGTATAGAACGGCGTTATGGAGATGGGCACCGGCACGTCCTGCATGCAAACGTTGCGGTACAGCAGGTTGCGCACGACGCCGCCCCGTTGCACGTTGCTCTTGATACGGATGCCGCTGGTCGTGTGGTCGAGCGTGAGCGTGTCGACCAGGATGCTGTCTTCATCGCGCGCCTCCGAGCCGATGCTCATGCCGTGTCCGCTGTAGAAGTGGTTGTCGAGCACGCTCATGTGCTGCACATCGTTCTTGATGGCGATGTTGTCGTCGCCGTTGTCGATCCAGCTTTTGGTGATAGTGATGTTCTGCGAGGAGCCCGGATCAATGCCGTCTGTATTGCGAGCGTCCGTGCCGCGCACCGTGGGGGTGAGCAGGTGAACGCCCCAGGCGGTGAAGCCGTTCGTGTTGCCGACCGTGACATGAAAATTAGGCGAGTTGTGCAAGCGGATCTTGTACAGAATGAGCCCATCGGCGTGCTGCGCCACGATCAAGCGCGGTGCGGAGTATTTCGCACCCTGGCTGGCCACGTTTCCTTCCAAGCCCACTCCAGCCGCGGCGCGCGATTGTTCCCACCAGGTGTACGGCTTGCCAAGCACGCCTTTGTCGCCACGCCCATCGATTGCGCCTTCGCCCATCACCGCCGCGTTCTTTACGTTATGCACGCCGATAAGCGGCTTGCACGGGCGGCTTTCCGGCCCGCTGATGCCGCAGGTGCCGGGCGCGGTGTCGTAGTCCTTCGGATTGCGTGAGGCATACAGCGTTACGCCCTTGTCGAGGAGCAGGGCGACGCCTTCGCGCAGCTCCAGCGGGCCGCTGAGGAACGCGTTGGCCGCGCCTTCGGGCCGTAGCTCGACAGCCTTGCCTGCGCCGCATTCATCCAGCGCTTTTTGGATACGCTCCGTGTCGAGCTTGCCTTCATCGGCGTCAGCGAGCGCGTTGTTCGTGGCGTGGAGACTTGCTTTGAGCACAGTGCATACCGGTGGAATCTGCGGCTCTGTGACGTGGCGTGTGTCCTGCGCGAGCAGTGGTGTGACGCAGGCAGCGCAGGCTAAGGTGGCGGCGATGTGTTTCATGGTGTGTGTTCCTTGGAAATCAGGATGTGGCAGAGGCTTGGATGAATGAGGGAGTTATGTGGCCTTACGTGAGACGCAGATTCCTTTCGGGAATGACAACCAAGAAGGGACCATGGCGAAAGCTTGCGGGAAGAAGACGCGCCAAAGCCGAGCAAGGCAAGGGCAAGGGTCACGTACCCGGCTGGCGGTAATGCGCTTGCGCAGCGAGCTCTCGTTCACGGCCACGCGGGTCCTCCTGCACCTGCGGAGGCGTGTTCCAAAGCATGGTGGCGCGGTGCTGCAAATCGTACACAGGCCAGTGTGGAAGCCCGCTATGGTTCGGGTCGCCGGTGCGCGCGAAGGCCAGCAGTGTTTCACTCATAGCCGTAGCTAGCGGCTTCGCTTCGGCGAGCCGCTCCGTCGTAGCGCCCACCATGCCGGGCGCGAGTTGAAGGTTGTCGAAGAAGAAGGGGATGTCCACGGTATGCGGAGCGCCGAAGCGTCCACCGGCGACCGGGGAAGGCCAATCCATCTCGTACACCCAGGTGCGTGCGCGTGCGGGGCTGGCCGCGCGGCGTTCGGCTTCGATGACCTGCCCGGGCCAGGAGCGAAAGGCTGTTGTGGCTGCGAAGAAAACATCGCTCGGAGAGTAGCGCGGATACCACTCGCGATAACGAGCCACGATCTCTTCCGGCTTCAATTCGCCAAGGAACGCAGCTACGTTCTTCGTCAGCGCCCCCGGCACTTCATCCCATGTCAGATGAAACAACGCAGGCTGTGCGCCACCAATAAGCCCACGAGTTTCATCATGCGTGTTGCCGAGGATCATGGGTACCTTTTGCGAAAGCGGCGGGGCATCGGGCGAGAACGGATCGCGCGGCAAGGAACGTCCATCGACCACAGGCAGCCACGCGGAGCTCACGCGCGCGGCTTCCTCAAGCTGATCCAGTGACGCTGCTTGCAATGCGTCCCGCAGCTTCGGTGGCGGCGTGGCTTGCATGCCGAGCTTGGTCAGGAACTCTCGCGTACGTGCCGTGGCGATTGTTTTCGGCGCGGCCGCCACCTGCTGGCCGCTCATCGTCATCACGCGCTGAAACAGGCCATGCGCCGTGGGCATGGCCATCAGCGTGGCGCACTTCGCGCCGCCGCCGGACTGCCCGAAAATTGTGACGCGCGTCGGATCTCCGCCGAACGCGGCGATGTTGTCGTGAACCCACCGCAGAGCCAGCACAAGATCGAGCATGCCGGCGTTGCCGGAATCGGCGTAGGCGGGGTCGTCACTGAGTTCGCCGAGATACAGATAGCCGAAGGCGTTGAGGCGGTGGTTTACGGTGACCACAACAACGTCGCCCCGCTGGCAAAGGCGCGTGCCGTCGTAGAGCACGGAGTTCACAGTGCCGCTGTTGTACGCACCGCCATGGATGTACACCAGCACAGGCTTCTCTTTGCCTGGCCCGGTGCCTTGCAAGCGCGTCCAAACGTTCAGATGCAGGCAATCTTCACTGACCGGCCCTTCGTCCGCAGGCAAGGCAAAGCGTGCTTCCGCATCCGAACTGAAAGGCTTTCGAGCCGTGCGTTCACGCGCTGAACTGCCCAGCTGCGGCGAGCGATCCGCCCATGCCGTTGCCTCTCGCACGCTGCTCCAGGCCGGGGCAGGCAGGGGCGGCTGGAAACGCCGCGTGCGTGTGTCCCCGCCGTAAGGAATGCCAAGGAACGACGCGACACCATCTTTCGTGCGGCCGCGCAGGGAGCCGGCTTTGGTGCGAATCACAGGAGCCTCAGCGTCGCTGGGCATCGGCTCAGCCAGCGCGCTCGCGGGAAGCATGGCCGCACAGAACGCCGTTTGCAAAAAATTACGTCTGTCCAAACAAGCCTCCTTTGAGGCGACTGCATGCGCTCAGGCCATCGGCTGTCCCGTGAGAAAGGCCAGGCTGTTCGCCAGCCAGCGAGCCTGCAGGGGCGCGCTGAACTCCGGTGCACGATGCACCAACACCGGCGTTGCGCCCACATGGCAGACAAAGCTCGCCGCGCCTACGTTGCGGTCGTGATCGCGGCTGTAGCCCATGATGACTTCGAGGTCCGGCGCGCCGGCGACGCGGTCGACGAGCAAGCCGTTGGACTGCTTGCCATGCGCCTGGTAGTGCACGCCCAGCACGCGATTCGCAGGCAGGCCGGCAAAGGTGGCGTGCTCGCGCACAAAAAGCCAGTTGCCCATCCACGGCGCGCGCGTGTCGCCGACCTGGCCGTTGTAGGTGAAGGCTCCCAGCGCGGCCAGCTGCTTCGCCACGCCGTCGGCGAGGAAGTCGTCCGGAACCGCGGCCAACAGAGGCGTGCCAGCCTTTACAGCCGCGAGCACTTCAGGCGACAGCTGCCCGGGTGGTTGCTGCTCTACGGCCGCACCTTTGGCCGGTTGCGCCTCAAGCCCGGTTTCGTCGCCGATCTGCCGGTCAAGCTTGGAGCCTTTGACCACACCTGACGCGACGATCACATCGAAGTTGCTGCCCGCAGCAAACTCGGCGACCTCTATGCCGGGCAAGGTCGCTAACTGCGAGCGAAGAGAACGAAGCACGCCGCTGACACCGACTTTTAACGGCTTGCGAAGCTCCGGCTTGGCGTTGGCAACCCATAGGTCACGGCTGAAGTTCGCACTCGGCGCGCCATCGCAAACAAACTGAAAACGATAGGTGCCTTCTGGGGTTAGCGGCGGCGTTGTGAAGGCTGTCTGCACGGTGTAGCTGAAACGATCGGCCGTTGCGACAGGCACATCCCAAGAACCCAGCTCTGTTCTGTTTTTGGCGGGGTCCACCATGCTGAAGCGCAGCTTGCCCTTCGGCATGTGGCCAGTGTCGTTCAGCAGGAAGAGATCAAACACGGCGCTTTCCCCCACGGCATAGCAGAGCGCATGCTGCTTGGCGATAGGCCGCAACGGCTGCAGGCTCGATGCAATCAGGTCAGGGTCGCCCTTGAAGTTGCGCAGGTTGTCCACGATACCCGAGTGGTTTTCCATCGCGGTGGACTCCCATCCACTGATCGCAGCGAAGTCCACTTCGTCGCAGATACGGATGTTCTCCATGTACTGCTGCCAGGTCTCATAGCACTTGTTGCCCAGCGCACGATAGAAGCCCTCGGCAGTGGGAAACCCTTTGCGAAAGCCCCAGCGGTCGAGGAAATGATCGAGGCCGGCCACGATCTCGCGGTGGTCGTCGAGGTCATAGCTGCGGCCGTTCCCGCCGAACTGCTTCGTCTCGATCTGATCGATCATCAGCGGATGATTGTCGGCCACGGCGCAGCCTTCCATCTCGCCGAACTCCACCAGCACATCCTTGAGCGGCTCGCGGTAGGTGAAGTGTTCAGCGTCCTTGTAGAACGCGTCGTACCATTGGTCGCCCGCGCCCTGGTGGTTGTTCCACCACCCGCCCCAGGGCTCGCGGTCGCTGCGATGCATCGTGTCGTTGTAGGGCGCGTACCAGGCCTGCGGTGCGCTGCGCGGTGGCGGACTGAAGCCGTCGTTCAACACCACGGAGCGCGAAGGATCTTCGTCATGCATGATGTTGATAGCGGTGAAGGTGTCCGGGTTCTTCAGGTACGCGCCGAGCTCGTTCTGCAGCGTGTACTGGATGAGCGACGGATGCGAGCGGAAGGCGCGCACCATGTGCTTGCACTTTGCGAGCATGAAGTCGCGGGAGAAGCGGTCCGCTGCATTTTTTGGAGGCTCCATCACAATGCCCGCGGCGTTAGCAGCCACATTGCTGGGCAGCTTGCCGATGGCGAGCTTGCCTCCGCCGGGTTCCATGTAGCGCAGCAAGCCGAGGCGATCATGCGCGCGCATTACTTCTTCCTTGCCGACGTTGCGGTGGAAGTTGAGGCAGTTCAGGTTGAGGCGCTTGGCTTGCCCCACTTCGCGCTCGGCCAGCTCCGGCGTGGGGAACAGACCGTTGTGCCCCCAGAAGCCCCAGGAGATGGA
>CAXTBQ010000135.1:0-355 GCA_964242065.1 uncultured Terriglobus sp. | reverse complement strand
ACGAATACGAGGAGATGCGACTGGCCGGCCGCGATCTTGAGCCGGTGCCCATTCAGGCGGAAGATGGCGTTGCTGGACAGGCCCTCGGGCGCGAACCAGCGAAAGCCGAAGGTCGTGGTGCGCACGTCCGTTTCGCCGCTGGGCAAGGTGGCCGTGGAACGCAGGGAGTAGAGCGCCGGGCTGTCCAGATCCCAGAGCCGAGCGGTTGGGCAGTGCAGCGTGGCGCGAAGATGCGCTCCATCGCGTGCACCCGCAGTGGCGGCGCTCGCTACGGCACTGACCAGCACCTTGCCGCTGGCTGGGTCGAGGACCTGGAAGCGCACCAAATGAAGGTGCATGGGATGCGTGTCTTCGG
>CAXTBQ010000134.1:2074-7466 GCA_964242065.1 uncultured Terriglobus sp. | reverse complement strand
CGATTATTTTCCTGCTGGCGGTTGTCACACTGCAGCCGTTCGCGAAGTACTCCGGCGCTCCGCAGACAGTTTTTGTGCTGATCTCGTTGCTTGTGTGTCTTATTCCAACCACGATCGGCGGCCTTCTCTCGGCCATTGGAATCGCTGGGATGGATCGCCTGGTGCAGCACAATGTGCTGGCAACATCCGGCCGTGCGGTGGAAGCAGCGGGCGATGTGAACACATTGCTGCTGGATAAGACGGGCACCATCACCATCGGCAATCGGCAGGCAGCAGAGTTCATTCCGGCACCGGGCATCTCCGCGGATGTTCTTGCGGATGCCTCCCAACTTTCGTCCTTACCGGACGAGACACCGGAGGGCCGTTCCATCGTTGTGCTGGCAAAGGAGCGGTATAACCTTCGCGGGCGTGAACTGGGACAGATCAACGCCGAGTTCGTGCCGTTTTCTGCGACGACCCGCATGAGCGGCATCGAGGTGGATGGCCGCAGCATTCGCAAAGGCGCGGTCGACGCCATTACCCGGCACCTGCAGGAACAGGGCGGATCCTTGCCGGACGAAGTGCGCGCGGCTGTTGACGGTGTTGCGCACAGCGGCGGAACGCCCCTTGTGGTTGCGGAAAACGGTCGGGCGCTTGGCGTCATTCACCTGAAGGACGTGGTAAAGGGCGGCATGAAGGAACGGTTTGAGCAACTGCGTGCCATGGGAATTCGCACGGTGATGATCACCGGTGACAACCCGCTGACCGCTGCGGCCATCGCGCGTGAAGCCGGTGTGGATGACTTCCTTGCGGAAGCCAAGCCGAAGGACAAGATGGACCTGATCAAGCGAGAGCAGAGCGAGGGCAAGCTGGTGGCGATGACGGGCGACGGCACCAACGATGCGCCTGCTCTGGCCCAGGCAGACGTGGGTGTGGCAATGAACTCTGGTACGCAAGCCGCAAAAGAAGCCGGAAACATGGTCGATCTCGACAGCAACCCCACCAAGCTCATCGAAATCGTGGCGATAGGCAAACAGTTGCTGATGACACGCGGCGCGTTGACAACGTTTTCCATCGCGAATGATGTGGCCAAGTACTTTGCCATTATTCCTGCCATGTTTGCAGGTGTGTTTCCTGTGTTGAACGCCCTGAACATTATGCACCTGCACAATTCGGAATCAGCCGTGTTGTCCGCCATCATCTTCAATGCACTGATCATCATCGGGTTGATTCCTCTTGCATTGCGTGGTGTCTCGTACAAGCCACTTTCAGCGGCTGCCCTGTTGCAGCGGAATCTGCTCATCTACGGTGTGGGCGGCATCACTGTTCCGTTTCTCGGGATCAAGCTGATCGACATGCTCGTCACCGTGATGCACCTTGCCTAGGAACCTTATGCTAAAGAAACAGATTTACACCGCATGCAGTTACACTCTGTTCACCACGGTTCTGCTGGGCCTCGCCTATCCCCTGGCCGTCACGGGCGTGGCGCACCTATTCTTCCGCGACAAGGCAGATGGGCAGCTGATTCGGCGCAACGGTGAGATCGTTGGTTCGCGATTGATCGGCCAGGCGTTCCACGGTGCAGGCTACTTTCACGGCCGACCGTCCGCAGCGGGTGCAGGGTATGACGCCGGCAACTCTTCCGGATCCAATCTTGGCCCTTCCAGTAAGGCTCTGATTGATCGCGTGGCGAGCTCCACCAGGGCTGAGAGCAACGGATCGGTGGCGGTTCCGGTCGATCTGGTCACAGCGTCGGGATCGGGTCTCGATCCCGACATTTCTCCGGCTTCGGCTCTCTACCAGGTTCCGCGGGTTGCAAAGGAGCGACACCTCTCCGAAGACGCCTTGGCGGACTTCGTAAGAAGGAGCATTGTTCCCCGTCAATTCGGACTCTTGGGCGAGCCGCGGGTCAATGTTCTCCAACTCAACCTCTGGCTGGACCAGCCCAAGTGAACGCACCGGGTCAATACGTGAAACCACACTTGAGCTGCCCGGTTCACCAGAGCCTCTGGTGGTGAGCACCGGACACACTGTGAAAGTGCCGCGGTCTCTTACGGCTTTTTCACAAAGTTTTGCGTTCTAATGCCTGTTGACCTTCTCTGGTCTTTGGGGCGTTTTTTGCATGAAAGTGTCTGACCTGGTTCTTGGAAAGCCGCTGGCTACCAGCGACGCTCATCACGAGCACATTGGCGTTGCCGCTGGCATTCCGATCTTCGGTCTCGATGGCCTGACCAGTGCCGCTTATGGCCCTGAGCAGGCCATGTCCATCCTCATCCCGCTGGGGCTGATCGGAGTGCAGCAGCACCTGCTTCCGATCTTTGCCGCCATTCTGGCGCTCCTGACGATTCTCTACTTCAGCTATCGCCAGACGGTTGATGCGTATCCAAATGGCGGCGGCTCCTTTACCGTAGCGAGCGAGAACCTGGGCGATGGTGCGGGTCTGCTCGCGGCAGCCGCGCTCATGATTGACTACATTCTCACGGCAGCCGTGGGAGTTTCTGCAGGCGTTACCGCGCTGGTCAGCGCGGTGCCGCGGCTTCATGCGCATCAACTCGGCCTCTGCTTGATCATCCTCTTCGTCATCGTGCTGATCAATCTTCGAGGGGTAAAAGAGTCCGGCTTTGTCTTTATGCTGCCGACGTTGCTCTTCGTCGGCACGCTGCTGATTACGGTCGGTGTGGGAGTTTGGCATACGGTTCAGGCACACGGCCATCCCGTTCCGCTTGCCGTTCCTCCCCCGCCCATCCCGGCAACACTGCAGTACCTGACGATCTGGCTGCTGCTCAAAGCGTTCGCCAGCGGGTGCGCGGCCATGACGGGTGTGGAAGCGGTGTCCAATGGCGTGACCGCGTTCAAAGAGCCCAGATCCAAGCACGCGAACCAGGCGCTCACGGTCATTATCGCTCTCCTCATCGTGATGCTTGCTGGTTTGTCTTACGTGGCGAAGGCGTACGGCGTCACAGCCATGGACTCAGGCGATCCTGCGTACCAGAGCGTACTATCGATTGAAGTGGCTGCCGTCTTTGGCCGCGGCTGGTTCTACTTCCTTACCATGGCCAGTGTTCTTGCCGCGCTCAGCTTCAGCGCGAACACCGCTTTTGCGGACTTTCCACGTATGGCGCGGGCCATTGCACTCAAAGACTACATGCCACGCGTTTTTCTGCTTCGCGGACGGCGTCTCCTGTTTTCGCACGGCATCTACGCACTCACGGGTTTTACCGCGCTGTTGCTGATCATCTTTAATGGCGTCACAGACAGGCTCATCCCTCTGTATGCCATCGGCGCGTTCCTCGCCTTCACGCTCAGCCAGGCGGGCATGGTTCGCCACTGGATGAAGTGCAGGGATCAGAAAGGCCGCTATTTCAAGATGTTCCTGAACGGCTTAGGAGCCGTAGCCACAGGGATCACTCTGGTGGTGGTGCTGGTAGCGAAGTTTACTGCCGGTGCCTGGATCACTGCGCTCCTTGTTCCTGCCATCATCTGGATGATGCATGCGATCAAACGCCACTACTGCCGCATCAATGAAGCCACGGCCGAGAACACCCCCTTGAGGCTCACAGATTTGACGAAGCCGGTGGTCGTCATTCCGGTGGCTCGCTGGGACAAGATTGCGGAGAAGGCCGTGCGGTTCGGGATGGTCATGAGCGAAGAGGTGAAGATCGTTACCGTGGAGACCGACACCGACAGCGGCTTTGATGACACATGGGAGCACTTTGTGATGAAGCCAATTCGCGAGCATGACGGACCTGTGCCGGAGCTGGTCGAGGTGCAAAGCACCTTTCGCACGGTCATCTCACCGCTAATGGATTACATCCTAAAGCTCGAGAACGTTTATCCCGAGCGCAAAATCGCTGTGTTGCTTCCAGAGCTGGTCGTTCATCACTGGTGGGAAAACCTTCTGCACAATCAACGAACCCAACTGCTGAAAGTTCTGCTGCTGTTGAAAGGCAACAGGCGAATCGTTGTCGTTAATATCCCGTGGTACCTGTGACCGGAAGGACAACCGAGCGCATGACCCGCCGAGCCCGATGTGCGACACCGAAGCACGGATGCGGCGTGTTGTCACAGGCAGACACGGTGGGCACTTATAGATCACATCGGCACCAGGTCGTAAGCCCGACGCCTTAACATGGCGCATCCGCATCAGGCCTTGTATCCGTCATCTGCAAGAGCCGTTTCTCTTGCTCGCCCTGCTGCGTTGCGGCTGACCGATCCAAAGGCATTCTCCGCCTAAGTTCATAAAGGTGAGTACCAGCTATGACCTCGTGTGACCCGCAGCAACAGCAGCAACGCATCTTTGCCGCACTGGATGGCTTTCGGATCGAGGTGCCTTCCTGGGGGTTCGCCAACACCGGCACGCGCTTCGGCAAGTTTATTCAGGCGGGCGCGGCGACCAATATTGCGGAGAAATTTGCGGATGCGGGTGAGGTGAACCGGCTGACGGGTGCCTGCCCCACCGTGGCGCTGCATGTGCTTTGGGATCTGCCGAATGGCACGGCAGATGTGGACGCGATCCGTTCGCTGGAAGCAGAGCACGGCGTGCGCGCGGGTTCCATCAATCCGAACCTGTTCCAATCGCAGGAGTACAAGTTCGGCTCCATTGCAAACCCGGATGCCGAGATCCGAAGCGTGGCGCTGGAGCACCTGCTGGAGTCAGTAAGCATCGCGAAGGCGCTGGGCTCGCGCGACATATCGCTGTGGATTGCGGACGGTTCAAACTATCCCGGCACGCAGTCCATACGACGGCGGATCGGCTGGATGGAAGAGGCGCTAAAAGGAACGCACGACGCCATGGATGACACGCAGCGCCTGCTAGTGGAGTACAAGCCGTTTGAGCCGGCTTTCTATCATACCGACATCGCCGACTGGGGCATGGCGCTGCACCTGGCGCGTGTGGCCGGACCGCGTGCGAAGGTGCTGGTGGACACCGGTCATCACTATCCGGGAACAAACATTGAGCAGATCGTTGCATGGCTGCTGCACACGCAGGCGCTGGGCGGCTTTCACTTCAACGACCGCAAGTATGCCGACGACGACCTGACTCTCGGCTCCATCGACCCGTATCAGCTGTTCCGCATCTTCCATGAAATTGTGAGCACGCCCGGCGCGACGGCAAACGGCATCGCTTACATGATCGACCAGAGCCATAATCTGAAAGGCAAGATGGAGGCCATGGTGCAGTCCGTGATGACGGCGCAGGAACTGTTCGCGCGCGCGGCGCTGGTCGATCAGCAAGCACTTGCAACGCTGCAGGATAGGTGCCGACTGGTTGAGGCGGAAGAGCTTTTCCGCAGCTGCTTCTGGACAGACGTGCGGCCACTGGTGCGTGCTTGGCGCCAAGCCCGCAACCTGCCTGGGGATCCGCTGGAGGAACTGCGCGTCAGCCTTGATGACTACGCGGCGGAGTGGAAGT
>CAXTBQ010000134.1:0-2064 GCA_964242065.1 uncultured Terriglobus sp. | reverse complement strand
CTGCCCGCCGACCCGTTAGCGGAGTTGCGGGCAAGCGGCTATGTGGAACGCATCAGCAGCGAACGCAGTCCCCGGAACCGGGCTTCGGGCGGCAGTTACGCCTGAGCGGGCCTAGGACACGGGAGCGAGCACACGGCTCTCTGCCAGATCCATCTCGCGCTGCAGCCGGCGCAGCACCGTATCATCGATTTCTCCGGAATTGCGCAGTCGAAGCAGCGTATCGCGTTCTACCTTGATGACTGCAAGGATGGCTTCGCGTCTGTCCTGCATTGCTGCGGCGCTGTCCTCATGGTCTTCCGGATGAGAGGGCAGGGAATCCAGCCGGAACCGGTAGGCACGGACGAGCTGGTCCAGCATGGCGCGATGGTGCCGCTCCTCAGACCGCCGTCGGCTGAGATAAGCAAAAGCTTCCGTGAGGATGGTGCGGCGCGCCTCCAACTCCTCTTCCAGCAGATCGCTCGCACCGCAGATGCCAAGGGAACGAATAAGCCAGGGCAGTGAAAGTCCCTGCACGACCAGCGTAACGACGATGAGGTAAAAGCTCAGAAAAATGATGAGGCTGCGCTGCGCAAACGGGCCGCTCGCTGTGGCCAGCGGCAGGGAAACGGCGGCCGCCAGCGACAGGACGCCGCGCATGCCACCCCAGCCAACAACAAGCAACTCGCGCCAGTCTGGACGCTCCTCTGTCGTGTGCAGCAGCCACCGCGAAAGCAGGTGTGCGGCGTGGCGCTCCGCAAAGATCCACGCCATGCGCAGGGCGATGACGGCCAAGCTGAACACAGCACCGTACAGCCAGATGGAGTGCACTTGTGTCTGCCGGACCTGCGCCAGCACAAATGGCAACTGCAGGCCGAGCAGCATGAAGATCAGGCCGTTGAGCACAAAGGTGAGCGAGTCCCACACCGCTGTAGCTTGTAGCCGAACCGCTGCCGACATGACGGAGACGCTCTGGCGGCTCATGTACATGCCGCACACGATGACACCGATGACGCCAGAGACGTGTAGACGCTCACCCGCGAAGTACGTCACGTACGAGACCAGCACGCTCAGCACAATCTCAATGGGACCATCGTCGATCTTGCGTTCGATCCATGCAATCGGTACCGCGACGAGCAGACCCACGACGACACCGCCAAGCGTCAACAAGGCGAGCCGGCCCGCCCCCTCCGCCAAAGTAGGTGTGTGACCGGTAAGCAGAATGCCGACGCCAAACTGCAGCGCCAGCAAGCCGGTGCCGTCGTTGATCAGGCTTTCCGCCTCAAGGAGTGACACAATGGAGTGCGGCAGGCCCACGCGACGGGCCACGCTGGTGGCGGCAATGGCATCCGTCGCGGCAATGACCGCACCCAGCAGCAGTGCGGATTGCGGGGTAAACCCAGGCAGGAGCCGGCCCGCCGCAGCCATCAGCGACAGCACCGTGACAATGACCAGCCCGAACGCAAGCATGGACACAACGCCGAAGTTGCGCCGGAACTCTCGCCAGGAAAGCGTCCAGGCCGCGGAATACAACAGCGGCGGCAAGAAGAAGGTGAAGACCAGTTCAGGCGGTAGTGACACGCGCGGTAAGTGCGGCACGAAACTGAGCGCCACGCCTGCCATTACCAGCAGGATGGGATAGGGCACCTTGAACACCCGGGCCAAGCCTGCGAACAGGATCACGCCCGCGAGCAACACCAGCAACAGCTCTCCGTTCAGACTCTGCACGCCTTCTCCCAATCGGCTTCGCCCAGGCTGCAGTGCCGGATGCCTAGTGAAATCTTATGGGTGCAACGGCTGTCAGCAGAAAACAATCGAGAGCTGCTGGATTGCTCTCGATTGCGTTCAAGCTGCTCTTTAGAACAGCGTCAAAGTGCGGGCGGGTGGTTGCTCTCGGTCAGGTAAAAGGTAGGAATCGCCGGGAACTGCTCTTCCACCAGCACCAGCGTGCGGAAGTCGAAACTTTGGATGGCACAGCGATCCGCCATGCCGGACTTTGTGATGACGCCGGCAAGCGTTGTAACGAAGGTCTGCGGATCGACGGTGTGGTTGGGCGGTAGCTTCTTCGCGCCTTCGCTTGATGTTGCC
>CAXTBQ010000133.1:0-7547 GCA_964242065.1 uncultured Terriglobus sp. | reverse complement strand
GGAGCGAAGCGCGCCGGTGACAGCATGCCCGAGCCTCGGTCGATGTCGAAGATGGCGATTGTGTCGTCGGCCACGCGATTGCCGGCGTACACGTTACGACCGTCGGCTGAGGTGACGATTTCGCCCACGAAAGCCGTCGACGGTGCGAAACCCTCCGGCAGCGAAGACCGCGTTTGCAGCGTACGCAGGTTGGCCGTGGCGCTCTCATCCCATGCCAACGTATTCACGGTGGAGTCGAGTTCGTTGGCGTCGTAGACGAACCGTCCGTTGCGGTTCCAGGCAATGTGGCGCGGACCAGCACTGGGCCGGCTGCTCCAGTACGGCGGATTGTTCGGCTTCAGTGTGCTTGTGGCCGAGTCCAGGTGGTAGAGCAGGATGCGATCCAGCCCAAGCTCGTTCACCAGCACGAAGCGGCCGTCTGGTGAGCACACGGCAGAGTGGGTGTGCGGCTTGTCCTGTCGGCCCTTGAAGGGACCCGATCCGCTGAACTGGAAGTGCGAGACCGCTTCGGTGAGCGATCCGTCCGGCTTGACGGCGAACGAACTCAGGCTGCCCCCGCCATAGTTCGCCGTGAGCACGGTCTTCCCATCGGGCGATACGGACACGTGCGCGGGTCCGTCGCCGCCGGTAGAGACGTTGTTGAGCAGCTTCAGCTTGTCCGTGCCAGGCACGGTGGTCCATGCGCTCACCTTGGCATCGGCACCGGATGCTTCACTGATCGCGTAGATCAGGGTCTTGCCGTCGAGTCGCGAAAAGGTGGCTAGGAAGGTAGGCTGAACGACTTCTGCCGCAAGCGTCACCGGGCCGATCTCGCCTGTTTGCGCGTTCCAACTGGCCGTCATAATGCCTTGACCCGCGCCATTGTTCCCGGTGCCGATGTAGAGGCGCGACGGCTGCCGCTTGGTGGCAGCGAACAACGTGCGGCGAAGAAGCGGGGCTGCAGCAGACACAGCAAAGAACCTGCGGCGAGAAAGCATGGCGGAACCTCGCGAACCTGGTACAGAGGGAGCTTACCGCATGGAGTCAAGGTAGCGCGCAGAACGTGCCTTACGAAACGTCATTCTGAGAGGAGAGCGCAGCGCGAAGTTCGGCTTTCTCATTCGAAGTGTCGCTGCTCCTCGGACAGCAGGTCCCTCCACTCCCTGCGCTCCGGTCGGGATGACAGATCTGAGAATTGGCTTCGTCTGAGAAGGTGAATGTCTACGCAGGAAGCCCTGACCAAACGAGCGTGTTGTTGCTGGCCTGCGGTACAGTTCGTAGTGCCACAGACCACCACCGGCCCCGGCCGCGTACAGGAGACACCATGCCTGGCGAGCGAACTAGCCGCGTCCGATTCTTTCTTGCCTTTTGGCTGTTCGTTATCAGCGGTGTAGCCTTCCTGGACCGCACGAACATCTCCATCGCGGGTATTCAGATCGCGGGAGAGTACGGCCTGAGCAATCAGTGGCTGGGGTGGATCTTTTCCGCCTTCCTGATCGGCTATGCGGGCTTCCAGATACCGGCGGGGGTGCTGGCGGCGCGCTTCGGCCCCCGGCGCGTGCTTTCACTGGGCGTGGTGTGGTGGGGCATTGCCACCGCGCTCACGGCGCTGCTGCCCTCCAGCATGGCGCATGCGGTGGTGCTGCTCATGGCCATTCGCTTCCTGCTGGGCGCGGGCGAAGCAGTCATCTATCCGGCCGCCAATCAGTTCGTGGCGCGATGGGTGCCACAGGGTGAACGCGGCTTTGTCAACGGCCTGATCTTTGCCGGTGTAGGGGCGGGCAGCGGGCTCACGCCGCCTCTGCTCACGTGGCTGATCGTGGCACATGGCTGGCGTTCGGCCTTCTGGTTCAGCACGGTGGTGGGGCTGGTGGCCGGCGCGGTTTGGTGGATGTTTGCACGCGACTTGCCGGAAGATCACCCGGGCGTTTCTCGTGCAGAGCTGCGTGTGATCCAGGACGGTATCGGCTACTCCGCGCGTCCGCGTGCGCTGGGTGAAACCGCCGATGGGCGCGACGCGATCTCCTGGAAGGCAATCTTCTCCCGCAGAGACCTGGCCGCGTTGGTGGCGGGTTACTTCGCCTTCGGCTACATCGCCTGGGTTTTCTTTAGCTGGTTCTTCCTGTACATGGCGCAGGTGCGCGGCTTCAACATGAAGGCCAGCGCACGCTTTGCTATGCTGCCGTTTCTCTGCATGACGATCTTCAGCTTGCTCGGCGGTGTTCTGTCAGACCGGCTGACGAAGCGCTACGGGTTGCGAGTGGGCCGGTGCTACCTGGCGTCAATTTCGCTGGCGGCGACTGCTGTGTTCCTCGTACTCGGCTCGCAGGCGGCCAGCCCCACGTTGGCGGGCATCATCCTGGCGGGCGGCGCGGGAGCGCTGTACCTGGGGCAGAGCAACTTCTGGTCGGTGTCGGTGGACATTGCGGGCCGCAGTTCCGGCGTGTTTTCGTCCGTGGTGAACATGGGAGGGCAGATTGGCGGTGCCCTGACCGCCTCGCTTACGCCGTGGATCGCCGGCCGGTACGGCTGGACGGCATCCTTCGCGGTGGCAGCATCGCTGGCGATTGTGGGAGCACTTTGCTGGCTGGTGGTGCACCCGGAACGTGCCCTGGAAGCACGCGAACCGCTCACACAACCAGAAGGCGCGCTTGCTCCTGGGGCAGAGGGTGTGTTGCCCTAGAGCCTGCCTGTGGCAGCCATGCTCTTTCACAATCCGGTGCTTTCTGCTGATGGAGGCTGCCGCCACAGGGTCTGTGTGCGGGCGAATGCCGCCACGGGCGATATCCTTCCGGCCGGAAAACAAGCGCGCACGGCACAGCTCCGTCAAGAATTTGCCACGTATGCCGTGCCGGAATGTGAACGCCGTGTTTCAATCATGAATAAAGCAGACTTGTAGCGCCATCCACCGACAGCCGTGCTGCTCTTCAGCGTGCGCCGTGGCGAAAAGGCGTGTGTTCAGGAGGGCTCCATGGTCAGAGGTTTTCTGGTTTCCAGCGCAATCGCCATCTCGGCGGTGTCAGCGTTCGGCCAGGTGGCAAACAACACGTCACTGGTAGGCACGATCACGGACGCCTCTGGTGCAGTGCTCGCGGGTGCGCAGGTCACGGGCATCAACCGCGACACCAAGGTGGAGTACCCCGGCAAGACCAACGGCGAAGGCTACTACTCCATCCCGTTCGTAATTCCCGGCAACTACGACATCGTGGTGGAAGCACCCGGCTTCAAGAAGGTTACTTCGACCGGCGTGGTGGTCACGCTGAACCTGGCTGTGCGTACCGATGTCGCGCTGACGGTCGGCTCCTCCGGCGAAGCCGTGACGGTCACGGCAGAAACTCCGGCTCTATCAACAGACGATGCGGTGATTGGCGAGACCATCAGCCAGAAGCAGGTAGAGAACCTGCCCATGAACTCGCGCCGCGTGCTGGAACTTGCCGCAACTGCGTCCAACATTATTGTTGGCCCGAAGACCAGCTACACCGGGAACCCGCCGGGCGCAAACTTCATCGGTGCCGGTACGCGAGAAGTCACCAACTCGCTCACACTGGACGGCATCACCATCATGAATTCGCTGATTTCGTCGTCGCCCGTGACGCCGAATCCCGACGCGGTGGCAGCCGTGCAAACGCAGAACGGCAACTACACCGCGCAGTATGGTGCCTACATGGGCGTCCACATCAACGTGGACAGCAAGTCAGGTACGAACAAGCTGCACGGCACGGCGTACGACTATCTGCAGAACGACTACTTCAACGCCCGCCCGTTCAACGGCCTACCGACCGCGCGTACCCCGAACCTGCGCTTCAACCAGTTCGGTGCGGAGGTGGGCGGCCCCATCGTGATCCCGTTCCTGTTCAACGGGCGCGACAAAGCCTTCTTCATGGGATCGTACGAGGGAACCCGCCGCAAGGCCGGATCCAATGCGCAAACCATCGTGCTGACTGATGCGGAGCGGAACGGCGATTTCTCAATCCTGCTGGACCAGAGCGCATCCGGGTGTTCGCCGGCAGTGGCGGGCGCGCCGTTCCCGCAGACAGGCGGGCGCTGCATTATCAATCCCGCTACGGGTCTTGCTTACCCAGGCAACAAGATTACAAACATCTCGCCCATCGCGACCAAGCTGCTGGCATATCTGCCCCATGCGAACTTGCCGACCACGCAGGCAAACCTTTCCAGCAACAACTTGAACGACACGGTCGCAAACGTGTTCAACAAGAACGCGACCCTGGACCGTGTGGACTACAGCCTGGGAGAGAAGGTGCGGCTCTTCGCCCGCTACACCTACGAAAAGAGCAACGCGGTCAACGGCAGCTTGATTACCACGTCGCAAACGTACTCTCCAACAACAGACTCCAATGGTGTGCTCGGGTATACCCACATCATTACGCCCCGCCTGATCAACGACCTTCGCCTTGGTTACAACAAGTTCAGCACCAACCAGCAGAACTATTTTGCCGTCAATGGACTGCTCACTGCCGGCACCGATCTTGGGATTCCAGGCTTCACGGCAGACACGACCAACGGCAACCCCGGTATCCCAACGATCAGCATCGCCGGCTACGCCGGGCTGGGCGCGGAAGGCACGAACTGGCCTCAGGACGACCGCACCCTGCACGGCTATGACCAGATCAGCTACACGCGAGGCAAACACAACATCATGGCGGGGGTGGACATCCGGCGCATGACCATCGGGCGTCAAGCGACGAACCAGAATCGCGGCCAATTCAACTTTACCGGGAACTACTCCGGCAATGGTGGTGCCGATTTCCTGACAGGTTACGCGCAACAGGTCACCACGCCCCTGTTCCAAGTGAAGGGTGCCATCAAGGAGTATCGGGACGGCTTCTTCGTTCAGGACAACTGGCAGGCATCGCAGAAGCTGACGGTTCTCTACGGCGTCCGGTATGAACTGCCCACGGTTCCAGTCAGCTTGAACGGTCTGGCTCGCATCTTGAATGCGGATTACTCCGCTCTGATCCCCACCAGCACAGCCACGAGCGGCGCAGCCTTTGTTCCCGTGCCTGGTTTCAAGTTCCATGACCCGAATCATGATCTTGTATCGCCACGGCTTGGCCTCGCGTATCGCGCGACAGACAAGATTGTTGTAAGGGCAGGTGGCGGCATTTATTACAACCCCAACCACTTGAACTCCTTTACACTCTCCACCAGCAATTACCCGTTCGCGGCTGCCACCGTGTACAACGGCGTGACCACCGCGACACCCGCGGCACCCGCTACGCAGAACTTTTCCAATCCATCCGGCGGTGGCACGGGCTCCACTTCCACGGCAGCCGGAACACCCGGCACGTACCAGACTGCATTTACAGACAATCACTACCTGCCGACTCCGCGGTTGTACCAGTGGAACCTGGATAACGGCATCGAACTGTGGCGCAACGGCGCGTTGGAATTGCAGTATCTCGGCTCGCACAGCATCCATCTCGACCGTTCCCTCTACCCCAACCAGCCGCTTCCCGGACCGGGAGCCGTCAACCCGCGGCGTCCCTATCAGCTCTTCGGGCAGATTCGGCAGATTCAGAACGACGGCCTTGAAACCTACCACGGCTTGACCACGGTGTTCCGCCAGCGCAACTACCACGGTCTGGACACCAGCCTGAGTTACACCTGGTCGCATACGCTGGACACCTCTCCGGACTCCAACAACGGAGGAACGGCGATGATCCAGTACAACCTGAAGGCGGATTACGGAAATTCCAACTGGGATATCCGGCACCGTTTTGTCGGCACTGTGACGTATGCCATGCCCGACTTCCACCGGCTTGGGTTTGTGGGTAGTTCTTTGCTGGGTGGCTGGCATGCAAACACGATCGTTACCCTACAGAGCGGCATGCCCATCAATGTATCGATCGCAAACGACCAGGCAAACGTGGGTGGCATCGGAACGCAACGGCCAAATTTTGTGCATACGCCTTCCATCACCTGCACCAAGGCCAACATCATCAGTAGGGCATCCTGCATCGATGCGACCGCTTATGCCCTGCCGGCGGCGTATACCTTCGGCAACTCGCACCGGAATGATCTGCATGGGCCGGGCGGCGTCTTCACCAATCTGTCTCTCTTCAAAGATTTCACCTTGTACGAAAACCTGAAGCTGCAGTTCCGTGCAGAGGCGTTCAACGTCTTCAATCATTCCAATCTGTCCGCACCGGGTACCGGCCTGCCGACGGCCAATGTCACCACAGGTCAGTTCAACTTTGCAGGCTCGAGCTTTGGCCAGACGCTAACGCGTTCCGGCGATCCGCGCATCCTGCAGTTGGCGGGCAAGATCAACTTCTAACCAGGCAGGCACCCGCCACGGCCACATGGGACATGGGACCGTGGCGCGTTTCCTGTTGTACGCAGTACCATGCTGTCATCTTCAAAAACAGCGGCGGGTTTGCATTGAGTCTTGGGAAACGTTTCCGGTTCGGGTTGCCTGCAACGGCAAGCCTGTGCGTGGCCGTGAGCGCCTTGGTGGTGCACGCTGACACGCCCATGACCCAGGCCGGGTACGAGAAGAACCCGGCCGCCATGCTGGAGGCGTACCGCCATGTGGAGGCGGCCAGCGTTTCGGATGCGGAAGAGCAGGTGCTGCACCAGAAGCACTACATGTCGCATCTGCTGCAGCCCATCTTTCCGACCAAGTTCGCGGGCACGGCGCTTACCGTGCTGTTGAAGAAGGAAGAGAACACCGATTCAAACGCGCTGAGCGGGATGCTCAATGCCATCGATAGCGGCGTACCCGGCTCCGTCTACGTGATGAAGGTGGAGGACGGTGCGGACATCGCGGGCATGGGCGGCCTGATGGGTACGGCCATGTTTGCGCGCGGCTTTGCGGGTGCGGTGGTGGATGGCGGCGTCCGTGACCTGCCGCAACTCAAGCGGATCGGCTTTCCCGTGTACTCCACCGGCCCGGTGCCGTCGACGTCGGTCGGGCACTACCGCTTTGGTGGCGTCAATCAGACGCTGGAGGTCGGCGGTACGCAGGTCAGCGCGGGTGACATCATCGTGGCCGACCAGGACGGCATCGCCGTAGTGCCCAAGGCGCGTGCCGCGGAGATCCTAATCAAGGCACAGGCGCTCGACAACAGCGAGCACAGCATGTTTCCGTTCATCGAGAAGTTCCACAGCATCGCCGAAGCGGTAAAGCAGTTCGGAAGAATTTAGAGGGAACAGGGAACAGGGAACAGGGACGGCGAGCGGGTCAGGAGCAGGCAATCAGGGCCAACGGCCCCGGAGCATAACAGCCTAGGCCGAAGGCCTAGGTAGGCGGTAGGAAAGATAGACAGAGCGCTGAAGGCGCGACACATAGGGCCACAGGCCCACCACATAACAGCCTGGGCCGGAGGCCTAGGTAGGCGGTAGGAAGATAGACAGAGCGCTGAAGGCGCGACGCATAGGACTCAGGGTTAGGACGTGCAGGAACCACTCAGATCGCTGTTCTCCCGACGCAATTTCGTGCGGCTCCTCGGTGCGGCTGGGGCGGCACTGGGCCCAGGTGCCGCTGCCGCACCACCAGCACGCAAGCCCCTGGGAGGGGACTACTACGCGAAGCTCGGCGTGCCCAC
>CAXTBQ010000132.1:0-7668 GCA_964242065.1 uncultured Terriglobus sp. | reverse complement strand
GTCTGGGAGTGCCGCTGGCCGATGAAGATGGAGCTGATGCAGGATGCTGCGCAAGCTCTGATCGGGACCCACGACTTTACCTCCTTCGCCGCGACCGATCCTGACAACTCACAAAGGAACGATCCAGCAGCCTCCTCTAGCAAAGTGCGGACGATTTACGATTCCCGATGGCAACGGGACGAAGAGCTGCTCACCTTCCGCGCAAGTGGTGACGGCTTTCTTCACCACATGGTGCGCAACATCGTGGGAACCTGCGTGGACATTGGCAGTGGAAGGCTGCGCGCAGATTCCATCCCGTCGATCCTCGCAGGAAGAGACCGGCGGTTGGCAGGACGCACAGCGCCGCCACAGGGCCTCCACCTGATCCAGGTGGTGTATGCACCGGAGGCAGAGGAAGATCGTCTCCGCCGCAGGGAGCCTCGCGACGCATGATCTTTCGACCGCGGGAGAGCCACCCGCACGTTCGCATTGCGCGGCTCGCAGAGAATGTTGCCGTACACCGCGCGTTCCGCTGGCTGCACCTGCAGGAGCCGCGCATCCGCGCCTGGCAACGGGAGTTGGTGGGCATCCCCGCGCCTCCGTTTGCCGAAGAGCGGCGAGCCGCGTGGTTTGCCGATCGCATGCGGGAGTTCGATCTGAAACAAGTGCACATCGATGCGGAGGGCAATGCCGTGGGATTTCTGCGGGAGCCGGACGATTCGCCCCTCGTTTTGCTGTCTGCTCACCTCGACACTGTGTTTCAGGCGGGTACAGACATCGAGGTTCGCGAAGAAAACGACACCCTGTATGCACCGGGCGCGGCCGACAACGGCGCGGGGCTCGCGGGACTGCTGGCGATCATGGCTGCGTTTCGCAGCAGTCACATGGAAACCGCCACGAACATCCTGTTTGTGGCAAATGTTGGCGAAGAGGCCGAGGGCAATCTGCGCGGCATGCGACACCTCTTCCTGCACTCAACGTACGGCGAGCGCATCCGCGCCAGCATCGCGCTGGAGGGTGCTGGAAACGAGATGGTTGTAACGCGTGGTCTGGGTAGCCGGCGCTTCCGGGTAGCCATCGCAGGACCGGGCGGACACGCCTGGACAGATGCCGAAACTCCCAACCCGATCGTCACGCTGGCCACGGCAATCGCCGCGCTGTCTGCCGTACCGCTCCCTTCCAGGCCGCGGACCACCCTCAACGTGGGAGAAATCCAGGGCGGAACCTCTGTCACGTCCGTGCCGCAGTCTGCACATGCCACCTTTGATCTGCGTTCCACGGAGCCGAACGAGATTCTTGCGTTGGAGGTCCGGCTCTACCGCGCCGTGGAAGACGCGGTGCTTCAGACCTGCGCAGGCAGAAGCAGTTCCCTGGAAGCCACCATCACCTGCATCGGCGACAGGCCGGCAGCGTCTCTTGCCGCGGACGCCCCGATTCTGCAGTCCGTGCGCGCGGTGGACCGCCATCTGCGGCTGCGAACGGAAGAGCGGCTTGGCTCCACCGACGCGAATATCCCGCTCGCCCTGGGCCGCCAGTCCATTGCGATCGGTGCCGGTGGAACCGCAGGAGGCATCCACACCACGCACGAGTGGTACAACTGCCGCGGTCGCGACCTGGCGCTTCGCCGGGTGCTGCTCATCCTGCTCGACGTCTGCGATGGTGAGACCTGGGCAGCCTAGAGGCGATGCCAGGCCGGCGGCGCTCCGGGCCGGCACATCTGCTGCTGCTTGCGACTGTGGCGGTCTGGGGCGCGACTTTCGTTGTCGTCAAGCGCGCCCTGGTGGACTGCTCGCCTCTGCTGTTCAACCAGTTGCGCATGCTGTTGGCCTCTGTTGCGCTCGCTCTCGTGAATCTTCGCAGCCTCCGGGAAGTTGGACGGACGGCTGTGTACGCGGGAGCCATTGCAGGGGTCTTGCTTGCGACGGGGTATGAGCTGCAAACCGCCGGTCTCCTCTACACCACGGCTTCACGATCTGCGTTTCTCACCGGCCTAGTGGTGGTCCTGGTGCCGATCTTTACCGTGGTGCCGCGGCTGCGCGCGCCGGGCTCATCCAAACCCGGGCCCCTCCAGGGTGTGGGTGCGCTGGGTGCGTTTCTTGGAATCGTTCTGCTCACGGTTCCGAGCGGGACAACGCTGGGCAACATGGCCGGCTCGTTCCATCGCGGTGATGTTCTCAGCCTGCTATGCGCGGTTGCCTTTGCGCTGCACCTGATCTGCCTGTCCCATGCGGCGCGCCGCGTACCTCCGCGTCAACTTGCAACGGTACAGATTGGCTTTTGCGCTCTGACCATGACGGTTGTCACGCCGGCGGTCGAACATCCCCATCTGCACTTTACGGCGTCGCTCGCCGTGGCGCTGCTGATCTGCGCCCTGTTTGCGACGGCTGCCGCGTTTTCCATTCAGTCATGGGCGCAGAAGCACCTGCAAGCCAGCCATACGGCAATGATCCTTGCGCTGGAACCTGCCTTTGCGCTGCTCTTTGCTGTGTTGTTCCTGGGAGAACGCCTGACCCTACGCGCTGCAACGGGCGCCGCCATCGTTCTCGGCAGCTTGATCGCCACGGAACTGGCCTCCGGTGGCCGGATCGCCGAGCAGCCGGAGGCAAACCTGCGGTAAGGTTCCCCTTTGCGCTTTGTTGCCCGGTTCCGGCGTTTGCCGGCGCATACAATTGCGCAGATTGGGCGTCTATATTGCAGATGGCCCGGACAAGGGCTCAAAAGCTGTACTGAACGAGGACATTGCAAATACATGGAACCGATCAAGTCTCTTCCTGAAAGAGTTCGCGCGCACCGGCTTGCCGCCACCTTTGTGCTGCTAGGTACGCTTTCTGCCGGCGTCATTGCAGGCTCCATTTTGACCGGTACCGTACACGGCGCGACGCAGCAGAAGATCGACACCTCAGACGCTTCCGCGCTGCGCATTCCGGCGATTACCTCGCAGCCCAACCAGTTCACGCAAATTGCGAAGGTGGTCGGCCCGGCGGTTGTCAACATCAACACGGAATCGTTACCCAAGCAGAGCACGACGCCACGCCGCCGCAGCAACCGGCGCGGGCAGGGTCAGGGTGATCCTGGCGATATGCAGGACTTCTTCAACCGCTTCTTTGGCGGACAGGGTGGCCAGGGCGGTGACGGCGACGATGATGACGACAGCGGCATGGGCGGCGGTGAGCGACGTGCGCTGGGCTCGGGCTTCATCGTCGATCCCCGCGGCTACATCGTCACGAACAACCACGTGGTCGACAAGGCTGACAAGATCAACGTTAAGCTGTCCACCGACTCCGAGAACGATCCAGGCCGTCCCGCGCACGTGATCGGCGTGGACAAGGACACGGACATCGCGGTCATCAAGATCGACTCGCCGACGCCGCTTCCAACCGTAAAGCTGGGCAACTCTGACGGCGCGCAGGTGGGTGACTGGGTGCTCGCCATTGGCAGCCCGTTCAGCTTGTCGCAGACGGTGACGGCGGGCATCGTCTCCGCCAAGAACCGCGTAGACCCAAGCGGCGCAGGCAGCCAGTTCCAGAAGTTCATTCAGACGGATGCGGCGATCAACCCCGGCAACTCGGGCGGCCCACTGCTGGACATGACCGGTGCTGTCGTCGGTGTGAACACAGCGATTTACACGCAGTCCATGGGTTCGGTTGGCGTGGGTTTTGCCGTACCCTCAAACACCGTCATCAACGTGTACAACATGTTGGTCTCGCCGGAGCACAAGGTGGTTCGCGGCAGCATCGGCATCAGCTTTCAGCCGCGGCTTTCCTCCGCGGTGGGACGCGTGTACGGCTTCGCAAATGGTGGAGTTCTGGTAGCATCCGTGACTCCGGGCTTCCCAGCTGATAAGGCGGGCATCCGGAAGCAGGATGTGATCACGGCGATTGACGGACGTCCGGTGAAGGATGGCGACGATCTGGTCAGCGACATCTCGCCCCGACGCCCCGGTTCCACGGTTCGGCTTACCTATCTTCGCGGAGGCAAAGAGAGCCAGGCAACGGTGACCATCGCCGACCGCGCAGAGATGATTGCCAAGACAGACGGAACCCCAGACGATGACACGCCTGGTTCGCCCTCGGCACCGGATGTAGCCCAGAACAAGCTGGGTGTCTCGGTTACCGGCGTCCCGGGTGAGATGGTTTCACGGCTGAAGATTGGTGGGGGCGTGCTGGTTTCCTCCGTCAAGCCGGGCTCTTTCGCTGACGATTTGCCGCTCAGCAAAGGCGACATCATTACGGAAGTCAACCGCAAGCCGGTAACAGACGTGGAGTCGTTCCGCGCTGCCATTGCGCCGCTGAAGTCGGGAGACGACGTGGTCTTCGTGGTAAGACCGCCGCAGGCAAGGGCGAACTCAAACCTCCTCGGCGGGCGTCTGCCGTAAACAAGCAAAGCGCACAAGGACCGGCAGCCTTCCGGCTGCCGGTCTCTTTCTTTGCGCACGGTCTTCACGGCCGTTGTGCTATGACCTGTTTTGTTACATTAGGGTCAACAAACCGGTGACCCAACTCCTGGAGTTTCTATTGCGAAAGCTTCGTCCTTTTCTTATCACCGTGCTTGCTCTTTCTGTCGCAACATCGCTGCCGGCTTCCCGAGTTCGGCGAGGTCCGACATCTTCCAAGCACAAATCTACAAAAGCGAAGAAGACGGCGGCGGCACATCCTCGCGCGATCGACGACGAGCGAGCGACACAGATCCAGAACGCCTTGGTGAAAGCCGGTTACCTGGGCGAGGTCTCGGGCCATTGGGACAATGCCAGCCAAGCAGCGATGCAGAAGCTGCAGAGTGACAACGGATGGCAGACGAAGCTCATCCCGGATTCCCGTGCACTGATCAAGCTGGGCCTTGGACCGAACGCACAAAACGCGGCTCCGGCAGGCTTTTCAGGTGGTGCGTCTTCCGAACAGCGAGACGGCAACTGACTAGCCGGTGTAGGGTGTACCAGAAAATTCGCCTAGAGCCGGATTCGCAAGAAAGCAGCTGGCTTAAGCCCGCTGAACCTGGTCCTTACAATCGTGTTTCATGCGTTCGCTCGCAGGTGGCGAGCGTAACGAATCAAACCCAAGGGCAGGGCAGCTCCGTGGGCTGAAGCGCACGGCTCCCCGCCCTCTTTCCTTACATCCTGGAGATGTCAATACACCCAGGGCCGATCTACCTTGAGCCACTACCGGCAGGCATGGTGTAGATCACCTCACCCGGGCGGGTGTAGTGCAGGGCTTCTCGCGCTTCATGTTCGATCGCGTTTGGATCCCTGCTCAGGCGATCCACGTGACCATGAAGTCGCAGGTTCTCCCTTTGCAACTGGGTCATTTGCGCACTGAGGTCATGCATCTGATCGCGCTTTGCACGGTAGGCGATCAGCCCGTTCCTGCCGAAGACCACGTGATAGCCGAGCATGACCGCAAGCGCCACCACGGCACAGGTCGCGATTCTTCTGCGTGCGCCGAAGATGCTCCCCGCGGTGCGGCGCAGAAGTGACTGAGCCCGACCGGTTCTACCGGTGCTTACCCGAAGCTGCATGGACACAGTAGAAAGCGGAACGCCGCCCATTGCAAGACCGGTATCGAGAGCGACAACACTCAGGTTGTTCCCTTGCGCGCAACGTACTCCGCCGCTCTGGAACGAGGTCGAGTACAGAGGGGCGATACAATCGATTCAGGACTTCCTGAAAGGCACCTGTGTCCATGTCTCTGCTCTCGCTTTATGGCCGGCATTCTGCCGGGGCCCACGTTGCGGATGGTTCGACTGCCATAAAGATTCTTCGGACAGCTTTCCTGGCTGTTGTGGCCAGCGCGTTCGTAGCGGCTTGCGCCCATATCGCGGTGCCGCTGCCCGGCACGCCTGTTCCCTTTACGCTGCAGCCACTGGCGGTGATCCTGGTGGGCATGCTGCTGGGACCGGCAGCGGGCTTCTGCGCTCTTGCAGCCTACCTCTGCGAAGGAGCTCTGGGTCTGCCGGTGTTCACACCAGGTGGCTTGCCGGGCGTCGCGCGTCTGATTGGACCTACGAGCGGGTACCTGCTTGCCTACCCTTTCGCCGCTGCGTTGGCCGGCGCTGTTGCGCCCAGGCTTGCAGGCTGGCGAGCTGTGTTCGGCTTCGCCATGAGCGGAACGCTTGCCATGCTGTTGATCTATACCGCCGGAGCGTTATGGTTCAGCCACGCTCTGCACGTCAGCTTCGTCGCTGCTCTCTCTCCTGCGGTGCTTCCTTTCGTCCTCACCGACATCGTGAAGGTTGGCATCGCAACCGGGGTAGCAGCAAGGTTCCGCTCCGCTGCTTAGCAGTCGCCGAGCCTTACGCAATCAGACCTGAAATCAAGAAGGGCAACACCGCACCATGAGTATTGCAGCAACCGACGTTCTGGAAGTTAAGATCGCGCACAGCCCGGATTCCGATGACGCCTTCATGTTCTACGGTTTGGCGACCAACAAGGTGCGCGTTCCCGGTTACAAGTTCACGCACGTGTTGACGGACATCGAGACGCTGAATCAGCGGGCCATCCATGATCCTTACTACGATGTGACCGCCATCTCGTTCCACGCCTACCCGTACCTGCAGGACAACTATGCTTTGATGGCTTGCGGAGGTTCTGTGGGCGAGGGGTACGGTCCCATGATCGTCGCGCCGCGCATGTACACCCTGGATGACGTGCGCAAGCTTCGCGTGGCGGTACCTGGAACGCTGACCACGGCGTACCTGACGCTGAAGCTGTTTGCGCCTGAGATCGAAACCGTCACGGTGCCTTTCGATCAGATCATCCCTCGGGTTGTCGCGGGAGAGTTCGATGCGGGCCTGATCATCCACGAAGGTCAGTTGACCTACGGCGACAACGGGCTGCAAAAGATCCTGGACATGGGCCAGTGGTGGCGCGACGAGACCGGCGGCCTGCCGCTCCCCCTGGGTGGGAACGCCATTCGACGTTCTCTCGGACCGGAGAGCATGCGTGTCACGACGCAGGCCTTGCGCGATTCTATCCAGCACGCACTGGATCACCGATCTTCCGCGCTGGAGTACGCCATGCAGTTTGCGCGCGATCTTGACACGTCGCTGGCGAACAAGTTCGTCGGCATGTATGTGAACGACCGCACCCTGAACTACGGCGAAGATGGCCGGCTTGCGATTCGCACGCTCCTGGATATGGGCTACGAGCGCGGAGTGATTCCCTACAAAGCGAAGATTGACTTCATCGATTGATCGATTGGGGGTGCCACTGCTACTCCTCTGAGTTGTCAGGAGCGGCAGCAGGGATACCTGCAACCGGCAGAAAAACGCGGAACACGGTTCTGCCGCCGGTGTTCTGCGTTGCTTTGCGGCTACGCACCTTAATGGAGCCGTGATGCCGCTCCACGATCTCTTTCGATACCCACAATCCCAGGCCCGTTCCTGTAATGCCTTTGGTTGAGAAGAAGGGCTCAAACAGGCGCGCGATGGTGTCTGCGCTCATGCCGGCTCCATCGTCATAGACCGTAAGCGCCAGGCCTGCCACGTGGGAAGACCAATTTCGTGTGCCGGCCGTACGGATGCAAATGTGACCGCCGGAAGGGGTTGCGTCAATCGCGTTGCTCAAGAGGTTGACAATGACCTGCCGGACCTCACCTTCGAATGCAAATATGGGCTCGATGTCACGGTAGCGGCGCTCGATGGTAATTCCCTGGCGGCGTAACCTGGAGTCAAAGAGAGCGACCACGGTTTCGATCA
>CAXTBQ010000131.1:0-7938 GCA_964242065.1 uncultured Terriglobus sp. | reverse complement strand
CTCGTCCCGCTGGTCTTCGCGTCTTCGCTCAAAGATGCGGTATTCGTATGTCTTCCGCAGGACCTGGGCACGGGCATGGAAATCGGGCAGGGCCTCTTCTGCGCGCACGACGCGAATCGCAGACGGTAGCACACGGTTCAAGGCACGGCACAGGCGTTCCGCCGGGATCGCCACAGAAAGGCACAGGGAGACGGCCTGACCTTCTGCGTGGACACCGGTGTCCGTGCGCCCGGAACCCTGCGGCAGAACAGAAACACCCGTGACGCGGCGCACCCCGTCCGCAAGTGTGCCCTGAATGGTCGGAAGCCCGGGTTGCACCTGCCACCCAAAGTAATCGGTGCCGTCATACGCAACGATGAGCCGATACGTGTGCGTCCGGTGCGCTCCTGCGGAACTTTTTACGGGAACGCCCGCCGCGGCCGGTGCGTATCGTTGCGCAGTGGTTCGAGTAGAGCCCATTGCTATACTTTAGGCTTTGAAGCCAGTCCACGCCCGCCGCAGCCGCTGATTGCGCAACGGGGCATGCAGAGAAGTTGCGTGGGTGTGCGCGGCGCGCCAGAGCGGTGCCACTGCATGGAAAAAATGCGTCCGGACTGGACTGGCAAACGTCTCCTAATGGACACGGACAAGAGCTGGAGAAGAGCGTGAAAGCAGTTACATTGCAGGGAGCGGCGAGCGTGGCTCTGCTGCTGGCGGGTACGGTTCAGTCCCAGGTAGCGAACACCCAACAGCAGGCACCTGCTCCCACAGCCAGCGCCGCACAAGCCAGTGCTGCTCCTGTTGCACCCAATGGCATTCCCCAGGCACCGGAACCTGCGCACCCAGGACCCCTTTTCTTGCGGGAAACGGCGCATGATTACAGTAAGTCGAAAAGCCACTTCCGTAATCCCATTGCGCCTTACACCTCGACGGACTATGCCGCTCCCCGCCTCAGCAACAGCCCGAAACTGGCAGACCTCCTGCGCGACGGGCGCATTTACCTGAGCCTTTCGGATGCGGTGCTGCTTGCACTGGAAAACAACTACGACATCGAGATTGCCCGCGTAAACCTCGACATCGCGGACACGGACATCCTGCGCGCCAAGGCGGGCAGCACCCTGCGCGGTGTCTCGACCGGCTTGATCACCAACACCCTTGGCGGCACGTCATCCACGGTGACGGGCGGTGGTGGTCCCGGCGGAACCAGCACCGGCTCCGGCGGAACCAGCACCGGCGCATCAGGCCTGGTTCTTAGCACCAACGGCGGCGGACCTTTGCCGCTTAATCGTGACGGGCTGCTGACGGGCACCATCCAGTATGAGGATCAGACGACACCCGGCGGCTCCAGCATCGGCGGAGGCAGCAGCTCCTCCACGGGTACGGGCACAGGTACCGGTACCGGGACTGGCACGGGAACCGGAACAGGTACGGGTACAGGAACCGGCACGGGCACAGGAACCGGAACAAGCACCGGCACCTCGAACCTGTTCAATGCAAACCCTACGGTAACAACAACCGGAACCTACAACTTCGCTTATCAGCAGGGTTTCCTTACCGGCACCCAGTTGAACGTTTCGTTCACAAACTCGCGTGTTTCCTCTTCCTCCACACTGACCAGCTATCGACCCAACTTCAACTCAGCATTCCGCGCCACGGTCACGCAGCAGTTGCTGCAGGGATTCGGACCCGGCATTCAGGGCCGGTTTGTCGTGCAGGCAAGGAATGACCGCCGCATCGCCGACTCCGCGTTTCGTCAGCAACTGATCTACACCATCACCCAGGTAGAGAGCATTTACTGGTCGCTGGTTAGCGCGTATGAAGACGTGCAGGCAAAAACGCGCGCGTTGCAGCAATCCACCCAGCTTGCGTCTGACAATCGCCGCCAGCTTGAGATCGGCACGCTTGCTCCGCTCGACATTGTCAACTCCGACCAGGCGGTGACCACCGACCGCCAGTCGCTGACCACCTCGGAATCAAATCTCGAGTACCAGCAACTCTTGATGAAGCAGGCTATCGTTCGGGATCTGAACGATCCGCAACTGTCCACGGCCCCGGTGGTCCCAACGGATCGTGTCAGCCTGGAACGCCTGCAGGAAGAAGACATGCCGGTCGAAGACCTGGTTAAGCAGGCTTATGTGAACAACCCCTCCATCGAGCAGGCCGCGCTCAACATGGAGAACAACAAGATCACGATCCGCGCCGAAAAGAATGGCTTGCTGCCCATCCTGAACGCCTACGCGTTCTATGGCGGCACCGGTATTGCCGGAGCGGTCAATCCCACGTCCACCATCTGTACGTCGAACCCGGGCGTTGCGAATTGCGGACTGACGAATGTGGGCGGCTACGGCACTGCCTTTGCGAATGGTTTCAACAATAGCGCTCCGGATAAAGGCGTAGGCGCGACGTTGCAGATACCCATTCGCAATCGTCCGGCGCAGGCGGACCAGGCGCGCTCGCAAATGGAGTATCGCCAGGCACAAATGCGGTTGCAGCAGTTGTACACGCAGGTTCGTATCCAGGTCATCAACGGCCAGTTCGCCCTGACCAACGATCGCGCCTCTGTGGTCGCTGCACAAACTTCGCGCGACTACCAGGCGCAGGCGCTGGACGCGGAGCAGAAGCGTTTCCGGCTTGGTGCTTCGACCACCGCGAACGTTCTGCAGCAGGAACGCAACCTAGCGACAGCCGACAACAACCTGATTACGGCGACCGCGGTGTATGCGCGTGACCGGGCCACCTTGCTGCAGATTCTTGCGAATACGCTGGACCGCTACGGTGTCTCGCTGGATCAGGCAGCAGCGGGCCAGATCACCACGCAGCCAAACATCCCGGGCCTGACCGCGCCGCAGGCGCCAGCACCTCCCAAGCCGCTGACCAGCACGCCCGATCCGCTGCCGCCCGACACCACGCGCCCGGCCAGCGGTAGCCCATCCGGCATTGTGACGCCGCCCACGCCAGCGAACCCCCGGTAGGTTCTCGACAGGAACAAGAGGTGGGCCAATGATGTGGCTCACCTCTGCTTGCATGCGCGTACGGACGACGGCCTTGTAACTGTTCACCCTTCTCTTCGCCTGTCACCCGTAGCGAAGCGGAGGGATCTGCATGTGTGTGCGCCTCTCCACCTTGGGATGTGCAGGGGCGAGCATCTCTGAGGGTTCGCGCCTCACGCGAACGGATCAACTGCAGGAACACAGCGCGACTACCCGGCCGTGCCAGCACACATGCAGATCCCCTCGCTACGCTACGGGGTGACAAACGAAGTGGCGGAACCTACAGGCAGGGGTAAGCGGGGAGTACACGGGAACGTTCACCGCTTAGACTGAAGCGATGCCCCGACCAGCGGAGAACGCTCTCGCAAACAGTTCGTCTGCCTACCTCAAAGCTGCCATGCACCAGCCTGTTCAATGGCAACCATGGAGGGCAGAGGCGTTTGCGCGTGCCGCCCGCGAAGACAAACCCATCCTGCTCGATGTGGGTGCCACGTGGTGCCACTGGTGCCACGTCATGGACCGCGAGAGCTACGAAGATCCATCGCTGGCAGACTTCATCAACGAGCACTTCGTCGCCATCAAGGTCGATCGGGACGAGCGGCCTGACATCGACGCACGCTGCCAGGCAGCAGTGTCTGCCATCAGCGGCAGAGGAGGCTGGCCGCTCACAGTGTTCCTCACACCACTAGGACAGCCCTTCTTTGGCGGTACCTATTTCCCAAACGAAGAACGGTACGGCCAGCCCGGCTTTCAGCGAGTGCTGGCGACCATGGCAGCCTCCTTTCACGGCAGCCGTGCCGACGTAGAAGAGACAGCCGCGAGCGTTCTGGATGCCGTGGAACAGAGTGAAATGTTCTCCGGTGAGGCGAAGGATCTCTCCACGCCAGAGACCGCCGAGGAGCTACTCGGAAGCTTGATTCAGGCCATCCTCAAGCAGTTCGATCCCGCTCATGGCGGCTTTGGGTCGCAGCCCAAGTTTCTCCATACGTCTGCGCTGCGCCTGCTGCTCGACTCCGGTGGACAGCAAGCAATCGATGCCGCGCTGTATACCCTGACCAGGATGTCGCGCGGCGGCATCTCTGATCAGTTGGACGGCGGTTTCCACCGCTATTCCATCGAGGAACGGTGGATTGTTCCGCATTTCGAGAAGATGTCGTATGACAATGCAGAGCTTTTGCGCTGCTACGTTCGCGCATATCAGCGCTCCCGCGATGCTGACTTTGCAGCGACGGCTTCCGGGATCATACGGTGGATGCGGCATACGCTGAGTGATGCGGAGCACGGTGGTTTCTTCGCCTCGCAGAGCGGCGACCGTATGCTCGAGTACGCCGGCAAGTACTTCACGTGGAGCTACCGTGAAGCCGCTGAGGTTCTCGACCCGCAGGAACTTCGGCTGGCCGAGACGTACTTCGACCTGGGTCGTGTCGGCGACATGAAGCACGATCCCGAACGCAACGTGCTCTTCCGTTCGACGACGCTGGAGGCAGCGGCGCAACAGGCAGGTTTGGACGTTGCAAGTGCGTCGGCGCTCTTGGCATCCACGGAAACCAAGCTGCGCGCTGCCCGGGCACGAAGGCCCGCTCCAGCCGTCGATACGGCCATGTACACCGCATGGAACAGCCTTTGTATCTCCGCCTTCGTAGAAGCTGGCGCGGTCTTGCAGGACGACAGCGCCGTCAAGTTTGCGCAGCAGTCGCTCGATCGTTTGCTCGCGGAATCGTTGCAGGATGGGGAGGTGTTCCATGCGGCCGGTTCTGCCGAGCGGACTGCAGGGTTGCTGGACGACTACGCACTTCTTGCAAGCGCCTGCCTGGACGTTGGGGAGACTACTGGATCCGCAGCTTACTCCGGTGCCGCGCAACGGATTGCAGACTGGATGCTCGCGCGTTTTTACGATGAGCATGGCGGCGGCTTCTTCGACACGGACCAGCGGGTGCAAGGCACCGGTGTGCTGCGTGCACGCCGCAAGCCGATCCAGGATTCGCCGACCGCAGCGGGTAACTCAGTAGCAGCACTGCTCCTGCTGCGGCTGTACCGCTCCACGGGACAGGACGTGTACCGGCAGAAAGCGCAGGAAACGCTCGAGTGCTTCGCGCCCATTGCCGAGCACCTTGCCCTCTACGCCGGGATGTATGGCGTCGCGCTTGCGGAACTTGCCGGCACGCTGCCGTCTTGGGAGAAGGCGGGCTGAAGCAATTCTTCTTAGGTGTCTGCGGGCATTGAGACCAGTAGAGAACAGCCTGGATCGAAGACCCGGGTACGCGTGAAGACCATACTCGGAGCGCGAAAGGGCGTGGCACATGGCAAGCCTCTGCAGGCACCCCGAACCGCACGCGCTACCGGACGTGGAAGGCCTTAATGGCGATGGCGTTTGGTTCGGAGCCAACCGGCAGCATGGTCAGCAGTTCCGGTCCGTTGGTATCTCGGGTGCGAATCACTGCAACATCCCCACTCTTCGCGTTCGCCACCAGCAGCACCGGTCGCCCGGGTGACATGGCAATCGCATCGGGTTGCGGGCCCGTGTGAACGGCGTTACTCATCCGGCCTTCGTCCACGGAATACAGGCTGACGGACTCTGCACCGAAGTTGGACACCCACAGCGAACCATTGTCGGCGCTGACCACGGCCTGCGAAGGCTGCGAACCGATGGTGTACGTACCGCCTACCTCGTTCGTGAAGGTCGAGACCTCACTGATACTGTCCGACCCGAAATTGCTGACGAACAGCTCGCCGCCATCCGGTTTCAGCGCAAGAGAGACCGGTGTCTTGCCGACACGCAGCCGCGCCAGCAGATGATCCTGCAGGGAAGCGGAGTCCTGCTTCGCAGTCCACGAACCGGGCTTGCTGGCAAGCGCCACGGCTAACACCTCGCCGCTGCCAGAACACGCAATGAATGCGCGTGAAGAATCGTTCATTACCGCAATGTCGGTGGCTTGCGGGCAGCCGTCGAAGCTCGCACGGAAGCGGGGCATCGGTGCGCCGTCGAGTTCGTATACCGATACGCTCCCGCTGCCGCGGTTGGAAACGATCAGGGATCGCCCGTCCGGTGCCACCGCGGCCTTGCCAGGTTGCTCGCCGGTGCCTACGGTCGCCAGTTCCCGGTGGGTAGCGAGATCGATGACGCTGACCGTGTTCGCACCGGAATTGGCGACATAGGCGCGCTCACCCTTCGCGTCCACGCTGATGCTGTAGGGCTTCCGGTGCACAGGGACAGTGGCCACCACCGCGTTTCTGGAGGTGTCGATCACACTGACCGTGCCGCTGCCCGTGTTCACCACGTAGACTTCGTTCCGCAAGGGATTGGTGGCAACGCCGGTGGGGTTGTCACCCACGCGAAGCGTGCGGTCCGGGCGAAAGTTGACCAGATCCAGCACCGTGACCGTGCCTGCGCGACCGTTAGAAACGTAGGCGTACTCGCGGTAGTCGCTGCTCACCTGCGGGAACCGCATACGGCGACATCCGGCGATCAGCAGCAAAGAGGAAAGGCAAAACAACGCAGCGGCGCGAAAGGGGGTGGTTCGTGGGGCAGGCATCCTATGCGCCTACCGCTTCGTCCGTGACCAGCGAATAGCAAGCCAGCCTGCGTAGCCGATCTGCGCAGCCGCGACCAGAATGTAAGCGGTCCAGAGAAAGGGAATGCTGTTGAGCGTGGGCTGCATCTTAGACCTCCAGTGCCTCCAGGGCAGTCTGTTCGGCGGCGACCTGCTCGCGTCGCACCACCGCATACCGCGCCCACACCAGCGTCGAGCCCCAGAAGAACCATGCGGCCATATTCCACAGGAACGCCGGCCACATGGAGGGATCCAGCGAACCATCACCGGTCAGCACCGGAGCGGGATGCTGCGTGCGCCACCAGCGGATCGACATGAACACGATCGGTACGTCCAGCCCCGCGAACACGCTCAACACGGCAGCGACCACGGCGCTCTGGCTGCCCGCGGAAAAGCGCCGCACCAGCAGGTAGCTGACGTAGAGCAAGAACAGCATCAAGAAACTGGTCAGCCTGGCATCCCATGCCCACCAGATGCCCCACACCGGACGGCCCCAGAGCATGCCGGTCGCAAGTCCCAGGCCAACGTACAGCACTGTGACCTCAGCCGTGGCAATCGCAACGGCATCCAGCTTCGCCGCAAGCTCTGTCTGGGTTCGCCGGAAGTACAGGAACGCGATGGACGCAACCATGTTCACGTAAGGGAACACCTCGGCGGAGATGTTAATGGGAACATGCCAGTAGAAAATCCGGTAGACCTGTCCCATGGTGGCCTCTACGGGCGCGACGAACACAGCCTCATAGAAGCCGATCAGCAGCAGGGCCACGCTGAAGCCGCACAAAATCCAGAACAGACGCTTCATGGTCCAGTCCAGTCTACCGCCTACTCGGCGTGCAGCACGGTAGGAAACAGGAGTATGCATGCGGTGGTAAAGATCACGTCAAAACCGAGCAGCATGCGAATCCATAGCTGCGGCTCAAAGTCTCCGGTGATGACGCCGGTGGTCGCCTGCACCACACCCAGCAATGCCGGGATGGAGATGGGGAAGAGCACGGCCGGCAGCATCAGTTCGCGGTTGCGGCTGCTCAGGCCCAGCGCGGCAAAGAAGGTGCCGTTGACGACGATCGCCCACGTGCCCAGCGGCAGAATGAGCAAGAGCCACTTCACCTCCCCCACCGGGTGCAGGTTGTAGAACACGGTAAACACAAGATTCGCAAGCGCCTTGCCCAGGAAAAGCGCGCTGGGAGCGCTCGGCGACAGGCGATGTGCATCCAGCACCTGGTTGCGCCGCTCGCGCTCCCAGCTTGTGTTCAGCGCGGTCGTCGCAGCGAACAGCAGACCCACCCACAGCAGACCGCCGCTCATCTGCCGCGCCAGCGTGGGGAAGCCCGTGGGATCGAACGCCATGGCGAACACCACGGCGATCAGCAGCGTGAAGAAGAGCATGCCTGCGATGGCCTCGCGGCTGCGCCACTCCC
>CAXTBQ010000130.1:0-7964 GCA_964242065.1 uncultured Terriglobus sp. | reverse complement strand
GCTTGTGGTGGTCCACGGCGGCGCGGCTCAGCGCGCTCATCGGCTCACCCTGCGTGCCGCTAATCATCACGCAAACCTTCTCCGGTGCCATGTCTTTCAACTGGCCGCTATGAATGATTAGTCCGGGCGGCGGATCGATGTAGCCCAAATCCTGTGCGATTTCCGTGGAATTGTCCATGGAGCGGCCGATGAGTGCTACCTTGCGACCGTGCTTGTGCGCCAAGTCCATGGCCAGCTTAATTCGATGGATGCTGGACGAGAAGCAGGAGAAGAACAGGCGGCGCTCAGTACGCGCGAAGATCTCATCCAGCCGCGGCAGCACGGCGAGCTCACCGGGCGTATAGCCGGGGCGGTCACAGTTGGTACTGTCCTGCAGCAGCAGCAGAACGCCTTCCTTGCCCAATTCCGCAAAGCTGTGCAGGTCAAAGGGTTTGCCGTCCGGCGACGCCAGATCCACCTTGAAGTCGCCGGTGTGAACGATCACACCCACCGGCGTGCGGATGGCCAAGGCCACGCAGTCCACCAGGGAGTGGGTCACGCGGATGGGCGAGATCTTGAACGGGCCCAAGTCGAAGCTCTCACCCGGCAGCATCTCGATCAGGTCGGCGTCGTCCAGTAGCTTGTGCTCGTCCAGTTTGCCTTCCACGTAGGTCAGCGTGAACTCCGTGCCGTACACGGGCACATTCAACTGCGACAGCATGTGGGGCAGGCCGCCGATGTGGTCCTCGTGGCCGTGGGTCAGCAGGATGCCGCGCACCTTGTCCTTGTTCTCGAGCAGGTACGTCAGATCGGGGACGACGATGTCCACGCCCAGGAGGTCATCCTCGGGAAACATCAAGCCGGCATCGATGACGAGGATGTCGTCTTTCCACTGAACTGCCATGCAGTTCATGCCAAATTCGCCCAGTCCGCCGAGCGGAATTACTTTCAGTGCATCCGTATTCATTCACTGCTCATGCTAGCAGTGTCAGAGCCAGGGCTGCCGGCCTGGGCACCGCCTGTCGCATCTTGGGCCACGCGCAGCAAGCGGGAGCGGCGGCCGGCTCGTGCACCCATGGCGCTCTTCCACACGCCGATGAGCAGAAAGACGAGGCATGCCGTGCCCGCGTGGCCCGGCGGCAGCACCCCTGCAAGCAGGGCAACAAGAACTCCGACAAAGCCGGTGCCGGCCTCTTCCACGACTGAGTTCTTAGTAAGAAAGCACTCCAGCGGAGTCAATTCCAGCTTCTCGCGCTGACGGTAAGCATTGGCGTACAGCCCTGCAAACAGGAAGTACAGTGTGGCCTGCCCGATGGAAAACAGCAGCACCACCTCCGTCAACTCTTGCCGGCTGCTGAGGGATTCCACCCGCCCGAACGCAGAAAGGAACAGGAACTTGAGCGGATATACATAGAACAGGACCACAAACAGCAACAGGCCGTTGATCCAAATCGTGCCTGCATCATGCGTGCCGAACCGGCGGAAGAACGAGAAGTGTGCGTACCAGATGAGCATCAGCAACAGGAAGCTGATGCTGAACGGCAGAAATGCACCCCAAAGATGGTGCAGTTATCCAAAGTTTCTTGGCACCTCCAGCGACACCACCAGCAGCGTCAGCGCAAAGCCGAAGACAACGTCTGAAAAGCCATCGAGCCGCGAGAACCCTAGTCCGCGCAGCCGGAAGCCGTCGCTGTCCGTTTCCTCATGTTGCTGGTTCAGGAGCGACCGAATCATGTTTCATGATTATTGCAGGCTGCTGTGTCCTGCGCGACTACTCGACCGGATGACCCGTCTCGTCGATGATTGGACCCGTGTTCACTGGGATAAAGTCGCGCAACGTGATGGCACCAAGCTTCGTAAGATCCTCGCCATTCCAACGTGGATCATCGTCCGCCACGATCAAACCGCTCAGACCGTTATCCGCCAGCACGATGCCATAGGTCTTCATCGTGGTAAGGATGGTCTTGTTCATGGCCGAGAACCCGGACGCATCGAAGTCGTCCCGCAGCCGGAGCCGCATGCCCATGTAGGCCGTGGAACCCCAGTTCTGGCCCGCGGCGTGCGACGCCGGAGGACTGAACGCACCGCCATTTGCGTTGTTGCGGGAGAGGCTGATGGTGAAACGCAGAGCGTGGTTCACCGGCCCCGTAGACGCCTCGCTGTATCGAAGCAGCACAGGGAGGATCGGAAGACCCGCCGCATCCGCGGAGTTCTGGCCCGCCTTGCCATGCTCATTCTTGTTCGTGTTCCAGCGGCGGTACGCCAGCGCGTTGTACTTGCCGCCTTCGATGGTGGTGCCGAACGTCTCGTGCAGGATGCCGGTTGCCGTGTCGTAGATGATGCAGTGCCGGTCACCCTTGGGATTGTCCGGCCCCTCCAGCCTGCAATCCTTTGCGGGCACATGCGATGCGTCGTCGCTACCCCACTTCGTGCTGATGTTGATGGGAATGGTTACATCTGTCTTCTGACGCGTATCCACTACTGTCACCGGCATGCTTGTGTCCACACGCAGATGAGCCTGCCCGAACGTCTGATAGAACACCTCCACGATGGACTTTGGCGTGTAGGGATTCCCGGACTTGAGCATGCGTGTGTCTGCAGGCAGGCTTGCAATCGACTGGTTTAGGGGGTAAGCCGGCGTCATCAACACACGAGGGATTTGCTCCTGAACCTTCCACTCCTCGGGTGCGGGCACACTCTGGCCCTGCATAGCACCCGGCACCAGAGCTGCCGCCGTGGTCGCTCCCAACATCACAGCGCGAAGGTGTTTCATCTTGTCTCTCCCGTGCACCCAACCAATGTACCGTTTTGCCTGCCGCGCCGGGTGTAACGCGAGCAAGCCAATGGCGCAGAGCAGTATCGCAACGGTAAGGAGGACCGATCTTGGCCAGCCGGTTCCGTACGCTCTGTGAACGATGGCCATGCGTTTAGCGAAGCAGGTCTTCCAGTGCAAGCGACAGTTCCGTCTTCTCATCGCGATACTTCACGATGATGGGCGTATACACGCTCAAACGTTCCGCACCCGGTTTGCTGAGGGCACGCGAGCCCGGGACCACGACCGCGCCGGAAGGAATGATCAGCGGAGTGTTCGCTGTTGCCCGCAGCGTTGTGTTGTTTACGACGTCGTAGACTGGCGTGCCGCGCGTCAGGATGGTACCCGCCGCCAGCACTGCCCGGCTGCGGACTACAGTACCCTCGTAGACGCCTGTGTTACCGCCCACCAGAACGTCATCTTCAATGATGACGGGCGTCGCATTCACCGGCTCCAATACACCACCGATCTGCGCAGAGGCGCTTAGATGCACGCGCTTACCCACCTGCGCGCACGAGCCCACCAGCGCGTGCGAGTCCACCATGGCGCCCTCGTCCACGTACGCACCCACGTTGACATACATGGGGGGCATGCAGACCACGGACTTAGCCAGGTAAGCACCTGCGCGAACGCTTGAGCCGCCAGGCACGATGCGAACCCCCTGCTCCGGGGTAAAAACCCGCGCAGGATAGGTGTGTTTGTCGACAAAGGCGCCCGCGCCCATCTCTACCAACGAACCCAGGCGAAAGCCCAGCAGGATACCCCGCTTCACCCATGCATTCACCCTCCAGCCCAGGGCCGATGTGTCGTCCGGCTCGGCCGAGCGTACAGTGCCGCTCTCCAGTGCGTCGCGCAGTTCGTTGAAAGCCTCAATCGAGGCGCGCTCTGCCACAGCCGCAGCGCCCAACAGGAACGCATGCTCGATACGATGTTCGAGATTTTGAAGGGCCATAGGCTCAGTCTACCAATGGTGTTGCATCGTAACGTTGCATGGTCAAAGCAGATGAAGCTCCCAACAGAGTCGCCCCCGTGACGCCGGACGGCCGCTATTTCGTGGTGCGCGGACGGCTGTGGCGCTGCTCCAACCCGGCACTCTCGACACAGGAACGCCAGAGCCTTACCCGCGAGCTGATGCAGGCACGTAGTGCCAAGGGGCGCGCCCTGCGAGCGGGTGATACCGCGGCCCGCGAACGAGCGCGCCATCAGGTTGACACCGCAAAGCACGCCCTGGGTGAGCGCGGCCCGGCATGGTGGAGCGACGGAGCACCTGACTACAACCGTCGCATGGTGAGCAACACACCTTATGCCGATTGGTTTCGCGCTCTTGACGCGAATGCGACGCGACGATCTACCATCAACTCAGCTGCTTGCTGAGACTTTATGCAGGTGTGACTTCTCTTCCGCGATCGCTCCGGGTGTACATCCAGGCCCAGTAGATGAGCACCAGTTGCAGCGGGAGCCGTGCATACAACGCCCACGCAGGCACGGACGCGAAACGCTCCGGATGACGAGCCATGTAGACATGCACGTCGCAGTAGACAAGGAGCATGAGTACCAGTCCCCATGCGGAAAACCGACGGGTAAGAGGTATCAGCAGACCGGCTCCTCCCAGCACCTCCGCGATGCCGCTGACCTGCACCAGTTGCAGAGGATGGCTGTAATGCGGCGGCATGATCTTCGTGTAAAAGCTGCTGTGAAGGAAGTGATTTACGCCTGCGGCCCCGTAGAGGAGCGATTGAAGTACGAGACCGGCAGTCCGTAAAGTGCCTTGAAACTTCATGCGAATACCCCGCTAGTTCAAAGCTGAAAGGCTCCGCCGGAGCGGAGCCTTTCAGCGGTAAAGTTCACACTACTTACTTGCGGCTATCGCGTGCTGCCTTTACATAGTCATGCGAGGTTTGGATGTGCGCTGCCTGGGTGCTCAGCAACTGGTGCACAGGGAGCGGAAGCTCGTGTTTGAGCGCGTCGGAGTAGGCCTTCTTGGCCACGTCCTCTCCCTGTTCGGCAGAGTCCAGCAGGGTGTGATCACCGCCGCCGAGCTTGGCTTTCAGATCACCCCAGGTGCGGTGCAGTGCACCCGCAACTGTGCCGCTCTCCTTGTACGCATCGGAAACGCCTTCCTTGATCAGGAGGTCCTCCAATTCGCCCTTGAACTGAGCACGCTTCAAGCTTTCAGCAAGGAAGTACCGCTTCAGGGTGTCATCTTCCAGCTTCTCACCGATGTCCTTGAAGCCTTCCTGTCCATCAATCAGCGACTTGATTACGTCCTTCAGAACGCTTTCTGTTTCCTTCAGGCTCTCTGCCATAGTCTGATCCTTTCGGCGCTCCGCGCCTCGTTTGCGAACTCATCGCCGGGCGGCAATGCTCCGCACCAGCACGTACAGACGCATAGGAGAACAGGCCGAGCAGGCGGGTTGCCCGCGCGGGTTCCTCCCTAAGTTCGACTTCCTAACACGCCAGCAGCGCGAGAGAATCAGCTTGGATGCGCGAACCGTTCGTCTCCAGAAGATACCCGGACACGCAGCGCAACAGGAGTGAAACAAAATGAAGCCGCTACGCCTGGAGATGACGCCAACCCGCAGCCGGCGGCTGAATGAAGTGCTGGGCTTGAGTGTGCTGGCAGTTGCTGTGCTGTCGCTGCTGGCACTGGTCAGCTACTCTCCGACCGATGCCTCATGGAATACAGCCAGCGGCTTTTCCGCGACACGCGCCATACACAACTGGATTGGTCGCGCGGGAGCCATAGCAAGCGATCTGCTGCTGCAGGCGTTCGGCGTTGCCGTATTTGCGGTACCTCTGCTGTTGGCGCGGCTCGGGCTCTGCTGGATGCGATCGCGCCCGCAGGGTTCTCCCGCGGCGAAGACGATCGGATTCGTACTTTGGATGATTGCGGCACCGGCTGCCTTGGCGCTGATTCCGCTGCACCTTCGCTGGCGGGGAGCGCTGCCCATTGAGGGGGTGTCAGGACGCCTGTCGGCGGATTTCGCGTCTACGATGCTGAACTATCCCGGTGCGTGCATCGTGGTTGGACTGCTCCTGCTCCTCAGTCTGTATCTCAGCACCACGTTTACCTTCAACACGGCGCAGGACTGGGCCGGACAGCGGCTGGGCCTGGTGTACCGCACCCGGGAACGCTACATCCAGTGGCGCGGTGGACGTGCCAACCTGCGAGCCGCACGGGCCGCGAATCGTTTGGAAACCCGCCGCGAACGCACAGCCGCCAAGCAGCAGGTCCAAGAGGCGAGAGCAGCGGCTGCAGCAGAGCGTGCCGCCAGCGGAACGCTGCTTGGCGGCCTGTTCGCTCGTTGGACATTTCGCCGCAAGGGCATACACGCAGACCGTGACAATAGCCTGCACGTGGTCCCGCCGAGCCGGACAGTCTGGTCGCAGATGCCGCGAACAGACGTGGATGCCGGTCCGGAGCCGGAGTTTGCACCGCTGCCGGGCCACCTGCAGGCTGCGGCCGATGCGCAGCTTGAGGCGCACGACCTACTGAATGAAGCGTCGCGACCGTCACAGGGAAACTTTGCGGGCTGGAATACGCCTCCTGAAGAGGGCACGAAAACGCAGGAAGCCCCCTTCGCTTGGGCCGGCAATCCTTTGGCGAAGACGAAAGATGCACCTACGCGCATGGGCGAAGTCGTGCCTTTCCCCGTGACTTCCACGCGAGCCGAAGTCACGGCTGCAGCGATTCCGCAGGAGCAGCCTATTTCATTTGGACGGCGCGCTGACGAAACCATAAAGACGGTGACACTAACCGCCAAGAGCGTGCATGGCTATCAGCTCCCTCCCTCGTCTCTGCTCTATCGCAATGACGAGCACTCCGCGGTGCGCGAAGAGGCTTTGCGTGATGAGGCTCGCATCCTGGTGGAAAAGTGTGGCGAGTTCGGCGTAGATGGCCAGGTGACGCAGATCAACCCCGGCCCCGTGGTCACTACGTTTGAGTTCCGCCCGGATGCGGGTATCAAGTACAGCCGCGTCACCGGCCTGGCCGATGATCTGTGCCTCGCCATGGCCGCCGAATCCATCCTGATCGAACGCATGGCCGGCAAGAGCACCGTTGGCATCCAGGTGCCCAACGGTGAACGGGAAACCATCTGGCTGCGCGATGTGGTGGAGAGCGAGGGCTTCGCCAACTCCAAGAGCAAGGTCGAAATGGCGATGGGCAAGGACATCAACGGCCGCATCGTCACGGCGAACCTCGCCGCCATGCCGCACGTGCTCATCGCCGGCTCCACCGGCTCCGGTAAGTCCGTCGCTATTAACGCCATGATCATGAGCGTGCTGTTCAAGGCCACGCCGGAGCAGGTACGCATGATTCTGGTGGATCCCAAGCGCGTAGAACTGGGCATGTACGAGGGCATTCCGCACCTGTTTACACCGATCATCACGGAGCCGAAGCTCGCCGCGAATGCCCTTAAGAATGCAGTGCGCGAGATGGAGCGTCGCTTGAAGCTACTAGCAAGCCGCCATGTGCGCAACCTGGATCAATACAACCGGCTGTTTGACACGGGCCAACTTTTTGATGAAGACGGCCTGCCGCAGGAGCCGTTACCGTGCATCATGATCATCATCGACGAATTAGCCGACCTGATGATGCTGGACAAGAGCAACGTGGAGGAGAGCATCACCCGGCTGGCGCAGATGGCGCGTGCGGTCGGCATCCACCTGGTGCTCGCCACGCAGCGGCCCAGCGTGGATGTGATTACCGGCCTCATCAAGGCCAACGTGCCCACCCGCATGAGTTTCCGGCTGGCCACCAAGGTGGACTCGCGCACCATCATCGATTCGAACGGCGCGGAAAGCCTACTGGGCCGCGGCGACATGCTCTTTCTACCGCCCGGCACCAGCCGCCTGCAGCGTGTGCACGCACCCTTCGTCACGGAAAAGGAAATCTCAGACGTGGTTGACTTCTGGAAGGCGCAGGGCGAGGCCGAGTACGTCGAAGGCTTCCTGGACGGTCCCAAGGACGATAAGACCAACGATCGCGAGGGCTTGGACGACGGTCCCGAGGACGAGCTGTTCCACGACGCCGTGCGCCTGGTTTTCGAGTTTGGTAAGGCCAGCACGTCCCTACTCCAGCGTCGCCTGCGCATCGGCTATGGCCGCGGGGCCCGCCCCGGAGCCAGGAAGGGGAGGGCAGCCCCGCGGAGGAGCGCCCCGCGCTACAACC
>CAXTBQ010000129.1:5432-8047 GCA_964242065.1 uncultured Terriglobus sp. | reverse complement strand
CTTCCATGATGCCGTCGGCCGCAAACGGTGGAGGGACGAAGATCATGGTCGCGTGGGCACCGGTCTCACGCACTGCTTCTTCTACTGTATTGAACACGTGCCAACCCTCATGCGTGGTGCCGCCCTTGCCCGGCGTCACGCCGCCCACGACGATGTCGTTGCCAAACTGCTTGGAATACTCTGCGCAGCCTTTTGCGTGATAGGTGCCTTCACGGCCGGTGATGCCCTGCACGATGAGGCGGGTGTTGTTATCGACTAAAACCGACATGAGTGTTCCTCTAATACCTAGCAAAGCATGAAGAAGTTGAGGCGGACGCTCTAGAGTGGTTGCGAGCGGTTAGGAGTTCATGAAGGCTGTCAGCCTATTTGACCAAGCAACAGCATCAGCATGGTTACCTTCGCTGTTTAGCCATCTATTCCGTCGCGCAAATCGCACGCGGTAAACGGGGTGCTCCATGTCTTTGGTTTGGACAGCAAGGCGAATGCTTGTCTTTGCTTCTGTTCCTCGATTGATGACACCCCCGCTATACATGTCAGGAGCCTTCACTGTTCCGTATTCAACCTGCCATCCAAGTATGTCGCTTCTTGCAAATACGCGGCTTCGGTCCCCCTCACGGAGCCAAACTTGCTTTGCTGATACATCGAAAGCGATGTTGTCATGAGCATAGGTTGGATTGAAACCAAACGGCACTGGTGGCGAAGGCGGGGACACCTCTCTCGGTGCTAACTTCCCCTGCAAAAACCTGCCTGCGAGTATTAGCCCGAGGCCGAAGACAAGCAGCATGGGTGAGGGGCTTAGGCGTGATGTAAACATGCGGAACAACCACAACACTGAGAGAAAGACACCAAACCACAAAAGAAAGCGACCTGAAAGGCTCTTGTTCACCTAAATGTTCCTTCGCCAAATATCTATTGAGCGGCTTCTACCGCCAGCTTCGCTGCCTCTGCCATAGTCGCTCCGACGGCATACTTTAATCCCGATTCTTCAAGAATTCTTCGGCCCTCTTCCACGTTCGTTCCTTCAAGCCGGAGAATCAGCGGCAAGGTGACATTCAGGTTGCGTGCTGCTGCGACCACAGCAGTTGCCAGCACGTCCACGCGCAGGATGCCGCCGAAGATGTTGATGAAGATGGCCTTCACATTCGGGTCGGCCAGCAGGATGGCGAACGCTGCTTCGATCTGCTGCTGGTTGGCGCCGCCGCCCACATCCAGGAAGTTCGCCGGCGAACCGCCGCTGTACTGGATAATGTCCATGGTTGCCATGGCCAGGCCCGCGCCGTTCACCATGCAGGCAATGCTGCCGTCCAGCTTAATGTAGTTCAGCGAATCCTTGCTGGCCTCGACCTCGAGCGGGTCTTCCTCGGCTACGTCGCGCAATTCCTTCAGGTCCTTGTGCCGGTACATGGCGTTGTCGTCGAAGTTGATCTTGCAGTCCAGCGCGGCCAACTTGCCGTCTTTGGTGGTGATGAACGGATTGATCTCCAGCAGGGAACAGTCGGTCTCAATGAAGGCCTTGTACAGGCCGAGCATGAAGCTGACCGCCGGATTGATCTGTGCGGGTTGGAGGCCCAGCTTGAAGGCGAGATTGCGCGCCTGCCACGGCTGCAAGCCGAGCGCAGGCTCGATGGCTTCCTTGAAGATAGCGTCAGGGTTCTCTGCCGCGACCTCCTCAATCTCCATGCCGCCTGCCTGCGACGCCATGAAGGTCAGCTTTGACGTGGCGCGGTCCAGCACGATGCCCAGGTAGAGTTCGCGGTCGATGGCGGAACCTGCTTCGACCAGTAGCCGCTGCACCTTCTGCCCCTGCGGCCCGGTCTGGTGCGTGACCAACTGCATGCCCAGGATGGCCTTCGACGCGGCGTTCGCATCATCCAACGACTTGGTCACCTTGACGCCGCCGCCCTTGCCGCGGCCGCCCGCGTGAATCTGCGCCTTGACCACAACGACCGGGTTGCCTGCGGAAAACAGCTGCTTGGCGGCGTGGTCGGCCTCTTCCAGCGTGGTCACCATTTCGCCTTCGGGTACGGGCACGCCATACTTCCGCAGGATGTCCTTGGCCTGGTACTCGTGAATCTTCATCTAGGGGCAAACTCCGGCGGTGATCTTGGTGCTGTCAGGGAATGGTAGCGGACGACGGTGACAGCCGTAAATGGCAACCGCGCCGTCGCCCGTTTCCGCGCGACGCGTATCTGCGAGAAAATGTCAGCTATGGACCCTGTGGCACTGCTTGCAAGCGTAGTGAATGGGGGCGACGCTCTGCCGTTTCAGGATGCCCGTGACTTGATGGCCGCGCTGCTGGCGGGCACGTTCAGCGAGAACGAGATGTCCGCCCTGCTGAGCGCGCTGCACGAGGGTGGCGAGACCGCAGCGGAACTGGCAGGCTTTGCCGACGCCATGCGCTCTGCCTCCGTGAAGCTGCCACTATCCGACGCTGAACGCGACACGCTGGTGGACACCTGCGGCACCGGCGGTGACGGCTGCGGCACCTTCAACATCTCCACCGCGGTCGCACTTGTTGCCGCGGCGGCAGGCGCAAAGATTGCCAAGCACGGCAACCGCGCCGTGACTTCGCGCTGCGGCTCGGCTGACGTGCTGGAATCGCTCGGCATCCGCAC
>CAXTBQ010000129.1:0-5332 GCA_964242065.1 uncultured Terriglobus sp. | reverse complement strand
CGCTGGTGGTGCATGGCGCGGGTGGGCTGGATGAGCTTTCGCTGTCCGGCGAAAGTGTGGTGGCACAGGTCAAGGGAAACCATGTCACCCAAAGCATCATCCGGCCAGAAGACGCTGGCCTGGTGCTGTCGCAGGATGCCCTTAGTGGTGGGGATGCGGACTTGAATGCAGGCATTCTCGAGTCGATCTTTGCGGGCGATCATGGGCCGCAACGCGACATCGTTTTGCTGAACGCGGCGGCCGTGCTGCAGGTGGCTGGCGTGGCGCACTCAACTCGCGAGGGCGTCAGAGCAGCCATGCAGTCCATTGATTCGGGCAACGTAACAAACCTGCTGAAAGCACTTCGCGAAGAAGCACGATAGAAGGAGGCTTGCCGCAGTGCCTGCGCTAAGAGACCGCTATGCCAGGTTCCCTTACTGTTCCGCAGGCACGGTCGGTTGCAACTGCTTCTGCGCGCTGTCCGGAAGAGGCTGGTCGGCATGCTTTAGCAAATCGCTCACTTCCCACATCTGCCGGTCCGACAGCAGTTTTACGTAAGACGGCATGGCGGACAGACGGATGCCGTTTTTCACTTTCCAGTAGGTCTCGCCGACCGGATCGTCCGAAACGCCGACCACTGCTCCATCGTGATGCCGCTCCCAAAGTTGCGGAGCCCCCGGGAACATGTTGTCTGCAAGCGCGGCCTCATGGCCAGGAAAGCCATGGCAGAAGCCGCATTGCTGCTTGTACACGGCTGCGCCTTCGGTGAGCGTTTGATCGTTCACCGGAACAGGCGAGGCTGCGAGCATCTCCCGGTCGATGCGGGCATGCAGGGGATTGTGCACGATGGCAGCCTCGGCAGGAAAAGAAGGATCGGCGACCGCAACTGGCGGGTGGCCGTAGGAAAGGTACAGCCAGATACCGGCGGGAACCGCAACAACTCCTAGAACAAAGAACAGCATCGCTACGCCGAAACGGCTCATTGATTTCTCCACTCGCCGAACTTAGCACCTGGTCCAACTCGGCTCTGCCTAGTTGTAGCAACTTTACTGTAGATTGTGCTGGCGCAAGGGCGATTACAGCCCTAGCATGGGAATCATGCTGCCGCGGCTTCAGCGCGCGTTTGAGCGTCTTGAAAGGAGCCGCGTTAAGCTGCTCGCTCCGGTCACCGGGTGGACGCCAGACCAGATGCAGTACCGGCCTGCTCCTAACAGCTGGTCTGCGGCGCAAGTAATCGATCACATCGCCAGGGTAGAATCCGGCTTGCTCGCTGAGGCACGAAAGAATGCCAAAGGGCCGGTTCCCACCAGGGAAGAGCGATTCGGCAACCGCGTCATCTTCCTCGTGATGTGGCTTCCGCTAAGGATCAAGGTGCCAGACACTGCCAGCATGGTGCTGCCCGCGAAGGTATGCAGCTCTGAGGAAGCACTGCACAAGTGGCAGCACGCGCGCGATGCATGGCAGAGTTTTCTGGAAGGCTTGAAGCCGTCAGATCTGAAACCTGGAGTGTTCGCGCATCCACGAGCGGGTCGCATGACAGTGCCGGATGTCCTCACGTTTCTAAGGCTTCACCACAACCACCATCGCCCGCAACTCGCTCGTATCGCGTCTGGTCTGCGGCACCAGAACTAACGCTCACTCTGCTGCTTCTGCTCTGCGCTGTGCTCCGCTTCAACCAGTTCAGCCACGTCTTCGACTGGTGCATCCAACCTGATGCCGTACCGTGGCGCGAGTTCGGGCGCGAAGCGGGCGATGTCGTTGCGCAGGCGGATCAGAGACAGGTCCTTGGCCTTGCTCTCGAGCATGATGTCCGTCTCTAGGTGCTGGATGGAGCGCAGAAACGTGAGCGTCTCAAACGGGTTGTTGTAATCGGCGTGGCCGGTCCAGATGGGTGGCTGCAGAACGGTCTCGATCAGGTTGGTCTTCTTGTTCTTGCGCTTGATCTCGCGCATTTCCGTGCGGGCGCAACTGAAGTGCATCTTGGGCCGTACGCCTTCCGGCCACGTCTCCAGGAACCGCTCCAGCGTGGGGACAAGCGGCAGGCCTTCCGGATTCATGCACCAGTGGTGCTGGTAATCCCACACGCACTTGACGCCCGTGCGTTCGTGGATGCTGAGCACGTCGGCGGAGGAGAAGCGAATGTCATCGTTCTCCAGCACCAGGCGTCGCTGCACGGGTTCGCTCAGGCGCGACCACGTCCGCACCCAGTTATCGCAACCTTGTTTGCGGTTGCCGTAGGCTCCGCCCACGTGGATGACCATGATCGCCTCCGGCGGCAGCTCCATGTGGTCCAGCATGGTGGCCTGCGATTCGAGGTCGGCGATGGACTTGCGCGTCAGCGTTTCGTTGTCGCTGTTCAGCACGATGTACTGCGACGGGTGGAAGCTCAGCCGCAGACCCTGCGCCTTGGCGAGCTTGCCCACGTGTTCCAGGTCGCTGCGGCTCTCTTCCACCATCCCGTGGAACTGCGGCATGTCCGGGTGTGTGTGGTACGGTGCCAGGTCGCTGCTCATCCGGTACATGCGGATGTCGTGCTGGCGCAGATACTCGAACGTTTCGCACATGTAGCCAAGCGAAACGCGCAGGTGCGGGTTTAGCCGCCAGCCGCGGGTGTCGTTGCTCTTCAAGTCAGGGCGGCCCATGACCTTCACCGGGAAGCCAAGGCGCATGGCATCAGCGGGGAAGGGCGGCATGGTCAGCCCGTTCTCATCCGTGTCGGGCCAGCCGCACGAGGCCATGGGGTCCGTCAGGCGGCGCTCGTCTGCAGCGGCAGCCTCGGCTTTCTGGCGCTCACGCGCGGCCTTGATGTTGGCTTTCTTCCTGGCGAGCTTTTCCTTGGCTTTACGCTTCTCTTCGCGCTCCTGCTGTGCGGGCGTCAGCGGCTTCTCAGCCTTCTGCTTACTGCTCGGCTTGGCGGCTGCCTTCTTTGCGGTCATTCAGCAGTGTGATGCGGCCGGCAACCTTCAGAGTGCCCTGTTCGCCTCGATGAGGGTACACAAAACTATGAAGGGCGGAACTTGCCCGCCGTTCCTCTCGCGCTCGATGTATTCACCTGGAATATTCTTTGCCGCTACAGCCGTTTGAAGTAGGATTGCCGCGGCTGAGCTTGATCAACCCTTCTCTCGGCCAAATTCAACTGAGGAATCGCTATGCGCCTGCTTCCGCTTTTGCCCGCACTGGTGGCCGCTTCTGCTGCGTTCTCACCTGCTTACGCCGACACGCTTCCCGTAGGGATCTACTCGCTTTCCGCCCAAACTACCATGACCGGCATCCACGCGAGCCCTGACCAAGGCACGTTAAGCGGTACGCTGAACTTTTCAGCAAGCTCTGTTCTTACTGCGGCCAACCTGGTCTTCAGAGACATAACAAACGGTCAGAACTACAGTTTGACTGTTCCGGGCCTGACCACCTATACGCCCGCCGCGCACCTACTTAGCGCGACCATTTACAACGCCACCAGTCCCTCGACGGTCATGTACTACTTCAGCATCAGCACAAACACCCCGGACAGCACCTATCGACTCACCTGCGGCACCGACTGCGACACGGATTTTGTGCTACTGGATGGCAGCGGCAGACTGCTGCTAAACGAGGAGTTGCTGGGCGCGATTGCGCCCGCGCCGGAACCTTCAGCCCTGCTGCTTGTGGGCACGGGATTGCTGGCTGGAGCAGGTTTGCTGTGGCGGAGACCGGCCGCGGTCTGACGCCTTGCAGTTAGAAGCCCCGTCGTGGAGTACATGCGAAAATGGATCTTAATGATCTCTGTTTCGAATGTCACGATGCGGTACGGCTCGAAGATCCTGTTTGAGGACGTGTCGACGCAATTTATCTCCGGTCGCCGTTATGGCTTGACCGGCCCCAATGGTGCGGGCAAGTCCACCTTTATGAAGGTGCTCACGGGCGAGCTTGAGGCGCAAAAGGGTACAGTCATCCGCCCGCGCAAGATTGGCGTGCTGCGGCAGGACCAGTACCAGTTCGACGCCCTGCGCGTGATCGACACCGTCATTATGGGTAACGCGCCGCTGTGGGCCGCCATGGAAGAGCGTGAAATCCTCTACAACAAGGCCGAACTGACCGACGACGACGGCATCCGCCTGGGCGAGCTGGAAGGCGTGGTGGGCGACGAGAACGGCTACGAGGCCGAGAGCGATGCCGCCATCCTGCTGCAGGGTCTCGATATTCCCGATGAGGTGCACAACCGCACCATGGGCGAGCTGCAGGGTGGCCAGAAAGTCCGCGTGCTGCTGGCGCAGGCGCTGTTCGGCGCGCCGGAAGCGCTGCTGCTGGACGAGCCCACGAACTACCTCGATCTTGAGTCGGTGCACTGGCTACAGGACTTCCTGCTGAGCTACCGTGGCACGCTGATCACCATCTCGCACGACCGCCACTTCCTGAACGCGGTGTGCACCCATACGGCCGACATCGATTATCAAACGATCATCACCTACCCCGGTGGGTACGATGACATGGTGATGCAGAAGGTCAGCGTCCGCACTCGCATCGAGAACCAGAACGAAGAGCGCACCAAGAAGATCGAGCAGCTCAACGACTTCATCGCGCGTTTCAGCGCCGGTACGCGCTCCAGCCAGGTGAACAGCCGCAAGAAGGAAGTCGAGCGGCTGGCCACCACAGAGCTGGCGCGGTCCAACATCCAGCGTCCGTTCATCCGCTTCGACATGCTGCGCCCCAGCGGCAAGCACGTGCTGGAAGTGGACGCCGTGACCAAGACCTACGACACTCCAGCGCCCGACGGGTCAACAGGCCCTGTGTTCAAGCCTTTTACCAGCGCCCTGATGCGTGGCGACAAGGTCATCTTGATGGGGCGCAACGGTACCGGCAAGACAACCTTGCTAAAGTCGCTGCTCTCCGGCGTGCCTGACGTGCAGGACAACGACTTTGTTCGAACGCAAGGCGACGTGAAGTGGGGGCACGAGGCGCAGATCGGTTACTTCGCGCAGGACCACACCGCCGCCATCGAAAAAGGCACTACCGTCGCCGAGTGGTTACACAGCTACGACCCGAAGAAGTCGACGGAAGAGATCCGCGGCATCCTTGGCCAGATGCTGTTTCGCGGCGAAGAGGGGATGAAGAAGACCGACGCCCTCTCCGGTGGTGAGGCGGCCCGGCTGCTGTTTTGCAAGCTGATGATGCAGAGGCCCAACATCCTGATCCTGGACGAGCCGACGAACCACCTCGACCTGGAAAGCATCAACGCGCTGAACCAGTCGCTCCAAAAGTACGAGGGCACGGTGCTGCTCGTCACGCACGACCAGGACCTGATTGAAGAGGTTGGCACCCGCATCTGGCACTTTGAGAACGGCACCGTCACCGACCATAAGGGACCGTACGAGGA
>CAXTBQ010000128.1:2253-8176 GCA_964242065.1 uncultured Terriglobus sp. | reverse complement strand
CTTCAGTGTGGTGTGGTCCGGGCCTGCGGCTGCGGGCAACGCGGGCGCACAGGCTTCGGCATTGGATGCATTGACGGCTGCAGCGGCTGTGACACCGAAGTGAATGGCGAGCGTCAGTGTTCCCGGTCCATGAACAAAGTAACACTGTCATTTCGACCTTAAACACTGTCATTTCGACCGGAGCAGACGGCTTTACCGTCTGCGTAGTGAAGACCCGCGGTTTGCTTTTGCCGGCAAATAAGCGGCGCAAAGGAGCTGAGGACAACCTCTTTTTGCTTCAAATGTAATTGTGAGCCGTCATGCTGAACGCAGTGAAGCATCCCCGTATTTGCCTGAACCCGTGCTGCCGCAGGAGATACAGAGATCCTTCTCTTTCGCTGCGCTCAGGCTCAGGATGACGGCATAAGTGAAAGTACGCGTCAACGCAAAAGCTCTAGTTGTTCTCCTCCAGATACAAGTGCGGTACAAACGCAGATTCCCTTCGGGAAAGATAACAAGAAGAGCAAAGGCTGCTGAATGACAGCCAAAAGTTCTGACCGAGTCACATCTATTTAAAGAGCTGCTTCAGCCTCCCACATCCGGCACGAAGCCTGCCTTACGCATCGCTTCCCCCACTTCCGGGTTGCGCTTGAAGGTCTCCCACACAAAGCCGGAGCGCAGGTTTTCGGCCATCAACACGGTAATGCCAAGGTCGATGCCGAGCACGTCGCCGTCATAGAAGTTCACGGCTGGATGCATCACATCGCAGAAGCCATACCGGCCCCAGCCGTGCTCGCTGAAACGTGCCCGTAGCGCCCCTTGCACCACAAGGCACTCTTCGGGCAGAAACGGCAGCGATCCCGCTGTAGCGTACGGCACCACGCTTCCATCGACGCGTCCGATGCGCGGCGGCCCACCCCAGGCCTGATAGCCCGTCGCGGAATCCGAAGCCGAGATGCCCCAGTAATCCTCGCCATAGGGAAAGTTGAGCGACAGGCAGAACGCCTTGTGCGCGCGCGTAGCCGTGATGGAGTTTTCGAAGTAGTTTGCATACTCATCGCGCACATGGCGGAAGTCATAGAACGCGTGGCTGTACTGGTGCACGAATAGTGGATCAGCCGCGCTGATGTAGGTGAAATCCGCGTAGGTCATCTTTGGCCGCGTGAAGCTGTGCCAAATGAAGTCGCCGACCGGATGCGTGGGCGAGCCCATCGCCAGCAGCGGCAGCATCATCATCTCGCAGTAGTGGTTCCATGTGGCTTTCAAAAAGCCGGGGCGCTTGGAGGTGGGCGGGTTCCAGCCCATGGAGAACTGCTGCGCCCCATTCAGCATCCACGGCCAGTCCACACGCTCGTAAATCGACGTGGCGTAACGCACAATGTCGGCGTCGCGATGAAAGTGCGCGCGCGCCGTGAGGACGCCGCACAGCAGCAGGCACGTGTCGATCGAAGATAGTTCACTGAACTGCATCGGCGTGCCGGTGGTGCGGTCGTTGAAGTGATAGAAGAAGCCGTGCTCGTGCGGCAACTGCTCCGCATGGAACTTGAGCGTGCGTAGCACCTGAGCGCGCACTGGCGCGTGCGGCACGTAGCCACGGCGATCCGCAATGCACAGCGCGGCCAGACCGAAGCCCGTGGCCGCGATGCTCGCCATGCGGTTGGGGCTGAGCGCGCCTGTTAGGTTGATGGCCGCCGCGCGGTCGAGCACCTGACCCGTAACGGGGTCGGCCTGTTCGACGAAAAAGCGGCAAGCCGCGCGTTCGATCTCGTCGAGCAACGCTTCATCCGTGTGGCTCAGCCGAAATGACGTTTGCGCTGTAGGGGAACGCTCACGGGGCGATCGACCGGCGCGCTGTGCTTCTGCAGGGCAGAAAGAAGGCAGCGAAACCGCGAGCGCACCTTCGCCCAGCCATTGCAAAAGCCTGCGCCGGCTGACGCTCACGGCGTGCTCCCCAGAAGGCCAAACAGCGCGCTCCCTAGAAGGCCATGTTGATGGACGAAGAAGACGATTTTATGGCTTGCTCGATCGGTAGAACACAGCTTCAGCCGCGCCAACACAAGCAGCAAAAGTGCTGCGGCTTTAGTCGCTGAGGAATATTCAGACAGCCATCCCCAAGGCTTCATGGCTGTACCGCCAGCACCGCCAGTCCATGGGCCGGCACCGTGAGCGACAGGTGTCCGTTGCTCAGTTGCAAGTGCTCCGCGGGCGCCATAGCTCCGGCGGCTTGCAGTTGCTTGATCTGTTCCTGCGTCAACGCGCCTGGTGGCCGGCCCATGGCGTTGAAGGCCTTCAGCACATTGCCATGGTCTTCATCGACGCGCAGTACTTCAACACTTGCGCCAGCGGGTACGCCCTTCAACTCAAGATCAAACGTGCGAGCCGGTCCGGCGGGCCCTTTCGGCATCGTGTAGCTCGCACCTTCGCCGGTGGGTGGCGCGTAATCCCACAGCGCGAGTACCAGCTTGCCGCTGCTGTCCATGGTGGCCAAGGCAGACTCGGAGTTCACGGCGAGGCGCTGCGTGCCAAGCGTATGCAGCGCTCGGAACACATTCAGTGCGGCCTTTGGAATGTTGTCCGCGGCGATCACGCCGAAGCCTCCATAGAACGGCGAGTGCACCACGCCCTGCTCTTCAAACACATCGGAGAAGGCCCAGTAGGCCATGCTATCCACCAAGCCATCGCATTGACGAATGGTGTTCGCCAACCACGGCCCCATGTAGGGCGCGTCGGTGATGTTGGGCTCGTTCGCATAGCTCGCGTTGTACTCCGAGAAGAGAAGAGGCAGCTTCGGAAACGCCGAGTGCAGCACTTCTTCATGCACCTTCTTGACGGCGCGATACACCATTTGGTCGCGGGGCAGCTTTTCACTTATCCCGAGCACGATGTCCCCACTATCGTTGGCGTACACGTGCGTGGAAACAAAGTCGGCAGGCACGTTGGCGGCCTTTACGTGCGCAAGAAACGGCGCCACCCAGGCAGCTTGCGCGGTAGAAGGACCACCCACCTGCAAGCGCGGCGAAACAGCTTTGACGGCACGCGCGGTGTGGTCGTAAAGCTCCCAATAGGTTTCCTGCTTCGGCTTGCCACCCCAGAAGTCGAGGTTGGGCTCGTTCCACACCTCGAACTTCCAGTGCGCCACTTCGTCGAGTCCATAGCGCTGCACAAGGTGCTGCGCGAGCGCAGTGATCATCCCGTCCCACAGCTTGTAATCCTTGGGCGGAGACACATGCGGCTTGTACCAGAAGGACTGCGTGAGTGAGGGGTCGGCAGCCATCTTCTGCGGCATGAAGCTCAGCTCGATGAACGGCCTTACATGGTTGGCAAGCAGGCCATCGTAGATCTGATCGATGTAGCTGAAGTTATAGACTGACGCATCGTTCGCGGCTTGCGCTTCCAAGCCTGGATTTTTCGTGCGGCGGTCGGGGTCATACAAGCCAACCTCGTCCATCAGAATGCCGTGAAAACGGATGGATTCGAAGTCTGTCGCAGCCTTCACCGTGCGCAGGTCATTACGATAGCTTTCGCGCAGCGAAAGAATTGCGCGGCCCGAGCCGAAGGTCTGCTCCCAGAAGTGCGGGAAGGGCTTGGCCGGCGCGTGCGCATCGATGGTGAGGTGTTCGGTGACAGGCTGTTGGGCATAACTGGAAGCGGATGTAGGGACGACCGCGGCCGCGGCTATGGCGAGTACGGCTGCCATGCAGCAGCGAAGGCTTGAGGAATGTCGGTGAGTCATAACTTGCTCCTGATCGTAATGCTTGGCACGTACATCGCCGGAGCGACATAAAGTACACAGATTCCCTTCGGGAAGGACAACCAAGAAACCCTGGGTGCCCCATTCATGACAGCTTCACCGTCATGAGTGGGTTTGCAGAATGATTGTGTCACTTGCGCCGAAGGACGTGGCATGATCCCACTCATCGCCCTCACCGGAGGACTCACGGTTTCGCTCCAACGTGCACCAACACGAGCGCGTACTGCCCCAGCTGCAATGCGAGGCTGCCGTTGCGCAGCGTTGCGCGTTCTGGCGCAGGCAGAGCCGACTCACGATTCATCTGTTCCACCTGCGCCGGCTTGGGGTACTGCGGACTGCCCATCGCCTTGTAACTCGTGAGCACGTTGCCGTGGTCCTCATCCACGCGCTCGATGGTCACAGAAGCGTTCTTCGCGACGCCACTGAACTCAAGCGCAAGGGTGATCGGCGGTCCGCTCTTCTCGTTCTTCACCGGATTCCACACTGCAACGCTAAGCGAACCGTCGAGCAGCTTCGTTACAAGTACATTCTCCGCCGGATTCGCAAGTCGCTGCGTACCCAGCTTATGCAGCAGCGCAAAGTCATAGAAGCTCGGCTTATTGAGGCCGTACATGGCGCGCAGGCCGAACTGCCCGAAGAAAGGCCGCTGCGCCGGTCCGCCTTCTTCGAACACGTCGCTGAAGGTCCAGAAGCTAAGCTGGTCCACATGGCCATCGCACGTGCGAATGGCTTCAGCGATCGCCGGGCCTACATACGCTGTATCGCGCAGCTCGTCGGCACCCGGCACGTTCCACTCGGTCCACAGCAGCGGCAATTTCGGCAGCTTAGACGCATCGATCTGCTCGCGCACATGAGCCACCGCCGCGCATGTGTGATCCTCCTCCGGCAGCGTCGCGTCGAGGTCCTTCCCGATCAGCCGCAGCGTCGGTTCATCGTCATAACCATGCGAGCTGACAAAATCCACCGGCACGTTGTTCTTGCTGGCGTAGTCGAGGAACTCCGGAATCCATGCAGCCGCCGCGGTCGCAGGCCCACCCACACGCAGGCGCGGGCTCACGGCTTTGAGTGCACGTGCGGTGTGAGCATACAAATCAAAGTACGATTCAAGACGCGGAATGCCGCCCCAGAAGTCGATGTTGGGCTCGTTCCACACCTCGAAGTACCATTGCGCTGTTTCTTCGACACCGTACCGCTCGACCAGATGCTTCGCGAAGGCTGTGATCAGGTCATCCCAGAGTTGCATGCTTTTCGGCGGCGACACATTCTGCTTGTACCAGAAGGGATGGAGCGCATCGGGGTTGAAGGCGAGCTTCTTGGGCATAAAGCTGATTTCAACCACAGGCCGCACACCACCGGCGAGCAGGCGATCGTAGATCTGATCGACATAGCTGAAGTTGTACACCGGGTTGCCGTGCTCGTCTTCGTTGTACACACCGAGTTCGTCATGCAGGATGGCATGGAAACGTACGTATTTGAAGTCTGTAACTGCCTTCACGGCGTGGAGGTCGTCCATGTAGCTGCCGCGCAGCACCAGTGCAGCGCGGCCCGAGCCAAACATCGTTTCCCAGAAATGCGGGAAGGGCGTGGCTGCGGCGTGTGTATCGATGCTGATGCGTTGCTGCGCGCGCAGCGACGAAGAGGCGATGAGTCCGGCAAGGAAGAAGCAGGCGAGCCGTCGATGGCGTGGAAATAACATCACGGTGCGGCGACCTCCTGCGTGTGGCGTCAGTTTGCAGATACGAAGAGGGTGCGCCCGTGCGGGAGCACCCTCGGTTGTGACGGGCTAGGCTCCTGAGAGCCTCGCCGCGGCCGTGCAGGGAAGAAGCAGATTCCCTGCGGGAATAACAACAAGAAGGGCAAAGGTGCAGACGGCGAGCTTCGTCAAAGCGATTAGAAGCTGAAGCGCGCCTGCATGGTGATGGTGCGGCCTCCCAGGGGTGTCGCGTCGAATCCGAAGTTTGAAGCGGCCACGTTGTTGGCAACGCTTGTGGGATTTAAGTTCAAAATATTGAATAGATTGAATGCGTCGGCGCGGATCTCGAGCCTTGCATTCTCGCCGGTGAGCTTGTTGTTCGGTATACCGAAGCCCTTGGTAAGTGACATATCTACATCCTTGTAGCCGGGCCCGGTGAATGAGTTGCGGGCCGAGCCAGGCAGCGGCGGCAGAGAAACATTCGGTGCCGGGAAACCCGC
>CAXTBQ010000128.1:551-2243 GCA_964242065.1 uncultured Terriglobus sp. | reverse complement strand
GTTGCTGTACTGCACCGCAGACTGGTAGTTGGCCTGCGAGAAGTATTTGTTGGTGTAAGCGACTGGTTTAACTGTGCCATTCACCGTGCCGTTCGTAGTATTCGCACCGGTCAAGATGCCGTTAAAGTTCTTGGCATTGATGAAGGAGTCATTGCTGTAGTCAGTGCCCGCGCCTCCCAGGTACTGAGGCCGCAGATTACGATAGCCGCACTGCTGGCAGTAGATGGAGTCGCCGAGGTTATACACAGGGGAAAAGGGAAAGCCGGTGTGCACGTTGAAGATGCCGCTGAGTGACCAACCGCCCACCGTCTTCTCCAGCCAGTTCTGCCCGCCGCCATGGAAAAATACCGGCTGCCACAGACCATACAGCTTGAACGACTTGCCGACGTTGAAGTCCGAACGGCCGTAGGAGTAGGCCGGGTTCAGTGGGTAGTAAGGATCTTCGTAGTACGGGCCGGAGCCATCAGTATCCATGCTCTTGGCCAGTTGGAACTGCGCATCCGCTGTGAAGTGGTGCACGAACGGGTGCTTCAGTTCGACCAGCAACGCATTGTTGTTTGCGGTACCGTTGTTCTGCCAGAAGTCGCCACCATTGCCATTCCCGCTGACGAGAGGGTTAAGAGCATAGCCAGCCACAGTCGCAATCGCATTCGGCGTCGCATGATTAATCAGGTGCCGGCTCACGCTGCCCTGGTAGCCGACCGAGGCAATGAGGTCCTTGCTGATCTCGTACTGCGTATCGAGCGAGAAGTGCTCTACATAGGTCGTGGGTAGGTTGCCGCGCCCGTCGCCGATAATCACGATGGCAGCGCTGCCCGCCGTAGGAAGACTCGCGGCGTTGTAGGAGGTGATGGTGTTCGGGTTGGAAGCGAACCCAGTCAGCGACGTCGGGCTGCTGCTGACGCCGTAAAGAATCTTCGGTCCGTCGGGACCTGGATTTGTTGGGCTGGCAAATTGATAGCCGATGTTGTTCTGCGTGGGAGGATTGTTGCCGGCGTTAGCCGTGATCGCAATCTCATCCTGGTTGAAGTTCAAGCCGAAGCCGCCGCGCACGACGAGTTTGTTGTTGAACGGGCCAGGGCTCCAGTTGAAGCCGAACTGGGGGCCGTAGTTTCCCTTTTGCGGGTTCCAGAGGCCACCACCTGCCACGATGCTGAGGCCGGTGAATGAAGTTGCCCCGGAGCCGAGCACCACGTGGGGCAGATTGTTTTGCTTGGCGTACAGCGCGCCGAAGTAGGAATAGCGAACGCCTGCATTGATAGTGAAGTTCGGGGCCGCCTTCCAGGCGTCCTGTACGAAACCGCCGAAGAGATTTTCACGTTGATCGGTGCGAACGCCGCCGGGGAAGCCCGTGACGCTGTTGAACGGGCCGTTTTCCTGGTAGGGAGCATCGTTCAGAAAGCTCCATAGATTGTAGAAACCGTAGGTGGGACGGCCGATGGGATTGTTCAAGTAGTGGAGCTGGGTATAGTCGCCGCCGAACTTGATGGTGTGACGGCCCGCAACCTTGGTGGCAACATCTTTGTAGCCATAGGTCCATTGATTGAGGATGCTGCCTACCGAGGTTCCGAACTGCGAAAGATTCGATGACGTGCCGCTCGAGGTCGCCACGTTGGGAGCAAAGGTGACGTTATCCTGCGGCAAGCCAACAGGCTGCTGGGGGTTGGACCCTATCTCGTTCCAGCGCCAGCC
>CAXTBQ010000128.1:0-541 GCA_964242065.1 uncultured Terriglobus sp. | reverse complement strand
GGTTATAGATGACCGACAACGCTTCATTGATTTGGTCGTGGTTGAAGAGGTTGTAAGCACGTGCGCCACCGTTGTAAGAAGTCGAGCCCTGCGGCACCCAGTAAATAGCAAAGGCGAGGTGATCCTTGCTGGTCACATCCGCATCCATGCGACCGTTAAACTGGCGGTAGTAGGAACTCGTTGGCACGCTGGTGACGTAGAAGCCCACATCCGCGACGCCATCCAAGCCATTACCAACACCTGGATTGGCGGCGGTACCCGTCGCTGTGGGATCTTGCTTACCAAGACCGTTTCTCAGCGGCGAGCCGATGTCGAGGCCCTGGCCGGTGATGGTACGGCAGTTCACACCTTCCTGCAGGCCGACAACGGCGCAGGTTTCACCGCTGGTAACAATGGTGCCGATGGGCGCGCTACCCGGAAAATTCAGGAAGGTGGAAGCGATGCTTCCGCTCGGAGCCGCACTGCGCGTGCTCGCCGTTTCATACCAGCCAGTGGATTGAGTAGTGGAGCTGTTGGGTGATGACTCAAAGGCAAAAAACGC
>CAXTBQ010000127.1:0-8285 GCA_964242065.1 uncultured Terriglobus sp. | reverse complement strand
TGCGAGTACACCAGCCACGGCCACTGCGGCGTGCTGTACGGTGAAGGCCACGATAGCACCGTGGACAACGACGCTTCCCTGCCGCTGCTGGCCAAAACAGCCGCCTCACTGGCGCGCGCGGGTGCAGACATCGTCGCGCCCAGCGACATGATGGACGGCCGCGTGGCCGTTATGCGTGCCGCCATGGATGCCGCCGGGCAGCAGGATGTGCCTATCCTGAGCTATGCCGCCAAGTTTGCCTCGGCGTTCTACGGACCCTTCCGCGAGGCTGCCGACTCCGCGCCGCAGCAGGGTGACCGGCGCGGTTACCAGATGAGCGGCCTTAACCTGCGAGAGGCCATGCGCGAGATTGAGCTGGACGTGGAGGAGGGCGCCGACCTGCTGCTGGCCAAGCCCGCCGGACCGTACCTCGACGTAATCCGCGCCACGCGCGAGCGCTTCGACCTGCCGCTGGGTGCCTACCAGGTGAGTGGCGAGTACAGCATGCTGCACGCCGCCTTTGAGCGCGGCTGGCTCGACCGCGACCGCGCCATGCTGGAAAGCCTAATGGCCATCCGCCGCGCTGGTGCAGACTTTATTGTGACTTACTTCGCGAAGGATGCGTCGCGACTCCTGTAAATCGATCCGTCACCGCGGGTGCCCCACATCTCGCCTCTGAGATGTGGCATCCACGAGTGTGTGCAGTGGCTAGCGTCTCGCTGAAATCCCATGTCTCAGAAGCGAGACATGGGGCACCCCTCGATATTGCCTTTAGCAAGCTGCCACAGGTTAGAATGAGACGTCTCAGAATTGACGCAAACGCGCTGCTGCCAAAGCGATTGTTCACGCGTGTAATCATTCCGCGACGATGTGGCAAGCACTGCCGCGCAACGGCACGCACCTGAAGGGATGTTCATGGCAAGCACCGCACCACTGAAGTTTTTGGAAGACCGCTGGGATGACGCGGTTGCGTCGCAGATCGATCCGGCAGAACTGCTCCGCTACCGCTCGAACCTGCTCGGCTCGGACCTGCGGCTGACCAACTTTGGCGGCGGCAACACCTCGTCGAAGCTGGAGGAGACGGATCCGCTGACCGGTGAAACGGTGAAAGTTCTATGGGTCAAAGGCAGCGGCGGCGATTTGGGATCGATCAAGCGCACGGGTTTTGCCACGCTGTATTTGGACAAGGTGCTGTCGCTGACGCGGCGGTACCGCGGCGTGGAGTCGGAAGACGAGATGGTCAGCATGTACCCGTTGTGCACGTTCAACAACAACCCCACCGCGGCCAGCATCGACACGCCGCTGCACGGCTACCTGCCCTTTCCGCATGTCGATCACCTGCATCCTGATTGGGGCATTGCGCTGGCCGCCTCGGCAAACGGCCTGGAAAAGCTGGAGCAATTCAACGGGGAGTTTGGCCACAAGCTGGTATGGGTGCCGTGGCAGCGGCCCGGCTTTGAACTGGGCATGATGCTGGTCAAGGCGATCGAGCAGAACCCCGGCTGCGACGGCATCGTGCTGGGCGGTCACGGCCTGTTCACCTGGGGTGAGACGCAGCGCGAGAGTTATCTCAGCACAGTCACCATCATCGACCAGATCGGCCAGTTCATCGAGTCGCACAACCTGAAGAAGGGTCTGCCCGCATTCGGCGGTGCAAAGCACACCAACCACGACGAGCGCGTGCGGCTGGCCGCGGAACTGATGCCCGTGATCCGTGGCGGCGTGTCGCAGAAGCAGCGGCTGATCGGTACCTTTAGCGATTCGGACGACGTGCTGGAGTTCGTGAACTCGCAGTACGCGAAGAAGCTGGCCCACCTGGGCACCAGCTGCCCGGACCACTTCATCCGCACCAAGATTCGGCCCATGTACGTGGAGTGGGACCCGAAGACTGACGTTGCCGAGCTAAAGAAGCAGATCGCCTTCACGCTCGAGACCTATCGCGCAGAGTACGCAGAATATTACACGAAACATGCCCTGCCGGAGTCGCCGAAGATGCGCGACAGCAACCCGACCGTGGTGCTGGTGCCGGGCGTGGGCATGTTCAGCTTCGGCAAGAACAAGGCGGAGTCACGTATCACGGGCGAGTTTTACTTGAATCCTATTCACGTCATGAACGGAGCCGGCCAACTGGGTGGCGACCAGTGCCTCCCGGTGCTGCCGCCGGCCGGTCCTGCTGCCGACACCTCCGCCTTTGCGACCGAAGAGAACTACGTTGCGCTGCCGCCGTCCGAGGCCTTCCGCATCGAATACTGGGCGCTGGAAGAGGCCAAGATTCAGCGGCAGCCACCAGAGAAAGAACTCAGCCGCCGCATCGTGATGGTCGTGGGCGGAGCGTCCGGCATTGGCCGCGAAACGGTCCTGCTGGCGGCGCAGCGCGGGGCGCACATCGTCGTTGCCGACCTCCAGCAGGAGGGCGCGGACGCCGTTGCGGCCGAGGCTCAGGCCATCGGTGGCAAGGAAATCGCAATCGGCGTCACCATCGACATCCGCAATCGCGAGAAGATCCGCGCGGCACTGGATAAATGCGTCGCCACGTTCGGCGGCCTCGACATCCTGGTGAACACGGCGGCCATCTTCCCGTCGTCACCCACGGGCGTCATCAGCGACCAGCAGTGGGGCACTACGCTGGAAATCAACGTAACCGCCAACTGGCTCTTGGCAGACGAAGCCAACACCATCTTCAAGGCGCAGGGCCTGCTCGGTTCGTCGCTGGTGCTGACCAGTTCCGCGAATGCCGTGGTGCCCAAGAAGGGTTCCGAGGTCTACGACGTGTCGAAGGCAGCACTGAGCCACCTTGTGCGCGAGCTTGCCATCACCTTCTCGCCCGACGTGCGTGTGAATGGCATCAGCCCCGCGACCGTTGTCAAAGGCTCGACGATGTTCCCGCGCGACCGCGTGAAGGCTTCACTTAGCAAGTACAAGATCGACTTCGAGGAGCACGAGAGCGATGATGATCTGCGTGACAAGCTGGCGAAGTTTTACGCACAACGCACGCTGACCCACGTGCCCATCGATCCGAAGGACAATGCGGAGGCGATTCTGTTCATCGGCGGGCCCAAGGCACCGGTGACCAGCGGGCATTTGATTCCGGTGGATGGTGGCTTACCGGAGGCGTATTTGCGGTAGGCGGCGGCAGGCGCTTCATCTCAATACAGTGGCACCACTCACCTCAAGTCGTGAGGGTCTATCGCAGCGCGCTGAAGCCCGCGTTGTAATAGCCTGGGGCGCAGCCCCAGGTAACAGATGGGTAAGCGTCTGCGGACTTAAGGCCCGCGCTACAGGTGGTTGTGAACTCTTCCTGCAAGGGCGCGTCAAGCGCGCATAACGCGGACCTTCAGCCCGCTCGCAATGTGAACCGCTACCTGGGGCTGCGCCCCAGGCTATTACAACGCGCGCCTGCAGCGCGCAAGGTCAACCTTTGACACCGCACGACACACGCGCGCTTGTCGCCATCGATCTGGGAGCGGAAAGCTGCCGTGTGTCGCTGCTGCGCTGGCTGCCCGGCGGCCCGCAGAGCACCACCGTCCATCGCTTCCCGAACAATGCCGTGGAGACCGGCAATGGTTTGCGATGGGAAATGGACAAGATTGAAGCAGGTATTTTGCAAGGCCTGCGGCGCTGCGCGGAACTTGCGCCGGAGGGCATTCGCTCCATTGCGGTAGACGGCTGGGCAGTCGATTACGCGCGGTTGGACGAAGGAGGCCGTGCGCTGGAGAACCCCTTCTGTTATCGCGATCCGCGCAACATCCTCTCAGAGGAGCGTGTGCACGAAATCCTGAGCGCAAACCAGATGCGCGCGCTCACCGCCATCGGCATCCTGCGGATCAACACGCTGTACCAGCTGTATGCGGACAAGCTGGCAGGCACACCGGACGCGCCGTGGCTGAACCTGCCGGAGTACCTGCTGCATCGGCTGGGCGCGGGCCGCGTGGCAGAGTACACGAACGCAACGCATACGCAACTGGTCGACATGCACACCGGCAGGTGGTGCACACCAATCTTCGAGCGCCTTCAACTGGACCCGGGACTGGCCGCGCCGATGGTGCCTCCCGGTACGATCGTCGGCAAGCTGACGGGCGAACTCAGCACGCTGCCACCCTTCACAGACACGCAGCTCATCGCGCCCTGCTGCCATGACACCGCATCCGCGATTGCCGGCATTCCGGATGCGGCGGGCATACATCAGCAGTGGAACGTGGTCGCTGGTTGGCACGCTCATCGATGAGCCCATCAATACCGCTCCCGCGTGCGAGCAGAACCTGACCAACTTCGGTGGAGCAGGAGGCCGCATCCTGTTCCACAAGAATGTCAACGGCATGTGGCTGCTACGTAACTGCCTGGACGTGTGGCGCGTGGACGGTCGTGATTGGAGCTTTGACGAACTGCTGCCGCTGGCTGAGGCTGAAGCCACTCCCCGGCATTTGCTGGACGTGGACGATCCTGACCTCTTACTCCCCGGTGACATGCCGCAGCGCGTCCACGCCCAGTTGGTTCGCCGTGGTTTCTCCGGCATCGCGACCGGACCGGAGAACGCACCTGCCATGACGGCGCTGATCCTGCACAGCCTGGCCGCGCGATACGCAGAGGTCCTGCGCGTCATTGCAGATGTCACGGGCAAGCAGTTGCGCAGGCTCTACATCGTGGGCGGCGGCAGCCGCAATGAAGTGTTGAACCGGCTGACTGCGAAAGCCACTGGGTTGGATGTCGTTCGCGGCGCGGTGGAATCGTCCACCCTCGGCAACTTTGCCGTGCAGATGGCTGCGCTGGAAAGCTCCGCGGACGCAGAGACCCTCGCAGAGTGGGCGCGGGTGCTGCGAACCGCATTCTAAGGTAGTGCTCTCGCAGCGCTGTGATACCCGCTTTCGTTGTCATCCCGCAGCGTAGCAAAGGGATCCGCATATGTGTCAGCCCGCCCGGCAAAAGGCAGCGATCCGCACGGATTTCGTCCGCTCGCGCCAACGCGAACACCTGAAGCTTGGCACTCAGCAAACCTCGTCGAGGTGCAAGCTCACATGCAGATTCCTGCCCTTCGCTGCGGGATGACACGACAAACCGGAGTAGTCTGCGCCGCGACCTCACTCTCGCCTCCCGCTACAATCAGCCTGGATGGCTCCGACGCAGAAAGAACTCGCCAAGCTCGCCGGCGTTTCCGCGGGAACCGTATCCAACGTGATCAATGGCGTACCCGGTGTGAGCGAGGCGGCGCGCGCCAAGGTGCTGGCCGCCATAGAAACGCTGCACTACCGGCCTAACCTGATTGCACGCAGCCTGCGCACCAACCGTACACACACGCTGGGCATTGTGGTGCCGGACATCACTATCCCGTTTTTCCCCCGGATCATTCGCGGGGCAGAATCGGCAGCACGCGAGGCAGGGTACTTCCTGATCGTGCTGGATTCAGAGAACGATCACCAGCGCGAGACGGCCATGCTGGAGTTGCTGCGTTCGCAGCGGTCGGAAGGCACACTGCTGGTGGCTGCGGGCGGACACCAATGGACGGCCGATGCCGCGGCCGCACTCACCGCGCAGTCGCCGCTGGTTTGCCTGGATCGCCTGCCGGAGGGCCTTGCGGTCGATAGCGTTTGCGTGGACGATCCGCGCGCGGCGGCCATGGCCGTTTCGCACTTGGTGGAGCGCGGGCATCGCGACATTGCCGTGGTGACCGGGCCGCTGACACTGCGCAACGAGCAGGCACGGCTGCGCGGCTATCGCACCGCCATGCAGCACCACGGCTTGCATGTGCGCGAGCGGCTGGTTTGGCAGGCCGGCTTTCAACCAGCAGAGATTGACCGCGTATGCCAGGTGGGCATGCTGGGCCAGCGCGGCGACCGGCCCACCGCCATTTTTGCCACCAACGGTGTAACCGGCCTGCACACGCTTAAGAGCCTGGCCGCGCTGGGGCTGGAAACACCACGCGACATCGCCTTTGTGTGCTTCGACGAGCTGAACCCGGAGGAGTTGTTCCGCCCGGGCATCACCACCGTGGTGCAACCCGCGTTTGAGATTGGCTCGCGCGCTGTGCAGGTGTTGCTGCGACGCATCCGCAGCGGGACAGATGGCCGACGCGAAAAAGTGCGCCTGCCTGCCATGCTGGTCGTGCGGGAGTCCTCCAGCGCGCAACTGAGCGCCGGCAACTCTGGCCGAAGGCGTGAACGGCAGCGCGACTAACCAACCTTCGTTCCACAGGGTGAAACCCGCTTCGGCGACCTTGTGATGGGGTGTGGCCTGCGCGGCGCTACGCGCTATGATTAAGTTGCCGCCGAGGAATTACACCCCGGGTGCCCGGGTCTGTATTGACAGCCAAAGCTTGTGAGGGACACAGAACAGATGAGACACACACCCCGCATTCTGACTTCTCTCGCGCTGGGTCTACCCCTGCTGCTGTGGAGCGCTTACCCCGGCAGCACCGTGTCCGCCGCAGCGCCGCAGGCCGCACCGCAAAACCATCCGGAAATGCCGGACGGCCCGGGCAAGGACATCACCATCGCCACCTGTACCAAGTGCCACTCCATTACCAACGTGACCGGCCAGCACAAGGACAAGGATGGCTGGACGGCCACCATTACCAAGATGGTGGGCTACGGTGCCACAGGGTCGGATGACGACTTTGAAGCCATCCTGAACTATGTGACAAAGAATTACGGTTTAGACTCGCCGGCGCCACCGGCGGACAAAGCACCGCCGGCAGACAAGCCCGCTCCCCCTGCAGAGAAGCCGCCACAGAAGTAGTCTTGCGCCCTATGCCGGCGCGCTGACGACTTCTGGAATGCGGTCCGTCACGCCGGTCCGTATCCAGTACTCCACCTCCAGCGTCGCCAGCGCGGACAGCCATCGGTAACAGGGTGTGTCCAATAGGCGGCCGCGCTCGACCATGGCGCGGCGGCTCTCAGGAAACGGTGACGTGCCGAATTCCATGCCACGCGCCAGCTCGCCGCTGTTCCACGGTGAGAAGGTGCGAGCGCAGTTCTCCTCCCACAGGCCGAGCCACGGGAAGTCTTCCCGCTGCCACACATAGCTAATGGCTAGGCGGTACCTGGGCGACCATGCCGTCCAGGAAGCGTGCGCGCTCTGCGGCACCATGCGGACGGCGATGTAGCTGCTGGCCGGCGGTTCCGGTTTCATCCTGCGCGCGTCCAGCGTACTGCCCTGCACAGTGGGTGCATGCGGCCAGGCGAAGCGCTTGCCCGGTTGCAGGTAGCCGGGTGCTCCCAGCGGACCGTCGATGGTGGCCGCGCGGTCGCCCGTCATGCGGAAGTCTGTGGTTGCGGGGTCTAGAAACGGCAGCCCCAATGTTACGTGTTGCGTCCACGCCAGCGGCCGATCGAACGCAGCAAGGTTGCGCACCGTTTCGCGGATGCGTACATCTGCGCCGTGCAGCGTAATCGTGCGCTCGAAGTGCAGCTGCGCCAGCGGCATGTGCAGCCGGCACACGAGCGCGCCGCCCGCTTCTTCCAGTTTGTACGGCAAGAGCGACGCCTCGCCGTGTGCCATAATGCCAGCGGCAAACTCTTCCGGCGAAGGTCCGCCAAACAAATCCAGGCAGGTGTTGTGGCCCAGGATACCGCACAGTAGCTTGCCTTCCACTCCGTTGCCGAATCGCTCTGCCTCGGCCGAACCGAAAGCAGAGGGCTCGCGCCCGGCCCAGGTGGGCGTCCACAGCGGATTGACACCCGCCGCCTTGTGGAACACCTCCGCGATGTGACCGCCTTCTTCTACCACGGTCAGTCGTAGATGTTCGTTCTCCAGGGCTACTGCACGGCGCGAAAGGTAAGTGGTTTGAGGCATAGGAAAGGTACGGAGGTCAGCATGGAAGCAATCAGCAAGTCAGCTTATCTAAGGCAGCGAGTTAGCAGAACAGCAAGTCCGCTTGGAATTAGCAACTAACTTGCTGACCTGCTGCGTCGCTGCTCTCTTTACAGCTTCTTGACATAGATGTTGCGAGCCCACAAGTCGCCTGTCGATTCGGACTCCACACCGATTTTGCCTGCGGAACGAAAGTACTTGGGATCGGTGTCGACAATCTGTGTGATCAGATGCCCGTTCATGTAAATAGACACAGAGTGGCCGATGGCGACCACCACAAACTGGTTCCAGTCATCCTTGTGGAACCACTCGTCATGCTGTGCCTTGTCGAACAGCTTGGCCAGGGAGTAGCTGCCGCTCGCGTCCGCAAACATGGAGTATCCGGGAGTAGCGATGACGGCGCGGCCGCTTTGCTCGTAAAACATGCCGCTGTAGTGGTTGCCCTGATCGAAGTCTGCCTGCGGCCCGGCCATGTCGTACTGTGCCTGTGACTCTTTGCTGGG
>CAXTBQ010000126.1:0-8375 GCA_964242065.1 uncultured Terriglobus sp. | reverse complement strand
CGGCAAGAACCAGGCATCCATCGGATCTGTCAACCCGTACCCAACGGACGGGATCTGCTTGTTTGTTCGGCCCCGCACACCTGCGCACCCGGGCACCGACCTTGGGGTTCGCGCGTTGCGCGAACGGTCCAGCACCTACACCACACTGGTCTTCGTCAGCGAACAGGCTCACATGCAGATCCCTTCGCTTCGCTGCGGGATGACCAACAGGAAAGCGAATTGCTGCAGATCCAGCGGCTGCTAGTGCGCTGCGCCCTCTGGCGCTTTCTCGCCGCCTTTTGGCTTGCTTAGAAGAAAGGCAAGGAAGAACATGCCGGCGGTGAGCCATGCCAGCAGGCGGTACACGTCGGCGTAGCCCAGCACGGCGGCTTGCTGATTCAACTGCTGGTAAACCGAGGCCTGAGCGGCATACGAACCGTTCGCCTGGCCGAAGCTGTTGCCCAGAAGATGGCCGGTCTGCTGCACCGTGTTGCTGAACTGAGTGTTGGCGTAGCTCATGTAGTTCTGCAACTGCGCCTGGTGGTACAGCGAACGGTTGGTCACCTCGGCTCCGCTGAGCGAAATCAGGATGGAGCCGCCGATGTTGCGCGCGAAATTGATCAGACCGGAAACCTGGTTACTGGCCTCGCGCGGCAGCCCCACGTACGCGGCATTCGTAATGGCGATGAAACAGAACGGGATCGGTAAAATCTGCACAATGCGCAGCAGTGAGTTGTAGCCAAAGCTGATGTCGAGCGTCAGGTGCGTGGAAACGAAGTAGTAGGCGGCGGAGAACACCACAAGAGCGCAGGCCACGATGTTGCGTGCCGGAAATTTGTCCGATAGAACGCCTGCGATGGGTGCGGCCACCAGCAGTAGCAGGCCGCCTGCTGTCAGCGCTTTACCTGCGTTGGTTGCGGTGTAGCCCAGCAGTTGCTGCAGGAACTGCGGCTGCAGCACCGTTCCGGCGTTCAGAATGCCGCCCACCAGCAGCATGAGAAAACAGCAGATGGTGAAGTTCTTGAAGCGGAACAGCCGCAGGTTCATGATGGGGTTCTTGGTCCCCTTCAGCTCCCAGACGATAAGCGCCACAATGCCCATCACAAACATGGCGGCAAAGCCACGGATGAAGTTCGAAGCGAACCAATCGTTCTCTTCGCCCTTATCCAGCGCGATCTGCAGACCTGCCATGGCAAGGGTCAGGAAGCCGATACCCACATAGTCGCCGCGGAAGAAGTTCTTCCGGTCGCCTTTGATCCAGGGCGGATCGTCTACGACGCGGGTGACCAGCAGGAATGCCATGATTCCGACAGGGATGTTGATGTAGAAAATCCACCGCCACGAATAGTTATCGGTGATCCATCCGCCCAGGGTGGGCCCGATGGAGGGTGCCATAACCGTCACCAACGCGTAGAGCGAGAACGCTACACCGCGCCGCTTGGCGTCGAAACTGTCGGCCATGATGGCCTGGGCCATGGGCTGCAGGCCGCCGCCGCCCACACCCTGCAGCACGCGAAACAGCAGCAGTAGCGGCAGCGATGGAGCGATGCCGCAAAGAAAGCTGCTAACGGTGAACAGCGTGATGCAAAGCAGAAAGAAGTTCTTGCGGCCGAAGATGGTGGACATCCAGCCGCCCAGCGGCAGCACGATCGCGTTCGACACCAGGTAGCTGGTGAGCACCCAGGTACCCTGGTCCTGGCTCGCCGCCAGTGAGCCGGAAATGTGCGGCAGCGCAACGTTCGCGATCGAGGTATCCAGTACCTCCATAAAGGCCGCAATCGCCACTGTTCCCGCGATGATCCATGGGTTGACCCGCGGTTTCCACACCTCGTCCGCCATGCGTTTGCTGCCCCTTTCGAGCGCGTTCCGGGCGGCGTCCTCGCGTTACAACCACCAGCAACTCTGCTTATGGGATGCGGTAGTTCCGCGTGCGATTCCCGGTCGGCGGCCTGTGGCGTTGGCCCCGCTGTCACACGCGGCACTTAGAATGGAGCAATCAGGCCACCAGACAGGAGTTCACTGCACCGATGCAGATCTATCCGTTTCGCGCGCTTCGCTATAACACCGGCAAGGTCGCGCTCCGCGACGTGGTCACCCAGCCCTACGACAAGATTTCGCCCGCCATGCAGCAGGCTTACTACGAGCAGAGCCCGTACAACCTGATCCGCGTCATCCTTGGCAAGCGAGAAGCTGCCGACACCGGGGCGGAGAACGTGTACACGCGCGCGGCCGCTTCGTTGACCGGATGGCGTAAAGAAGGTGTGCTGCAGGAGGAGCGGGAGCCCGCCATGTTCGGCTATGCGCAGCGCTACACCGTGCCGGGTACGGGCGAAGTGCGCGAGCGCCGCGGCCTCATCTGCCTGGGCCACCTGTATGACTATGCGGAGAACGTGGTCTACCGCCACGAACAGACACTGAGCAAGCCCAAGAGCGACCGGCTGTCGCTGTTCAAGGCCACCCGGACCTATTGCGAGCAGATCTACATGCTCTACTCTGACCCGGCGTTTTCGGTGGAAGAGCTGGTCTTCGGCAACCGCACCGGCGAGCCCGCAATGCCGCCGGACGAGACCGTTACCGACGAGTACGGTGTAGTCCACTCCGTTTGGAAGGTGACCGACCCGCGCGTGCTGAACCTGCTGGTGGGAGCGCTGCAGGACAAGAAGCTGATTATCGCGGACGGCCATCATCGCTATGAAACGTCCACCACCTACGCCCGGGAGCGCGCGGCCGAACTGGGCGTTCAGGACACCACAAAGAACAGCGGCAAGACGCAGCAGCCTTCGTCGCAGGGCGATGCGGACGAGTCACCCTCAGTGGATGCCGACCTGCAGAGCGGATCGCAGCCGCCTGCGCCGCCCTTTCCGGAAGCGGCCATGATGATGACGCTGGTCAACACGGACGCGCCGGGCATCACCATCCTGCCGACGCACCGCATCGTGTACGGCCTGACGGACTTCTCACCGGCAACGTTCCTTGAGCGCGCGGCGGAGTTCTTTGACGTCTCCAAGGTGGAGACAAAGGCCGCTGTGACAGGCTCTGACGCTGAGAACGTGGAAGGCGTTGTGGAGCGCACCAAGCCGCTGGAAGGCACAGAGGGCGTCGCCTTCCTGGCCGTGATGAAGAATGGCACGCACCTGCTTCGCGCAAAGAAGGACGCGGTAGAAGGCGCGCTGCAGCATGTGCCGCCACGTCAGCGCGCGCTGGACGTGGTGCAACTGCACGCGTTGGTGCTGGAGCAACTGCTCGACCTGACGCCGGAGAGCATTCGCCAGCAGCAGAACCTTCGCTACTTGCGCTCGGCGGAAGACGCTGCCGCCCAGGTGGCACGGGGCGAGGCAGACATCGCCTTCCTCATCAAGCCAGTCACGCTGGACCAGATGAAAGAAGTCTCGCTGAGCGGGGAAGTAATGCCGCAGAAGTCCACGGACTTCTACCCCAAGCTGCTGAGCGGTCTGGCCTTCTACGCGCTCGATTAGTGCAGGGTTTCCGGTTCGGGTTGCGTTGCGCCGGGCATGGGCATGCCCAGGCGGCGCGCCCGGCGGCTTTGTGCGGCGTACAGGAAGCGTGCCCACATGCCACTGACCATGTATGCCAGCGCCATGGAAATCAGCAGGTACTCGGAGAATTTCGCCAGCAGAACGCCAAGCACCATGAGTACCACAAAGAGGCGCACCGGCTGCTGCGCGCCCAGGTTGATCTCCTTGCCGCTCCAGAAACGCCATCGGCTGACCATCAGGAAGCCGGTGAACAGCAGCAGGCCCAGCCAAACAAAGGCGATGCGCGGGTCGTGCACGGGCGAGCCGTCAAAGCAATGGACCACGCTTGCAATCACTCCCGCCGCAGCCGGAATGGGCATGCCCACGAAATACCTGCGTCCGGGCCGGCCGGGATTGCTGGGCTTGGGATTGGCTGTGACGTTGAAGCGCGCCAGCCGGCATGCTCCGCACACCAGGAACAGGAACGCTGCCACCAGGCCAAAGTCCATGGCGTTCTGCCGCAGCACGGGCAGAAAGCCTAGCGGCAGCATGCGGAAGCCCCACGTGTACGCCAGCACGCCTGGCGCGACGCCGAACGTGATCACGTCGGCCAGCGAATCCAGTTCGCGGCCAAAGTCGCTCTCTGTGTTCGTCATCCGGGCGATGCGGCCGTCCAGCGCGTCAAACGGCAGCGCAAAGGCAATGGCCAGCGCCGCGCGGTTGAAGTAGCTGTTGTCCGCGTCCGTGGCTTGCAGGCACTGCGTGATGGCATAAAAGCCCGCGGCAATGTTGCCCGCCGTGAACAGGGAGGGCAGCACGTAAAGCCCGCGCCGCGGACGTTGTCCGGCCCGCTCCGAGGCCCGGCTCATCAGGCTTCCAGCACCGCTGCAGCAGGTTGGGGCAGGGTCGCCAGCACCGTGCTGCCACCCTTCACGCGGTCGCCGGTACGCACCAGCAGCTTGGCGTCACTGGGCATCAGCACGTCCACACGGGAGCCGAACTTGATTAGGCCGAAGCGCTGCCCGCGCTCTACCCGATCGCCTGGCTTCACGTTGCAGACAATGCGACGCGCCAAGAGCCCCGCAATCTGCTTCACCTGCACGGCGCCGTTCGCACTCTCAATGACGACGGTGTTCTGCTCGTTCAGCACGTTGGAATCGGCCCGCATGGCGTTCAGGAACAGGCCGCGCTTGTGGTTCACCAGCGTGACGGTGCCCTCCACTGGCGAGCGGTTCACGTGCACGTCAAACACGTTCAGAAAGATGCTTAGGCGCAGGCGGCTGCCGTCGAGCGTTTCAATCCACTCGGCCTCCGTGACTTTGCCGTCTGCGGGAGAAACCAGCGCCCCTGGTTCCGTGGTGATGCTGCGTGAGGGATCGCGGAAGAACCATAGAAAGAACAGCGCCAGCAACACGGGCACCACGGCCAGCCCGGCAATGCCGGTCAGCTTCCAAACCAGTGCCGCGACCGCGAAGAAGCCGAGCGCGTAAAAGTATCCATCACGAACCATATTCCAGCCATGATACCGGCGCGGTAGCGGCTTGTGCCATTCCTGCGGCTCTGGGTAAGCTCCGCCTGGCTAGAGCCGCAGTTCCATGCACACCGCGTCTTCCACGAGCACCGTGTAATAAGCGCGGCGTGTTCCGGTAAGCGCGAAGCCTGCGGCAGCGTACAGCGCAAGCGCTTCCCGGTTGCCGGAGCGTACCTCCAGGCGCAGGATCGCCGGCCCGGTTGCACCTGCCCAGGCGGTGACGGTCGCCAGCAGGGCGCGAGCAATGCCCAGGCGGCGGTACTGCGGTGCCACGGCAAGGTTCTCCAGCTCCGCTTCGCCAGGCTGGACCGTTCGCAGCAACGAGGCCGAGGCGAACCCCGCCGTAACACCTTCTACCTGGGCAAGCCAGGTGGCGTGTACGAGGCTGGCGTTCTTGTCAGACTCAAGCACGTGGTGGAACTGGGCCGCGGTCCACTGCGGCAGGGACGGGATCGCCTCCACGATCGACAGGAGAAGCGGAACGTCCTCCACTGTGGCGGCACGTATGTGCACCGGCGCGATCAAGCGGGTCGCGCGGCTTCTGCGGCCTGTAGCGCTGCAGCGGCCCTGCGTGCAAGCTCCGCGTCGGGCACGCGAAGGTAGTTGGCATCCAGCAATGCCGTGTCCGCGAAGTTGCCCGCCGCAGCGGCTGCTACGGTCAGCGGGAGCATGTCGAGCGCGCTCACCTCCGGTACGAGCCGTAGTCGAGGATGCAGGCGGAGCAGTTGTTCCTCCATGACCAGGGCGTCTGCTCCAACAGGCAGGGCAGCCGCCGCATCCGCTCCGTGCAGCATGGCTTCGTCCAACAAATTGCCATCGCAGTAACAGCCGCGGAAGACATCGCCTCGGCCAGCGTCGATCCAGGCCTCGACGTTGCCCTGTGCGCGCGATGCGAGCAACGCCAGCCGTGAGATGGCCACGACCGGCTTTTGAAGCGCTTCCGCCAAGCCCTTCACGGCGGCCAGACCGATGCGAACGCCGGTGAACGATCCGGGGCCGCTGGTGACGGCGAATGCACCAATATCAGAAGGTGTGAGCGACAGCTCCTGCAACACTTCTGTGATTGCTGGGAGCAGCCGCTCCTGTGTCTCGCGACCGGGCAGGTAGCGCACCGCTGGTGACTGCGACGCACCTGCCGAGACATCCGCCAGGACCACGCTGCCCCGCGACCCGCAGGTGTCCACAAGAAGCATCCAACGCATGCCTTGAATCATACGGGTGCCCGGCCGACCCACTGCGCCGCAAACGGATTCCTTGACAACCGATCCGCCCCAATGGGATAAGTAATGCGCTCACGGATCTCGCGCCGGGCGCTGTTCGTTCAGAGACCCAACAGCGCAAAAGAACAGGTTTTTGCGACGTGTTGTGGAAGTCGCTGAGACGTCCCAGTGACCTCGTGGCAGGCAGAGTACGTCAGGAAAGGTGCTGAGGAAGCATGCGGAAACGAATAGTGTGGGCGCTCTGCGCGATGGCCGGATCGGGCGCTGCTCTGTGGGCGGCAGACTGGCCCAGTACCGGTGGCAACCCGCAGCGTGACGGCTGGTCGCAGGGTGAAACCATCTTCACGCCGGCCGTGGTCGCCGCAGGCAAGATCAAGCAGCTTTGGAAGTACCGAGTCGACAACAAGGCACAAGGTGTTGTCGCGCTGACGAACCCCATCGTTCTAAGCCGGTTGATTGGCTATCACGGCTTTGAGGAACTGGTCATGGCAAACGGCAGCGGCGGCGCTTCGTACGCCGTAGACGCTGACCTGGGATTGCCGTACTTCAAGACGCCGTTTCCGCCGCTCGACAAAACCCACCCTGCCGTATCGACGACGCTGTGCCCGGGCGGGATCACATCGAGCATGGTGATGTATGGCCAGAGCGTTACGTCGCGCTTTGGCGGGTTTGGCGGCGCCAATCCCGTGGCGCGCCTGGCTGCGTACTACAGCGTCAGTGCCGATGGCTACGTCCGCACGCTGCGCGCGCAGGACGGCCAGGCGGAGATGATTCCGCCCGCCAGGCTCTTGCCCGCAAACAGCAACGTCACGGGCCTGAACTTCGCCGGCTCCACGCTGTATGCGGCGACAATCAACGGCTGCGGCGGTCCCAACGGCCTGTACGCGGGCGATTTTACGCCACCCAAGCTGCCGCCCACACCGGATCTGCCCATGGTCTCGCCCTCAAAGTGGGAGGTCGCCTCGTTCCTGACGAACGGCTCCGGCTTCTCCGGTACTGGCGGCGTGGCAGCGAGCACAAGAAACGACATGGTGTTCGGCACGGTTCCAGACGGCCATGGGGACGCAGTGGGAACATACAGCGACACCGTACTGGCTCTGCAGTCAAAAACGCTTGCGGTCAAGGATTGGTTTACGCCGTCTGACGCGGCACCTGCACCCAAGCCTGGGCTGCCCATCACCGGCATCACGCCCGCCGTGTTTGCGGAGGGCGGCAAGGACTACGTGATTGCCGGCGGACGCAACGGCCGCATTTACGTGCTGGATTCGACGGCGCTGGGCGGCTCAAACCACCACACACCGCTGTTTGCGTCCGAGCCGCTTGTCGCAGCAGGGTCGCAGGCGGATGGCACCGGGATGTTTGGCACGTTCGCCACGTCGGTCGAGAACGGCCAGCGCTGGCTGTACGTCTCGGTACGCGGGCCGCTGGCAATGAAGATTCCCGGCGGCGCGGCTACTGCTTCCACGGGCAGCGTGGTGGCATTCAAGCTCACGGTTGGCAAGGGCCGGCCCACGCTTACGCCGGCCTGGGCGTCGCGTGACCTGCAGGCACCCATGGCTCCTGCAATCGCGAATGGACTGGTATTTGCGCTCTCGTCCGGTATGCCCACGCGCACCTCCCGCGACGGCTCCACGCCGTACACCGCTGCTGAAATCGAGAAGGCGTCCAAGCCTGCCACGCTCTACATTCTGGACGCCGCCACGGGCAAGGAGCTGTTCTCCACCGGCAACGGCGCGACCACCTTCGCCAGCAGCGGCATTGCCGTGGCGAATGGACATGTTTACTTCACGACGCACGACAACATGCTGTACGCCTATGGCGTGCCCGAGGAGCGCTAAACCCATGAAGTCTTTGCGGAATGGAACACTGTGCGCCGTGGCGCTAATGGCCTGTGGGGCCGCGCACGCGCAGAACTGGCTTATGGACGGCGGGGACAACATCCGCTCCGGCTGGAATCGCGACGAGCACACGCTGACCAAGAGCAATATTAAGAACCTGAAGCTGCTCTGGAAAGTTCAGACGGACGTGGTGCCGCACGCGCTCCACACGCTGATGGGCCCACTCGTGGTGCAGAACGTGCCCACCGCGGACGGCAAGAAGGAGATGGTCTACGTCCTGGGCTCGTCCGACGAGCTCTACGCCTTTGACACGGCCGCGCAAAAGCTGGCC
>CAXTBQ010000125.1:0-8450 GCA_964242065.1 uncultured Terriglobus sp. | reverse complement strand
CCCATGCCGCTGGTCCACGCTGGGTGGCCGGCGCAAAGTGGAGCGCAAACAGCCAGCCCATGCGGTGGTATCGCCCAGACGTCCAGTACTTCGTGGACCAGGGGCCGCTCAGCTCGTACGTTGACCATGCCACCGCGGTTGCACTTGTGGAAGCCGCGGCCGGCGTCTGGACGGTCCAAGGCGTCTCGTTCTCACTCAGCGATGGCGGCGCGCTGGCAGAGGACGTGAGCAGCGACAACGTGTATCCCGGCACCAACGGCCTGCAGTGGCCCGCGGACGTGCAGAGCGGGAACTATACGGCCACTCAGATTGCGGTGGTGCTCGATGCGGATGGTTCCATCACCGACCTTCTGCTGGGTTCCGGTGCCAGCGCGCCTGCCAACTGCCGCACTGCCGCTGTGACTGAGAGCGTGGACCTGTTCATCCAGCCCGGCCGCATTGCGCACGCCATCGTGGTTGTGAACGGCCGCTGCACGGGGCCTGCGCCGGAGCAGCAGTTGCAGCTCCGCTACCAGCTCATGCGAACCTTTGGCCGCGTGATCGGGCTGGGTTGGTCGCAGCTCAACGACAACGTCTTCATCGGCACGCCCGCGCCCACCTATCAGGACCAGATGCACTGGCCCATCATGCACCCCATCGATGTGCTGTGTGGGCCATATGCGTACCAGTGCCTGCCGCAGCCGTTTACTTTGCGGGAGGACGACATCGCCTCACTCATGCTGCTGAACAGCGACGCGCTCAACGGCAGCAATCCTGGCCGGGCGACGGACGTAGGCTTCATGCGCTTTCCAGATGGCGATGGCATGAACGGCGTGAACATGGTCGCGCACAGGAACTATCCCAACGACAACTACGGCACCGAGTCGTTCGGCATCGTGAGCAATGTGTCCGGCTTTCTGGCATCAAGCGATCTTGGCAATCCAGTCACCGGTTCTCCTGCCGACCCGGACGACAAGCAGGGCGGAACTGCGGGCTATGCACCGGGCTACTTTGTCCTGTTCGGTGTGCCGGTGCTGCAGCAGTTCAGCTTTATCAGTCTTGTCGTTACTTCGGAGCCCATCAACCCGTTGTACACAGGAGCTTACGCGGTTGGTCCGTATCATGTGGGTGCCGTTTCGCCTTCTGGAGATGCGGTGGAGTACCTCTCCTTCGGCAACCATCCCGGCATGGTGTCTGGTGGAGGCTCCTTCGTCCCTGCCAACGCTGCTTACCAGTGCGGCACAGGCAACGACGGTACGGAAAGCGCACCCGCCGCCCTGCCGGCCGAAGGCATTTGGAGCGGCAGGCTGTGCGGTCCCGGTCACACCGCGTGGATGCAGATGGCCGTCCGTTCTGGCCGCACTGCAACCGTCGAGGTCACAGCGCTGGATGAGGCCGGCGCGGCCACAACAGCAAAGGCCATGCCCGTGATCGGTTTGTGGCATGGAGCCAGCGCAACAGGCACCGGCCCAACGGCGGGCAAGGCTGCAGCATTCAACGCGCTGCGCTCCGGTATGACGCAGCTCCGGGCCTCGTTCTCCAGCAACGAATCGCTGCGCTTGGCCTTGGCGGATGCCCGTGGCGACAGCCGTCCTGACTACGTTTACCGCGCCCGCGTGCTCTATGCCGACGAGGTCTCGCCGACCCGGTTGGCAGCCGATGGAGGAGCCATCCGCATCCTGGGGACGGGCTTCCAGGCGGGCGCAACGGTCACGGTGGGCGGAGTGCTTGCCCCGGTAACAAGTCTGTCCGCAACGGAGATCGACGCGATCGCACCCACCTCTGCGGCGCTCGGCGGCACCGCCGTGAACGACGTCACGGTCACAGACCCACGCACCGGTGGTGCCACCACAATCCTTGGCGGGCTCACGTACGAGGGTGCGTCCGGCGATGTGCTCAGCCTGGTGACCGCGCCGCCCGCGACAGTTGCTGTGGGCGCATCTGCCACGTTCGCTGTACGGCTGCAGGATGCAAGCGGTGCGCCCGCGCCGAACGGCAGTGTCACCGTTTCAGCCAGCGGAGGAACGGCAGTTCTCAGCGCGTGTGGACTCTCCACCTGCACGCTGCTTACGGATTTGAGCGGCCTGGCTCAGACCCGTGTCACACCACAGGCCGCCGGTGGCGTAACGCTCACCGCGACAGCAAGAAGCGGCAGCAGTGTCACGGCTACCTTTACCGCCGTGCAAACCACGCAGTCTGTCACGTTCCTGCGGCCGACGCAGTACGTTGCTGCAGGGGCGGGAGCGGTGTTCCATCCTGCCGTGTTGATCGCCGGCAGCGGTGCGGAAGCGGCTGCCAGCGCTGTGCGTTGGACCTCTCTATCGCCGCGCGTGGCCTTGGGCGCGATCGGTAGCAGCGGCAACGTTTCGCAGGTAACTGCGACCGGTTCGTTGCGCGATGGTGAAGCGACCGCAGTGCAGGCGTGTGGCTGGACTGTCGTTTGCGCGACAGACAACCTGGTCGGGGTAGCCGCGGCAGACCTCCGCGTGACGCTGGTTAGCGGAGGTGGGCAGAGCGTCACCGCAAGCGGCACGCTGCAGTCAGTCACCGTCCGAATCACCGATACGGCAGGGCACCCCGTAGCAGGTGCTGTGACCGGCATTCACCAGGAAGTCACCGGCTGGCAGCCACCCTGTGCAACGTCTGGCCGGTGTGCTGTCGCCCCGGTGTACGGGTTCACCAGCACCTCGGCAACCAGTGACGACGATGGCCTGCTCACGTTCGCTCCGCTGCAATACGACGGCACCGCTGCCGTGACGCACGCGACCATTACGGTTGGAAGCGCCGGTACCCTGACGATCAGCCTGCAAAAGACACCCTAAGCGAGCCTCACGCGACAGCCACGGCCTCCCGCGCATCTGAAGGGAAGATACGTTCTCAGGAGAAGGCATGGCAGCGGAAGTTACAGGTGGAATACGCAAGCGCGTGTTGATCGTGGGCGGCGGCTTTGCCGGCCTGAAAGCAGCAGAAGCACTGGCCAATGCTGAAGTCAACATGACGCTGGTCGACCGCAAAAACCACCATACGTTCCAACCCTTGCTCTACCAGGTGGCGTTGGCAGTACTACCGCCCAACGAGATTGCACAGCCCCTCCGAGCCATCGTGAAGAGCCCTAATTCGCAGGTACTGATGGATGAAGTGGTCAGCTTCGATACGGCCCGGAATCGCGCGACCCTGAAAAGCGGCACCACTCTCGAGTACGATTACCTGATTCTCGCGACGGGATCCACTCACTCCTACTTCGGCCATGATGAGTGGGCAAAGCTTGCACCCGGTCTGAAGACCGTGGAAGACGCGGTCGAGATTCGGCGTCGCGTCCTGCTGGCCTTTGAACTGGCGGAAGGCGAAATGCAGGAGACGGGGAAGCATCCGGCGCTGAACTTTGTAATCATCGGCGGGGGAGCAACCGGCGTGGAGCTTGCAGGCGCCATCTCAGACATCTCCAAGTTGTATATTCGGCATGACTTCCGCCATATCGATCCGGCCAAGGCACAGGTCCTCATCGTTGAGGGCTCGCCGACCATCCTTGGGGCCTACCCGCCGGATCTGCAAAAGAGTGCCTTGAAACAGCTTGAACACCTGGGCGTTCAGGTGCGTGTGAATACACGCGTCACAGACGTGCAGCCGGGCTATGTCATGGTGGGCGACGAGCGCGTCGACTCCATGGTGACGCTGTGGGGTGCCGGTGTGCAGGCGTCACCGTTAGGAAAGTTGCTGGGCGTTGAGGTGGACAAGAAGGGCGCTGTGATCGTTGACGAACACCTCCACCCCAAGGGACACCCTGAAATCTTCGTCTGTGGCGACCTGGCCGCGGCAAAGATGGCCAACGGCAAGCCAGTACCTGGCGTGGCGCAGCCGGCCATGCAGATGGGTGAGTACGCCGGCAAGAGCATCGCCGCCGAGGTCAAGGGCGGCCGACTGGACAAGCCGTTCGAGTATTTCGACAAGGGCGACATGGCGACCATAGGCAGATCCGCTGGAATTGCAAACGTAAAGTGGCCCTTTAAGGCGCACCTCAGCGGCTTTCCTGCCTGGGTTGCCTGGCTGGTCGTGCATATCTTTTTCCTGATCGGCTTTCGCAATCGTTTCGCCGTCATCCGCAACTGGGCTTACACGTATGCCTTCTTCAAAGAGGGTTCCCGGCTCATTACCGGCGACCAGACGCTGCCCGGATGGGGTGTCAGCCGGGAGGGCAAGGGCCCACTCACCACGCAGCCCATTGCCGGGCTGGTTGAGCCACAGTAGCCCGCTGGCGCAAGATAACTCGCCTGTCTAACCCTCGGCAACGACCAAACCAGCACTCATAGTAGAGGCGCACGTGCGTAGAAGGAGCTACAGAACCGTATGAGTTTGAAGGAATTGCTTGGCCTGGAATCAGAGAAAAAGGTCCGCTATGCCGTGGTGGGCGCGGGAGACATTGCGCAGGAAGACATGTTGCCGGGCATCAAGCACACCGGAAACTCCGAGCTAACGGCCATCATCACCGGCGATCCGGAAAAGGCAACGGAACTCGCGAAGAAGTACGACGTGGGATCGACCTTCAGCTATGAACAGTACGGCGAAGCTCTGAAGTCCGGCACCTTCGATGCGATCTACCTGGCAACGCCAAACTGGCGTCACGCGGAGTTCATCATCCCAGCCTTGCAGGCTGGCATCCACGTCCTGACCGAGAAGCCCATGGAAGTTTCCACGGCCAAGTGCAGGGAAATTCTGGAAGCGGCCAAGACTAGCAGTGCCAAGCTGATGGTGGCGTACCGCCTGCACTTCGAGCCAGCCACGCTGGACACAGTCAAACGCATTCGCGACGGTGAACTCGGCCGTGTGCACCTGTTCACCTCGACCTTTGCGCAGCTGGTAGACCCAAAGAACCACCGCGCCCACTCGGGTGAGCTTGCCGGGCCGGTGTTGGACATGGGGCCATACCCGGTGAACGCCTCACGCTATGTCTTCTCTGACGAACCAACCGAAGTGATCAGCGCAATCGGCACCAAGCACCCGGAATCCGGCTTTGACCAGGACTTCTACGACACGGTATTGGCAACGCTGCACTTTCCTGGCGACCGTCTTGCGCAGATTTCGATCTCCTACTACGGCAGTTCGACGAACTACTTCAGCGCGGTCGGCCCAAAGGGCACCATCACGCTCAATCCCTCGTATATGTTCGGCAAGCCGCTGGAGCAGACGATCGCCATGGGCAGCGACGAGAAGGAAAGCAGCTTCAAGAACACCGACCATTTCGGTGGCGAGTTGAAGTACTTCTCCGACTGCGTTTTGAGCGGCAAGGAAGTCGAACCGGATGGTGAGGAAGGCTATGCCGACGTGCGTGTGCTGGAGGGCATTCTGGAAGCGCTGAAGACCGGTGGCAGCGTGACCCTGGAGCCATTTACACGCAGCAAACGCATCGACCCGGACGCGCAGGAGATGAAGTTGGGCGCGGTATCCACGCCAGAACTGGTGAATGCAGAAAACCCGGGCGCGGGCATCGAAAAGCAGCCCAAGAACTAGATCGCTTGTCATCCGGATGAGACCCGCAAAGGAAAGTATGAACAGCAGAACAGCTTGGATAGCCGCAGCCATGATCATGGGCTGCGGCTCCTCCTTTGCACAGTACCTGCCCACCGGAGGCCCCTCGGCAGGCGCAATTTTCGCAATCCCGGAAGCAAGCAGTTCAAGCGCGCCGGAGACGTCCGCGGGCAACGAAGCGGAGCAGGGAGCACCCATCGCGAAGCCTGCTCCTGCAACGCCCATTGGCACGCTTGCTACCGGCTGGGCCTACCTCTACGCCGACCAGGGAACCGGAACGCATAGCCATCTGAACGGCTGGCTGGTCAAGCCCACGTACAACTTGTCAGGCGGGTGGACGGTGTATTTCGACGTCTCAAACTACTACGGCAGGAACGCGAAAGGCAGCATCAATCTACACACCTACTCGCTTGGTGTGAGCAAGGAAGTGTTTGCGAAACCGAAGCTGAAGCCGGCGCTATTCCTGCAGATGGGCGACTCGCGCAACAGCAACGCGGGCAAGGCGGTGAACGCCTACGCCCTGCTTACTGGCATCAACTTAACCATGCCGATCCGCCCCTGGGTTTCGCTCTCCATCATCCCGGCGGAGTACGTCTTTACCTACCCGGATGGTGACCCGCGCAACAGCTACAACGCGAAGGTTTCCTTGGTCTTTCCAGTTGGCCACAAGAAGAAATGATTATGGCAGTCGCCTCTGTGTTCAAGGCAAGGAGCCATTGGGCGGTGCGCTCAGCAGGTGGTGCTCGAAGGTCGTACCCACAGATGAGATTCGGCGGATCAAGCGGCTTTAGCCGCTGAGATTCCCATCTCGATGGCTAGGCTACCCAACTGCAGCCCGGAGCCGATCATCCATCTCGTCCCTGGTGTGTATGCTTCTCTGACTGTTGGACAACGCAAAGAGCGGCAGCCTGAAGGCTGCCGCCCCTCGTACTGGGTGCTTACGCGTTCACAGTCTCGCGTTCCTGCGCCTGTACCTGCACGGGCGTCAGCCAGCCAAAGCGGTCCGCCTTGGTGCCGTTCACCAACGCAAAGAATTCATCGTGCAGCAGCTTGGTCACTGGTCCCATGGTGCCGTCGCCGATGAGGATGCGATCCACCGACCGCAGGTGCGAGACTTCAGCAGCCGTGCCCGTAAAGAAAGCTTCTTCGCACAGGTAAAGCATTTCGCGCGGCAGCGCCTGCTCCACCACCTCAAGGCTCAGGTCTTGCGCGATTTGAATAATCGAAGCCCGGGTGATTCCGCTCAGCACTGAATTTGCAAGCGGCGAGGTGAACAGCTTGCCATCGCGCACCAGGAACAGATTTTCGCCCGAACCCTCAGACAAATAGCCATTGCGGTCCAGCGCAATGCCCTCGGCGTAGCCGTTGATCTCCGCTTCCATGCGGATCAGCTGCGAGTTCATGTAGTTTGCGCCAGCCTTTGCCAGGGACGGCATGGTATTGGGCGCGAGCCGGTTCCAGCTGGAGACGCAGACGTCTGCCCCGCCGTGATGCGGCATGTACTTGCCCCAGGGAAAGTTAGCAATGTAGATCTCGACCGGCGACTTCAGGGGATTGACCCCGATCTCGCCGTAGCCGCGGAAAGCAACGGGCCGGATGTAACAAGGCGTCACGCCATTGCTCTCCACCACTTCCACCACAGCGTCACAGAGCTGGTCCAGTGAATAGGGCAGCGGCATGCGGTAAATGCGGGCCGAATCGATGAAGCGCTGCATGTGTTCGCGCAAGCGGAAGATGCCGGCCCCGGCCACCGGAGCGTTTTCGCTTTCCTGGGTATAGCACCGGATGCCCTCAAACACTGACGAGCCGTAATGTACAACGTGCGACATCACGTGGATGTTGGCATCGGCCCACGGGATCAGCTCGCCGTTGTGCCAGATTTTGTTTGTGGTCTGGATAGGCATGGATTTGTGGCTCCGAACGTTGGTTTAGTGTCTTCTCAGTATAGGCATCACGCCCACTTCTGCTGCGAAATCCAGCGGCAGAAAGAAATCACAACACGCCTGTTTGCGAAGAAAAAGCCGCATTCTGCTGCTCAGCAGGTAGGAAATGCGCAGGTTTTCCTCACAGTCTTCCACCTGGCCGCTTGCACAGCACAAGATCAATCGGTAAAGTCAATCATGTCGAGCGCATTTGTGGGTGCTCAACGCAAGCGGTGAAGGTTACGGCTTGACGCAAGCGAAAGCAGCTTGTATAACTGAAAAGTCGGCTACGCGTTCCGTACGAACCGAGCCGAGTGCGACTGGGAAAGTTCAGTCCACACGCAGTCCAAGCGTTTGCACCGCGTGGTTAGTCTGAGGCAAGATTCTCGACCAACCCAACAGCAAACCCAAGACACTGTGCAGAAAGCAAGAACGGGCAAATGTCCCGGGCAAAGCCATCGTGTTTTGCTAAGTGATGTTTCTAAGGTTTTGGAGCTGTAAGCATCGTGCCAACGCCGACCCGTTTGTCGGGTTTGCCGAGAGCAAGCGAGTCGTAAAGATCGCCTGGTGCCCAGCTGTTGCATCGTGCCCGCGGGGCTGCTTCGACCTAGAGGATCGAAAACGAGCGCAATAGTATACGGGCAAGCAAGTTGACAAGTAAAGCGAAACGCGATACTCTAGGAAAGTTGGAGTGAGGCAGTCGAAAGCGAGAGCCGAGACGCTGAACAGCCCACACAAGTTCGAGGACACAACCGAGCAAGTCTATGACTTCCGGCGTCCTTGATCCAAAGCAGACGGCTTAGGCCTGATCTGACAAGGATCTTTGACAACATAGTTGAACGTGCCAGTCGTGAGATGGCGACCATCTTTGGTCAAGTCATTCTCACTAGTTTTATCCCGGTCGGCTTTCGAGGCTGACCGGCGCCTGACTCTACGGACCTCCGTCCTGGTAGAGCAGGCAAACCAGTTTCAAATGAGAGTTTGATCCTGGCTCAGAATCAACGCTGGCGGCGTGCCTAACACATG
>CAXTBQ010000124.1:0-8579 GCA_964242065.1 uncultured Terriglobus sp. | reverse complement strand
GGGCGAAATCTACACCGCCATGTTCAACGGAGCAAAGAGCAACCTGCCCATGGGCAGCTGTTATACGGTCGGCGCGGGCGGTCATCTGTCGGGAGGCGGCTATGGCCTGCTGACGCGCCAGCAGGGCCTGAGCATTGACTACCTGACCGGCGTGGACATCGCCACGGTACAACACAACGGCAAGGTCACACTGCGGCACGCCAGCCACAAGGAGAACCCTGACCTTTTCCGCGCGTTGCGCGGCGGTGGCGGCGCAAATTTCGGCGTGATCACCGCCTTCTACTTTGATAAGCTGCCCGTCGCTCCCAAACAGCTGACCAGCGGCGGCGTCTCCTTTCCGTGGGACACGATGACCGAAGACAAGTTCATCGAAATCGCGCAGACCTACGGCAACTACTTCTCCACGCGCGGCAAGGAACCGGACACCTGGCCCATGTTCAACATGATGGGCCTGACCCACAAGACGCCGAACGGCCGCATGAACGTTTCCGCCACATGGCACGACATGGACGGCACCAACGACCTGCGCGTTCCTACGGAGTTCCTAGACCTGTTCCTGAAGTGCGATGCGCAGATTGCCGAGCTGAAGGACCCGCAGACCAGCGCACACGCTCCCAGCGGAGGCCGCTTCCAGACGTCGCCCTGCGTGGAAGGCAAGCACCGCTTCAACACCAAGCCATGGCTTGAGGCCACGGTGGACGGCAACAGCGGCGGCATCAAGGGCTACGGCAGCACCCGCGGCAAGTACAAATCCTGCTACATGAAGGGGAACTTCACCACGGCGGAACTCAAGAAGATGTACGCCTGGCTGACGCGCGACATCCCGGACGTGAACACGGGCTGTGTCATCGCGGTGGATAGCTACGGTGGCGCAGCCAACAAGCCGCACCTGGCGCAGGAAACAGCGGTGCCGCAACGCAGCTCTGTAATGAAGCTGCAGTACCAGATGTACTGGCAGAACGCGGACGAGGATGCCGCGCGCTTGAAGTACTTTGACGACATGTACACGGACATCTACTCCGCGAACGTGACGGGCGCACACGCCGGCACGCCCTTCCACGGCACCAATTACGAGGGTTGCTACATCAACTACCCCGACCAGGACATGACGCGTTACAAGTTCTGGCCGGAGCTGTACTACGGCACCGGCGGCCTGTACCCGTTTCTGCAGGCCGTCAAGAAGAAGTACGACCCCAACAACATCTTCCACAACAGCATGGCAGTACGCGCCTAAGCCCGAGGAGAGCCGATGAGCAGCACCAAGTGGACACGCCGCGAGTTTGGTAAGGCAGCGGCTGCCGTTGCAGGAGCAACGCTTCTACAGCGAGCCGGCCTTGCAGCCATGCCGGCGGCGCACCGATTCGCATACGTAGGAAGCGGCCCTGCAGGCATGCAGGACGGCACCCTTCACGTGTTTCGCACCGGCGCGAAAGCGTGGACGCCGCTGCACAAGATCGCGGCCGCCGCGCCCGCGCATCTGCTGCGTCATCCCGTTATGCCCGTGCTGTACGCCGTGCACAACGTGGGTGATTGGGACCACCTGCCGCGCGGCGCGGTGAGTGCATACGCCATGGACGGCCACACCGGCGCCCTTACCCTCTTGGGATCACAGCCGCTGTCGCTCTCCGCAACGCATCCCCGGCATGCGGTGCTGACGGCAAACGCGACGCACCTGTTCGTTGCCGCGGAAGGTGGCGGCATCTACAACCTGCTGCCCGTTGCTCCGGACGGAACGCTGCTGCCGGTCTCCGCCATCCGCAAGGAGTTCGGTTTGGACGAGGGCGGCGTACAGAAGCTGTCTGCCCCCGACAGCGTGGCTCTGCTGCCGGACGGCAGCCTGTTGGCCGCCGATGCCGGGCAAGAGACCTTGTCCAACTTCGTCGTGCAGGACGATCAACTCATCCTTCGGCATCGCACCCGCGTTCACCGCGGCGAAGGTCCCGCCAGCCTTACGCTGTCAAAAGACGGTCGCCACGCCTTTACCGCGGGTGCTCGGCACGGCGAGGCACGGCGGCACACCCTGCTGCGCGGCAAAGCCGTGGATGAGACCGTTGTGGATGGCACACGTCCGCTTTCGGTGGCAGCAGCCGAGCCTTACGTGCAGGCACCGACCAGCCTGCTGCTGGTGTAACGGATGTCTCCTGCAAGCAATCCGTTCCATAGGCGTAGTCTGCCCCGCAGTCTGGCGGCAGCGGCTGTGCTTCTGTCCGCCACCGCAGCAGTCGCGCAGAGCAGCGCCTCGCAGCCCTGTTCCAACCTGCCGCACAGTGACCATCCTAAGGCCGCGCTGAGCAGTGGTCCTATGTCCGCCGTGGTCTTTTTACCGGACTCGAAGGACGGCTACTACCGCGGCTCGCGCTTTGATTGGAGCGGCCTGGTCGGCTGCCTCGCGCTGAACGGCCATACCTTCTTTGGCGAGTGGTTCCCCCGCTATGACCCGCTCATCAGCGACGCCGTGACCGGTCCGGCAGAGGAGTTCCGTAGCGCCACCACCGAGCTGGGCTACGACGAAGCCATCCCGAACGCTGACGACCAACCGGGCGGCAAGTTCCTGAAGATCGGCGTCGGCGTCCTGCAACGCCCGGACGCAAAGCCGTACACCTTTGGCGGTGCCTATCCCATCGTGGATGGCGGCAAGTGGACGGTGAAGACCCACAAAGACTCCGTCACCTTCCGGCAGGAACTGCGCTCGACGCTGGGCTACAGCTATGTGTACGAGAAGACGCTGAAGCTCGACGGCCGCACTCAGACCCTGACGCTGACGCACACCCTGCGCAATACAGGACAGAAGCCGCTGGATACCGCCGTCTACAACCACGACTTCTACATGCTTGACGGCCAGCCCACAGGACCCGGCATGGAGCTGCGGCTCCCGTTTACGCCCGTGCCGGACAAGCCGCTGCCCGCCATCGCGACGATCGACGGCAACACCATCCGCGTGGTCGCTCCGCTGGAGCCGCGCCGCGGACTGGGTGCCTACATCACCGGCTTCAGCCCGGACAAAGTGAGCGACTTCGACTTCACCTTCACAGACATCAAAGGCGGCCTAAGCGTGCAGGAAACCGCAGACGCCCCACTCACCAAGATGTACCTGTGGGCCACCCCAAAGACCTTCTGCCCCGAAGGCTACATCGCCATCCATGTCGCTCCTGGCAGTACGCAAAGCTGGACCCTCCGCTACCGCTTCACCACACCAGGAGCCTGACACAGCACCGCGCAACACTCCACCCGAACATTTCCGACGCAGCAGAAAGGCCCGGCTGACGCCGGGCCTTTCTGATTGTGCACAGGTTTAGTTAGAAGACGAACTTAGCAGAAAGCTGTAGCTGGCGAGGGTTCGACCGTGTACTCGTTATTTTGCCAAAGGTATTGCTGGTCGCGGTGCGGTCCGGGTTACCGTAGCTGGCGATGTTCAAGACGTTTGAGCCGTCAGCACGCAGGCTGAGGAACCGGCCTTCCGTGATATGGAAGTCCTTGAAGACCGAAGCATCGTACTGCTGATACCCCGGAGTACGTTCCGTGCCCGGCCGCTGTGGGCTGATGACGCCGTTGGCCGGCTGACCATAGGCGCACACACCGTTATCCACGCCTGGAGTGAGGCAAGGAGTTGCGGATGGATCCGTTCCGAACCAGTTGTTGACATTGCGATTGACGATCCTGAGCGGTCGGTACTTGATCATTCGCTGCTGGGCAGAGTTGACGCCGGAGTTCACCGTGCCGGTGGTGATCGTCGTTGGAAATCCGGTGTAGACAAAACCGGAGACGGCTACCTTCCAGCCACCAACAACTTCATCTACAACACGCGGCATGCTGCCGCCGAACAGCCTACCGCGTCCGACGGGTAGGTCGTAAGTCATGTTGAAATTGACATTGTGCGTGGCGTCAGTACCGGCAGGCCCGTATTCCTGGAGATTATTGTTTGGGTCTTCAGCATATGCGCTATTGGTGCTGACGTTGCTTACACCGTAAAAGCCGATGCTGTTGGTCAACGACCTGCTATACGCGTAGTTTGCAGTGAACTGCAACCCGCGCCTCAGACGCTGGCGAAAGGTAGCCTGTAGGGCGTTGTAGTTCATCATCGCGCCAGAGCGTGTGATCTGCACAAAACCGCTCTGTCCTGCAAGCGCGTAGAACGGTGCTTTGTTGACAGCAAAACAAGCTGCACTGTTATAGGCGAGCAACGTGGTTCCAGAGAAGCAGGGCCGTGCCAACTGGTTACCACGTACCGCCTGAATGAGGTGGTACGCGTATTCATTCACATAGCCGATCTGGAAGGAAGACGTGTTACTGAGTTGGTACTCCATCGTCAGGCTAGCCGCCTGCACGGTGGAGGGTCGAAGGTTTGGGTCCCACGCGCGTACAGTCTGGCCGCAAGCTGGGTTGGTGGCATAAGCGCAAGTGGCGCTGCTGACGGCGAAAGCAGTATCAGCAACCGTGCTCGAACCGGAATTTCCTGTCGAGGGCGCGGCCCCGTTGAAGCTAAACGAGCTTTGAAAAGGTGGGTTAATCGTTAGCCGAAGATTCGCCCCGGTGCCTTCGAGATAAGTCGTAGTACCGTATCCGCCACGCAAAACAACTCGCGGTACCGGATTCCAGGAGAAGCCGATACGCGGCATGAAATTTGTGTACACCGCGTTGTAGAGTGCGCGGCTGTTGCCGTTGACTCCTGCCAACTGCAGCGCGCCCGTGGTTAGGTTCACGTTCGACTGCTTGTCGTGAACCTCATAGATAGGTTGATCAAACTCCCAGCGCAAACCGAGGTTCACGGTTAGCGTGGGGCTCACCTTCCAGTCATCCTGCACAAACCAGGCATCGCGCCACTGGCGCTGCCCGGTGTGACCGGCTAGCGTGCCGCGTGCCGCCGAGAAAACGCGGTTCAGGTAGAAATCGGCCGTGCCGTAGCCGGTTGCGTTGGCTCCGGGGAGGTTTGTGCCTGTACCTGTCGTAAAGTTGCCGTTGTAAGTTAGCGTTCCCTGCGCACCGTCATTGCCGGTGTAGATGCTGTTCTGCTGATAACGAATAAATTGGGCGCCCATCTTGATAATGTGCGCGCCCTTCTGCACAGTCAGGTTATCCCCGTACGTGTAGTTGTTCATCTCGTTATCGGAGTAGATGGCCGCATTTCCGAGCGTCGTCAGGCCGCTGATACTCTGCGCGGTGAAGCCTTGTGTAAAGTTGCCACCCGCAATGCCAATGACCGCGTTTCCGCTGTTGCCAAATACACCCGTAGTGTCGTTCGGCAGACCCTGGTGCCAGACTGTACGCAAAAAGCCCACGCGTAACTCATTTTGAATGCGTGGGTTGAAGGTGTGCACGTAATTGATGGCAACACCCTTGGTCGGGTACGTGGAGGCCGTGGGAAAGGTAATGGCGATGGGATTGGTGTTGGTGTCACCCGCGGTACCTTGCGTATACCGGACGAAGAACGTGTCCTTATCGTGGTACTTGTAATCGACCTTGACATCGAACTGGTCGTTATAAATTCTGTTCTTGGTCACACCACGATAGTTGCTTGAGACGATGGTGCCTGCCACTGCAGCTTGGTTCGGCAGGGGATATAGTTCGGGATGCGCGAAGAGGTAGCGCGCCACAGGATTAAGCGCTGTTCCGGGTAGACGGTTGTTCGCGTACGCAGGGGAGCCAGCGGTGAACGGATCATACAGCTGGATCTTGGGGTTTACTGAGCCGTTGGCATTGGTGAGCAAGCTGCTGTCCAACAATTCGGAAAAGTCACCCGCGCGCATCTTTGCTGTTGCGACACTCGAGGTAGCAATGCCGCCCGTGTGGTACCGATTCGCAGAATAATCTGCAAAGAAGAACAGCTTGTCTTTCAGGATGGGACCACCAACGGTGGCACCAAAGATATTGCTACTTAGGCTGTTCTTTGGTGTAACCGGATTAGATAAACCCGCAGCCCAGCTATTGGCATTGAAGCTCTCGTCGGTGATGTAGTAGAAGGCGCTACCGTGAAGAGCATTGGTGCCACTCTTCAGCAGCGCAATCACGTCGCCGCCGTTGACGTTGCCGTACTCGGCTTGAGCGTTTGCGGAGATGACGCGTACCTGGTCCAGCGCATCGGGGCTGGGATTGTAAGCAATGGTATTGTTGATGGTTTCGTTGATCTCAATACCGTCGAGCAGGTAATTGTTAGCCTGTTGCCGATTGCCATTAATTGAGACCTGGCCGGAACCGCCGGTGCTGCGCTCCAGGGCATTTGCACCTGTAAAGCCACCCGGGTTGGTCGCGACAGCACCCGGCACGAAGAGAGTTAGCGAAGAGAAGTTGCGGCCCTGCAAGGGAATGCTGTCGATGGCGTGGGTGTCCAGCGTGGTGCCGAGTTCTGCATTTTCCGTGTTGAGCAGCGGCACAAGAGCAGAGGTTACATCCACTGTAGATGTGCTGCCTGCAACGCCGAGCTTGGCGTCAAACTTGGCGTCCTGACCTGCTTCCAGGGCGAACGGCCCAAGCGTCTGCGGCGCAAAACCTGGTGCTTCCACCGTCACTTTGTACTGACCCACCTGCAGAAAGCGTATGTTGTACACGCCGGAGCTGCTGGTATCTGTGGTCTGGCTGGTATTCGTCTGCACGTTGGTTGCGGTGACCTTTGCGCCGGGCAGCGCTGCGCCGGATGCGTCGGTCACGGTGCCGTTCACGCTGCCGGTGATGGTTTGCGCGTGCAGCATGGTTGCGGACGTACACAGCGCTACCGTGCCTGCAAGAAGAATGTGCTTGTGCCTCATGGACGCTCCTAAAAGTGTTTCCGTATTGCCTGCGTGTAGCCGTAGTGTTACGGCAGCGCAAAAATGTCGTGATGTGGGCACTGTACCTCGTTTGCCGCGCTGTCACAAGAGCCACTGGCCCCTTTCCGGTGTCCATCTGTGTACACGTGGGGCACGGTCCCTGTGCCGCGGCGCGTTCCCGGTCTCACGGCAGCGCGCGGTAAGATCGACCTCACCATGCGTTTGCCCGCCCGCACGCTGCGCCTCTTTTCCCTGCTTGGCTGCCTTGCCGTGCCGGTTTCTAGGCTCGCTGCGCAGACCACGGCGGCGGCACAGCCGGATAACCGGCCGGAGCGGCTGGAGTGGTTTCGCGATCAGGGATTGGGGTTGTTCCTCCACTGGAGCGTGGACTCGCAGCTGGGTCTAATCATCAGCCACTCGCTGGCGGGCGCAAGTGACGAGTATGTAAACCGTTACTACAGCGAGCTGCCGAAAACGTTCAACCCCACGCATCTCGATCCCGATGCTCTGGCACGGCTGGCGCGGCTGGCCGGCTTTCGTTACATGGTGTTCACGACCAAGCACCACAGCGGCTTTGCCATGTGGGACACAAAGACGGTCCCGTTCAACATCATGCAGACGCCGTACCACCGGGACGTGACCAAGGACCTGTTCACCGCCTTCCGAGCGCAGGGTGTGGCTGCGGGGGTGTACTTTTCGCCCGATGACTTTCTGTGGCTGCACACGCACAGCAAGCAGATCCAGCGACTGGTGCCGGAAGTGCAGCCGGGCGCGAACCCAGGCCTGCTCCAGCTGGACCAGGCGCAAATGACAGAGTTGATGAGCGGCTACGGGCCGGTGTCGGTGGTCTTCTTCGACGGCGAGGCAAAGGGCCTGCGCGAGATCGCCTGGAAGCTGCAGCCGGACACAGTCGTCACCCGCGGTGCGATTGAGACGCCCGAGCAGAACGTACCCGGCGCTCCGCTGCCCGGCGCGTGGGAAGCCAACATGACGCTGGGCACCGCGTGGGGCTTTCAGCCATCGGACGAAAAGTACAAGTCCGTGGAAGACCTGCTGCACATTCTGGTTACGACGCGGGCACGCGGCGGCAATCTCTTGCTCAACGTGGGCCTGAAGCCGGACGGGGCGTTGCCGGAGGAGCAGGAAGACCGCATCCGCACGCTGGGTTCGTGGATGTTCATCAACGGCGATGCCATCTACGCGACGCGGCCGTGGGTTGTCACAAACGAGGGCGACATCTGGTACACCCGCAGCAAAGACCGGCACACGCTGTTTGCCATCGTGGAGGGCGAGGCGAACACCTCGAAGTGGAAACGTGGCACCGCGCGAGATTTTGTGCTGAAGACCGTGCGCGCCACCGCAAAGACGACGGTGGGCGTGCTGGGCCAGAGCGACGAGCTGGTCGAGTACCGGCCCGGCCTGGATGCGAAAAGCACCTTTCTCCAGGAAGCGGACGGGCTGCACGTGCACGTGGTACGCGCGCAGCGGCTGCGCGACAGCGATGTTTGGCCATATCCATCTGTACTTAAGCTGACGGATGTGGAGGAGGCGTTTGCCTCGCCCGTGGTGCACACGGCAACTCCAACGCGCTCTGGGGATCAGTTGGCTCTCCGGGGCACATGGGCGAATGCGGACGGTAGCAGCACCGCAACACTGGGTGTGGGCTTTGGGTTTGACTACCGCATGATCACTGGTGAGGACACGCAGTCGCGCCTGCACGCGTGGCAGCACCTGCCGGTGCAGGACGCCGCAACTCCCGGCGAGTACACTACGACGCTACAGTTGCAGCCCGGCGAGCAGTACGAGGTACGTGCCGTTTTACAGCACCCGCTGCTCACC
>CAXTBQ010000123.1:0-8733 GCA_964242065.1 uncultured Terriglobus sp. | reverse complement strand
CCTCTGGGACGGTCGCTCTGCTGGCCTTTGCCGGCGGGCGCGCAGGCGCGCTGCACTTTGACGGAGCGGATGTTTCCACAGGGGACGTGGAAGCAGAGCTTACGGGCACCCCGGCGTGGGACGCCGCGCGCGGAGGTCTGTGCCTTGCGGGCCGGGAGTTGCGCGGGGCCAGCCTGCGGCGAGCGAACCTGACCCGTGCCAACCTGGCCGGGGCAGACCTGTCAGAGGCGGATGGCGGCGGCCTGGACCTGTCCTCGGCCAGCGTGGAAGGCGCAAAGCTCACCGGCGCGGACCTGATCGGTGCCGTGCTTGCGGGGGCGAACGGCGGCGAAGCCGACTTCTCGCGCGCTCTGCTGGAAGATGCGAACTTCAATGCCGCCAGCCTGCGCTTTGCAAACTTTACCGACGCCATCCTGGATGGTGCCGCGCTTTCTACCGCGGACCTGTGGGGTGCGCGGCTGGACGGTGCCACCGCCGAGCGCGCGAACTTTGAGGGGGCGCTGCTGGATGAGTCTTCCATGGTCGGCGCGGAACTGGTGGGTGCCAACCTCCTGGGCGCTACGCTGCGCCGAGCCAGGCTCTCAAAGGCCGTGCTGCGCGATGCAAACCTGCGCAATGCCGTGCTTGACGGTGCCGACCTGTCACACGCGGACCTGCAGCGTTCCGCGCTGCCCAATGTTTCGCTTGCCACCTGCCGGCTGACACACGCGCGCTTTGCGGGGGCGTGGCTCGACCGCACACGCATGCAAGCATCGTCTCTGGGCGGCATGGTGGGCGAGGAAGCGCTGGGCGATCTGGAAGGCGCGGTGGACAGCTACCTGGTGCTGGAGCAGAACTTCCGCTCGCTGGGCAAGCGCGAGGACGAGAGCTGGTGCTACCGTCGCCGCCGCCGCATGCAGAAGCGGTTGTTCCTGCGCCGCAGCCGCCAGCACCTGCGCAAAAACGAGCTGCTGGCTGCGCTCGGGTCCGGTGCGCGCTACCTGGCAGACGCGGGCGCGGAGTGGCTGTGCGACTATGGCGACAGCCTCTTGCGCGTGTTCCGGGCCATCTTCACCGTGCTGCTCATCTTCGCGCTTGTGTACTGGCTTACCGGCAGCCTGAAGACGCGCGAAGGCTACACCACGTCGCATTCCTTTCCATGGATCGACTACCTCCTGTTCAGCCTCGATTCCATGACCACGGTCGGCACCTCCGAAGTGGCCCTGCGAACGAACGGTGAGCTGGGCACGCTGCTCTCAAGCCTGCAAACGGCGCTGGGCACCATCCTGCTGGGCTTGTTCGGCTTTGTGCTGGGCGGCAGGATCCGCAACTAGAGCGGGGTCGCAACTGGTTCTCAACATGAGGCGTAGTACCGGGGCGACGGTGCAGCCGGAGTGTGCAGCCGTATGGCTCCTGGTGTAGAGCGCAACCAGCCTCGCCACAAAAGCACCGCAGGTTGCCTTGCGCATCTGCACAGAGCCACTTCGTCGACCCCTACTGCCCACCTGCCTGAAGGGAGCGTCCCACCCTTGTTTCCGGCTGCTTAGGACTTCGCATCTCCCGGTCTCACTAGAAGCGGAAGTTGGTGAAGAAGCTTACCTGCCGGTTGGCTGCGGTACTGTCTGACTGCTCGTTGTTCAGCGTCAGGCTGCGCCCGAAGTAGGGTGAGCTGAGTTGGCCCACGGGTGTGCCGGGGTTCACTTTGTTGAGAACGTTTTGCGCAAAGACCGAGAAGTTGACCTGGTACGGTCGCTGCGGCTTGTCCGGGTGGGCGTTCGGCTTGCTGCCGGGCGCAGGCGGCGCGGGTACCGGGAGCTTGCCAAACCCAAACCCCTTCCCCAGACGAGCATTGAGGCTGTACAGCCCGGGTGCCCGGCCGTAGTTGATGGGAATCGTGCGTTGGCCTGCGAGTGGTGCGGTATCGAAATTGCCATACGCGGTGCGGACCACGGAAGCGCGGGAAAGGTCTGTCGCAAACGCAGGCCGGTCGTTGTAGATGCTGTCGCCGTTCAGGTCTGTGCCCGTGGTGATGTTGAAGCGCGTGGCCGTATGCGCGGAAAGGAACATGCCGGTGTTGAAGCCGCGGCCCACATCCCACCAGAAGCCTGTGTTCAGGCGACTGCGCGCAACGTTTGCAGGCCGCCCGTAATCGGCCCGGATGTCATACGAATTGGAGACAAAGTTGCCGGCGCCGGAAACGTCGGATTGCTGAAAACGCGCGCTGTACGACGTCCACGAGCCGGCATGCTTGCCAAGCTGGAGGTAGGCATTTGCCCAGATGGAGTTGATGACGGTGTTGCCTTCGGACGCGAACTCGTAGATGTTCTCCGTGCCGCCGGACGGGCGCACGCCATTGACGGGTGCGTTCGCGTTTCGAGAAAGCAGCAGGTGTGTGCCCTGCAGGTGGTTGTAGGTCACACTTACGTTGCCGTGGGTACCCAGATCTCGGGCTGCAGTAACGCCTTCTGAAACGAAGTATTCCGAGCGCAGATTGGGAGCGATGCGGTACACGGTCGGCTCCACGCTGTTCAGGCTGGCGGGAGCGGGAACCGTGGGATAGAAGTCTGGGTTCTGGATGTAATAAGCACGCTGGATCACACCATTCTGGCGGGCTGCCGTGAGAATGTTGCCGGCTGCAAACCGGTCGTAGAAGAGGCCGATGCCTCCACGCAGCGTGAACAATGGTGACTTGCGCTTTGCCGTCGTGATGTCCCAGCTGAACCCGAGCCTTGGCGCGGGATCACTGCCGTCAGGAATGGCCGATTGGGTTTCATACCGCAACCCTGGCGTCAGACTGAAGTGAGGCCGGATCTTCCACTCATCTTCGACGTAGAGTCCAAGATCCCCCGTGAGGATGACAGCCGAAGGGATCCCCGCGGATAGATTGAACTGCGAAGGTCCGCCGCCCGCGGCACGAATCTGGTCAGGACTTTGACCGGCAGCCTGCCCGCGCAGCGTGATCTGGTACGCGGCTAGCGTTGGAAAAATGTATTGCCCGTTGTAGTTCCCTGTGGAGTAGTTGCTGTCGCGGGTGAGCCGGTAACGCGCGCCGGCGCGCAGAAAGTGCTTGCCGCGATCGATGCTGACATACTCCTGGAACTCGTACCGGTCCTGCTTGTCCTGCGAGGCCTGTGCCGGCCCGCCGCCGCCGTTGAATAGCCCCTGCACAATCAGCGTGGGCGCGGTGCTTACAGGGCTCTGCGTCAGCCGCGTGCGCAGGTATTGAAACCGGCTTTCAGCAACGACCCTGGGACCGAAGATGGTCGTGTTGCCGACCTGCAGTGTGTTCGTCTTAGTGTCGGTGTTGATACCCTGCGACGACAGCACCAACTGGCCCACGCCGTTGTTGGACTGGTGCGTGTCAGCAAACTCATAGCGGCCCGTGAACGTGTTGTTTGTCGAAAGCTGGCGATCGATGCGGAAGTTCAGGGAGTTGGTGACCATCGCATTTGGAACAGCCTGGGCCAGCGGCGTTGGATTGAAGTTGCTGTCGAGCGTAATGGCGTTGACCGCAGCGTTGTTCTCGAAGTCATTGCGATTGCCACCTGCGAAGAAGCTCGTCTTCTTACCGAGCGGTCCGTTGACGTTTCCGTCGAGGAACACCGTATGGTATCCCGGCTGCGACGTGATGTAGGGGCTGCGCGCGTTGAACGGGTCCGCATTGCCAAGGGCAAACAGGTTGCCGTGGAGTTTGTCCGAGCCCGGCTTGGTGAACACATCGATGACAGAGTTACCGCGCTGATCGAACTGTGCGGAGTAGCCGTTCTGGTTGATACGGATTTCGCGAATGCTGTCCTTGGAAGGGAAACGTCCGCCGGTAAACCCGTCGATGCGAAATTGCGGCGCATCATCGCTCCCGCCGACCAAGGACTGCAACTGCTGCTGAAAGGTGGCAGGATCATCGGACAGGGTGCTGAGCGCGTTGCCCTTGAGCACAAGCGCCTGCCCGTTCGACGTCGCAGTGGCAGCGTCTTCCGATTGCACATCGACCTGTTCCGCGCTTACCGCCACCGTCAGCTTGATCACGAGGCTGAGCGGTACCGCGTTCTCCGCGAGCAGGAGCGACTGCTGCACCGTATTGAAGCCGGGCGCTTCAGTCTGCAACAGGTAGCTGCCTGCCGGCATGGAGATCGCCACGCGGCCTGTCGCGTCCGTTCTGACGTCGCGCACGGGGGAGCCAGTGGTGTCGTCCGCTGCAAAGATGCGCACCGGCGCGTTGGCGATAGCCGCGCCACTCGGGTCGGTGAGCAGGATGGTTACACCGGGCCGCGCCGAAGGCTGTTGCGCGGCTCCGCCAAGACAGAACGCCATGCTGACCGGCGCAGGAGAGAGCAAGAGGATGCACCGGAAACGAGACTTCAAGCTGCTCTCCTACATTGGTGGGCTGGAGCTTCGACGAAGCGAAAGGGGAATGAGTAGCGCCCCAGCGCTTACTGTTTGGTGACCTGCAGGCGAAAAGTCTGTTTCCACTCGCCCGCGCCTGGTGCGTCTCTCGCATGTGTGCCGCCACAGGTGCGCGCTTCACCTGCTCAGGCCAAGTGTCTGAACCTGTTCCGATAGCTCGTCGGCAAAGCTATCCTCAGGTACCGGATGGGACGGCAAAGCGCGAAGCCAGTGCAAAAGGGCATGCAGGGCAGCGGCAGCGCTCCAGGTTGCCCCCACGCGCCAGACACTGTGGCCGGCCCATCGCTCCAGGGCAACCGCGAGCAGCAACCACAGGGGGATGCCGAAGATGTAAACCGCCAGTGTCATCGGCAGGCTGCTGCGCTCCGTCAATAGCGGACGCGTGAATGGAATGTGCGCCTCTAGAAAGAAGAAGCAATCGATCAGCAGGACCGAATAGCACACACCGTACACAGCCTGTTCGCAGAGCGCTCGAAAGCCGTAGCCGCTGACTCCCAACGCCGCCAGCAGCAAAGCCACGAGCGCGCAACATGCAACGAAGACGAACAACTTTGCCGTAGAGACGACCCGCTGTGTACGCAGATCGGCCAGGCGAAAAATCCACCTCGCACCCATGTCTGCCGGAAGAAGAAAGGCGGTTCGCAAACCCGAGACGGTCCAGAACAGTAGCAGCGGCAATGCTGCCTGTTCTCCGGCCCGCCGCCATTCCGCGTGCACGCTGTTCGGCCGCCAGTCCATCCGCATCGCCAGGGTGCAGCACAGCGCGAGTCCGGCACCGGCGTAGGCCGCCAGCCGGACGTGGTACTGCTTCAGTCGCCCAACGGTCTGCCGCATGAAGTGAAAGACCGCTCGCGCGTCTGCGCTTCTCAACACGGACCGGTGCACCACCACATTCCAAATGCGTGCGTCGCGAAGAGCCGCGCTGCGAGTACCCTCCAGGGCTGTACGCTTCCGCTTCTTCCATGCCAACGGATACAGCGCCAGTGTCAGCAGCAACAGCACCGGGATACTCACAGAGGCCTGACGCGCCAGTGTGTGCGCCAGGGCGGTGGCGGTCTCCCCGCCGGCACCCACCTCATACACGGACAGGAACAGGAGTGGAGCAAACCAGTGCGCCGTGGAACCATTCCCCCCTAGCAGCACCGGCAACGCTGCAGTCACCGCCGTCACCTGAAGAAACACCCCGACGAACCCGGCGACCAGAGTGACCTGTACCAGTGGAACCAGAGAGCGGAACCACCGCTCCGGCACCAGAGCAACGAGGAGCGACTCAAGCGCGAGCACAGCGAGAGAAGATGCCAGGCCGGCGCTGAACACCGCGGCAGCGTGCACCACCATGGCGGACAGCACTTGCCGCCCGGCAAGCGCGGGAAGGAGCAAGATGCCAAAGATGTTTGCCGCAAACAGGAACAACCCAAGCAGGACGGCGACGGCACGCAACTTCGCGGCAAACAGAACGGACCCGCGCAGCGGCATGGGCAGCAGCACCAGAAAGTCCGTACGGTCCGGAAAAAGGCGTTCCCACTGCAGCGTGGTCACGCAGCCCATGGCGCAGAAGGAGTACAAGACAAAAAGGTAGTGAATGCCGGCAAGGGACCAGGGTTGTACCCCATGCGCCAGCGTCACGATCCAGAACGCAGCGATCAGCATGGGAGCGGCAGCACCCGCCAGGGCACGCACCATGGGCGTCTCCACAGCCGCGGCTTCACCGCTCTGGAAGAACTGGCGCAGGAAGTGTCCGGCCAGCACGCTGTGAACCGACGTCCCGCCCGGTCGCAGCAGACTGCGCAGAGAGTGACGAAAGCCGCTCCATTCAGGCATAGCTCTCCTGCATGACGCTCACCAGGCGCTCAGCCAACGCACCTGTATCGGCCTGCTGCACCATTTGCGCAAAGACGCGTTCCAGCGAGGGCAGTGCGGTCATCTCTGTGAGCTCTTGCGGTGGAGCATCCGCCACCACTTTGCCGCGGTGGAGGATCAGGACGCGATCACAGACCTGCTCCACCACTTCAAGCACATGCGAGATGTACAGCACCGCCTTGCCTTCCCGGCGCAACGCGACCAAGAGGTCTTTGAAGACCCGCGCGGTCACCGCGTCCAGTCCACTCAGCGGTTCGTCGAACACGATCAGGTCCGGGTTGTGCAGCAGAGCCGCGCTCAACAGCACGCGTTGCTTCATGCCCTTGCTGTAGTCGCTGATGGGCGCTTCGGCCGCTGCCTCCAAACCAAACACCGCAAGCAGGGCTCGGGCCTTGCGGTCGATGGCCCTTTCCGGCATCCGGCGCAACCGTCCCGCCAGTTGCAGGTATTCCATCCCGCTCAGGTGCGTGTAAACCTGCGCTTCCTCAGGCACATATCCCAGCCTTGCACGGTAGCCCGGCAGGTCATCGTAGATGCTGTATCCCCGGAACAGGATTTGGCCGTGGGTCGGCTCCAGCATGCCTGTAATCATCTTTACGGTGGTGGATTTGCCCGCGCCGTTCGGTCCCAGGTAGCCCAGCACGCTTCCCGCCTGCAGGCAGAAGCTCACATCTTCCACCGCGGGGATCCCGCGGTACCGCTTGGTCACATGTCGAAGCTCCAGCACCATCACCCCTATGTAGCAATCTTCTTACACTTGACACTGGATCCGCGTCAAGTAGAGAACTACATAGCCCCCTGGAGGTCTCCGCCATGCGTGATCCCGCGCGCCTTTCTCACACTGCCGCCCTTATGCTGAAGGCGCTCAAGCAGGGCTTTAGTTACGGTTTCGACATCATGGAAGTGACGGGGCTGCCGAGCGGAACAATCTACCCTGCCCTGCGCCGCATGGAAGGCGACGGCCTCATCCAGGGAGCATGGGAGGACGAGCAAAAAGCTCTTCGCGACGAACGCCCGCCAAGAAGGTACTACAAGGTGACCGGTGCAGGCCGCCTGGCACTCGCAGAAGCTGAAAAGCGCTATCCGCTCATTGCGGAGTTCGCCCGTGCAAAGGCGGTCAAAGCTTGAGCCCGCACACCCGCTTCTACAGCATGCATCGCAGGCTGCAATGCGCATCGTGCATCGTGCCAAAAGCAAAACGTGACGCGTGGCGCAAGGAGTGGATTGCGGAATGGAGCTATGCCAATGCTCAGGACCCCGCGCTGGCGCCGGTGCTTGCGCAAGGTCTCTTCCGTGATGCAGTCGCTGTGCGCAGGCTTCATGCCATGCAATGCTTTGCGGCGATCGATTGGGAAGCTCCCAGCCTTTGTTTACAGGCTTTGGGCGGCTGCTTCGCTCTGCTGCTGTTCGCCTGCCTGGTCCACACGCAGCTTCGCCATCTCTTGCTGTCCCGATGGGGCTATGGCGCGTTTTCCTGCTTTGTTGCACTGGCCGCGCTGTCGCTGCCTTCGACCGTGGTGACCTCCCGGTACAGTGCATGCGAAGCCTACTCTGGCGAGGCTGCTTCCATGCGTCAGCGTGCGGCGCGCTGGCGCTTTCTGTGTCTCAAGCTCCTGCTCAGCGTGCTCTCCTGCTACCTGCTGGCCGTGCACGTGACATGGCTGTTTCGGCACGTGTTGGGTGCGCAGGCGGATTGGCTGCTCGTAGCGTGCGGTCTCGTGTTCAATGTGATCGCTGTCAGTTGGGTCTTCACCGATCAGCGGCAGCGCTGCCCAACCTGTATGCGTTCGCTCCGCGGTTCCGCGCGGATGGGACCGCCCTCGTGGAGCCTCCTGGATTCCAACGCGACGGAAGAAATGTGCGACCGGGGTCATGGCCTGCTCCACCAGCCGGAGTGGCAGACCAGTTGGTTCGAGAATGCACGCTGGCTCCAGTTGGACAGCACCTGGCAAGGATTGTTCCGGCGGTAGTGGGCCGTCAGCAGCTCCCGCGCGAATTGCAGCAACAACATCTCCTTGCAACAAAGCAGCCACGCGCACCAGCTGACAGGTGTGCCGCTGCAGCACAGACGTGACAACACATTGACAATCCGCTGACAACCGCGCATCCGCACGGCCTTACCGTACGAAGCACATGAGGATGCCGAACCTGCTCTGCCGCGGAGGGGCGGCTTTCTCGTCATCTCGGATCCAGCCCTGGGGAGGCACCGATGCCACTGCACCTGCTTCGCACGACCGTCTTGCTGGGAGGCGCGCTTCTATCCGTCGCCGCCCATGGCAGCACCACCTACATCGAAAGTGTTTCTGGAGACCTGTCGAACAGCGGCCTGGCACCCACCGCGCTCACCTTTGCCGCCGGTCTGAACGACGTGTTCGGAACCACCGGCCGTGGTGCCGCCGGCATCGACCGGGATTACTTCACCTTCACCATCGCGCCGGGGCAGCAGCTGTCCGCCATCACCGTGCTGCCGGGCACGGCACCGCTCGGAGC
>CAXTBQ010000122.1:0-8766 GCA_964242065.1 uncultured Terriglobus sp. | reverse complement strand
TCGCCGACCTCCACCGGCAGCACAGCCGGATCGACCACCTGGTCTTGACTCTGCAGCCGCGCGAGCAACTCCCGGCTGCGGTCGTCGGGCGCGGCGTCCAGCGGATCGTCCGGTACAGGCGCACCCGCCAGCGCTTCGATCAGTTCGGCAGCGGCCATGCCGTCCAGCCACTCCGGGTGCGCGACAATCTCGCCTGCCGCGCGCTGCCGCGCCTTGTCGGAATCCGGAAGCACCAGCGCGCGCAGCAGGATGCGCTCCGTCTCGCTCATGCTGTCGGCGGCAGTGGCGCGAACGCTCTCCAGCCGGTGCGTGGCAGCGTGCTGCAACTCTTGCCGCAGTAGGGAACTGTCGATGCCGAGCTTCTGCGCTGCATCGTCCACAAATTGTGTCCGCTGGATGGCGGAGGGCAGCCGGCGCATGTGCGGCAGCAAAAAGTTGACGGCTTTGACTTTAGCCTCTGCCGTGCGCTGCGGGTACAGCGCGCGGGCCCGCTCGATCAGGTAGTCAACGTGCGGACGCGCCGAGCGCAAGGCCTCGGCGTACGCCGCAATGCCGCGCTCCTGCACAAAGCGGTCCGGGTCCAGGCCGCCCTCGAGCGTAACGATGCGCACCTCGAATTCGGCCTCGGTTAACAACGCTAACGATTTCTCCGCCGCGTTCGCGCCTGCCGTGTCCGGGTCGAAGTTGACGACGACGCGCTTGGTGAAGCGTGAGAGCAGCCGTACCTGGTGCTCGGTAAATGCCGTGCCGCTGGTGGCGATCACCGGCTGAATGCCCGACGTGAAGACGCGGATGCAGTCCATCTGGCCTTCCACCAGCAGCGCGTAATCCTGCTGCCGGATAGCCGCCTTCGCCTTGTCCAGGTTGAACAGCACGTTGCCCTTGGTGTACAGCGCGGTCTCGGGCGAGTTCAGGTATTTCGGCCCGCTCTTCTCGTCGCTATCCAGCGCGCGCGCGGTGAAAGCGATGGTCTTACCCGACTCGCCCGCAATCGGGAACGTGATGCGTTTGCGAAACCGTGCGTAGAGATTCCCGATAGGATGGCCGTCGCTCTGCTCTTTTGAAGTGAACAGGCCGCTGGACCGCATCACCTCATCGCTGAAGTGACGGCCCAGAGCGTCGCGCATGTGGTTGAAATCGTCTGGCGCATAGCCGATGCGAAAGCCGTTCACCGTATTCGGCGCAACGGCGCGGCTGGAGAGGTATTCCCGTGCACGCGCTGCGTCCGGCGATTGCAGCGCCTGCTGAAAGTACTGCGTGGCAGCCTCGTGGATTTCCATCAATTGCCGCCGCAGCCCAGCCTGCGCGGCCTCCTCGGGGCTGTTCCATTCGCGCTTGGGCAGCGGGATGCCGCACTTCTGCGCGACCATGCGCACCGCCTCGGGAAAGCTAACGTTCTCCAGCTTTTGCACAAACGTGAACACGTCGCCCTTGGCATGGCACCCGAAGCAGTAGAAGTAGCTGTGCTGCACGTTGACGCTGAATGACGGCGACTTCTCCTGGTGAAAAGGACAGAGTCCGCTGAAGTTCTGCGCACCGCTTTTGCGCAGCTTCACGTACTCGCCAATCACCTTCACGATGTCGGCGGCCTGCTTCACAGTCTGGGCAAAGTTGTCAGCCATGCGCAGCCCTCAGCCTATCGAAGGCTGCCGCGTGGAAAAGCAGTACCGCTGCGTGCAGCTACTTCTGTTCGCAACGCGGTGCGCTTCTCGTCTATCCGCTCTAGCACTCGTGGGAAGCGGCCCTACTCGCGCAGTCGCGGCATCAAGTCCAGCAGCGTGCAGACCTGGTTGCAACTGTCGAATTGCGCGGCCAGGATGCCATCCCACGCATCCGCAACGGCTCCCGGTGAACCGGGCAGGGCGAACACGTACTTGCCCCCGGCGATGCCGCCTAGTGCGCGCGAAAACATGGCGCTTGCGCCGATCTTTGCGTACGATTGCGCGCGAAACAGTTCGCCAAAGCCCGGCAACTCCTTGTCCAGTACGCTGCGAAAGGCCTCCGGCGTCACATCGCGACCGGTAATGCCGGTACCGCCCGTGCTGATGATCGCGTCGATTGCCGGCTCCGCCAGCCACTGCCGCAACTGCGCCTCAATGGCGGTCACGTCATCGCAAACCAGCGCGCGTTGCCGAATCCGGTGCCCGGCTGCTTCAATCCGCTGCACGAGCACGTCACCGGAGCGGTCGGTTGCCAGGCTTCGGCTGTCGCTCACGGTAAGCACCGCAATGCCCACAGACAAAGGGGTGGTGTGATCCGGAGACATCGCGCGGGTCACCTACTGGTTGTAGTTCGGCTCGTGCTCGTCTTCCACGCCGTAACGGCGCAGCAGGTTCGGCAGGTTTTGCGAAAATGCAGCGCGCGGCATCACGCTGTTGCAGCCCGCTTCCACTGCTTTGGCCTTCAAGTCGCCCTGCAGGTGCGAGAGGAAGCCGATGATCGACGTCCCCTTCTTCAGCTTGTTCTTCAGCTTGGGGATCAGCGTCAGCGGCTTGGCGGCCGCGTTGTTCAGGTCAAACACGATCAGTGAGGGGTGCTCATGGTCGTGCAGCTCCGCCAGGTGCGCCACAATGTCCTTGTCCGGCTTCATAAACGCGACCTTCACGCCCTGCTGCCGCGCTGCTTCCTGAATCTTGGCCGTGAAGAAAAGATCTTCGATGAAGAAGTAGATGTGGGTGGGCGCGTCTTCCGGAATGGCGACAGCCCTGTGATTCGACATCAGTTCCGGGGGCAGACGATCCTCATTGTGGCCGTGGTTACGGTGATTGTTGTTGCGGCGGCCATGCACCTCAATCGTGCTGGCAGGGCCATCGGCATAATTGCCGTTTACCTCACGGTAGCTGTGGTCCATGGGACCAACAAACGATCGGGGTCCACGTGCCTGTTGCTTGCGTGCCCGCCCGCGTCCGTTCTGCCCGGCCTGGCTACCCTGCAGGCTGTTGCCCGGCTCAGGACGCGGATTGCCGTCGCCCCCGCGGCCAAACTTCTTTTTTTTCCAACGTTTGGCACCTTGGCCCTGCTGCTGGCCGTTGCCTCCGTTTGCCTGCTGGCCGGCGCTGCGGGAACGCTGTTCGCGAATGGGCTGCGCTTCGGCAGCCGGAGAGGGCTCGCCACCTTCACTTGCCGTTACCGCGGTCAGAGCAGCACCAGCCGTGGCTGCGTCAACTGCGGGGCGGTTCTTCCGCTTGCGGCGGCGGCGGCGGCTCTTTCCGGGCACTGCACCGCTGGACCCAGGGGAGGCACCCTCCGCGTCCTGTGTGGGTGGGAGCGAAGGCGCAGCGGTTACCTGCGACTCAGGAGCGTTTTGTTCTGCGTTCATGCGCTTCTTTCTGGTTGCGGAGCACCGCGCTGTACACGCGGGCGCCTGCCTGGCTGACAGGCTTGTCAGTGCAGCGGCGAACTCTGCCGGCGGGCACGGATTGTGAGACTGAGGGTACGTGCAAGTTCAAACGTCAACTCAAAAGACACTGGCAAGCTGAAGCAGCAGCCGGCCGTGCGTTGCGCTGCGAAACCCGTTGCACGGTTACGCGCAGCTTTATGACGTAGCGGCTTCTTCTCGCTACAAGTTGCTTCATCCTACCGTGGCGTTGACCGCCTGTGCTCTCCCGAAGAACCGCAGCCATGCTAAACCCAGCAGACGGAAGCGGCCAATGGCAGGGCGAGCGGAGCAAACTCCGGCCCTTCGGCCGAGCCGACAATCGGCTGTAAATACAGCCTCGGCATGCCCTCAGGGAGATGTTAGCGAGCGGATACCCGATCGTGCGCGGGCCGTGCGTCAGCCAATCCCCAAGCACCACTATCCTACGCAGATGTAAGCCTGTTTAGCAAGTGGGAAGGTAGGAGGGTCTTTGCGAGACGAAAAAGCAGGACGGCCACCTTTCGGTGGCCGGTCCTGCAATGGCCAGTCACTGGCCTCCTAAGCTTCGTTCTGCCGCCGGGTCCGCATGCTCAGCTAACTGCCTGCGGCCTGCCAGGTGTCTTGGCGCGGTCACTCCCGTTACGGTGGTTCCTTCCGTGCATTGGTGTGGCTTGCAGTTGCAGCAGCACCTATCCGCACGCTCTTCCCAACACGCTATAGAGCAGGTACCGTGCCAAAGGTTCGATTCATGAATTTCCGTAACAAAGACCCATTTGTGTGCGATCGAGCGCGTTCGAATTCCAGAAAGTGGATATCAAGCGCTACAGGAAAATGGATACGATCCGAGTGAATGGTTTGTGGTGAGTGAAACTGCGATAATCAGGAAGTATGCGCATTACACCGGCCGACCTCCTCAACGAACCCCTTGGCCTTGACCTCCAGATCCAAATGGGCAGCATTGACTATGCGCCGGACGTGCGGCAAACAGGCCCGCTGCACATTATCGGCATGGCGGAGCGCATCGAGGAGCATCGCGGACCGCGCGACATCGTGATTGACATTCGCCTCCGGGCCCGCTTCCAGGGTGGCTTCCAATTGCTCTGCGCTCGCTGCCTCGATCCCATTACCTACCAAGCCGATCAGCAGTTTGACTTGATCTTTCGCCCTGCAGGAGTCGACGCAGAGGAAGGAGAGCGCTCCATCAGTGAGGCTGAGACGGAAATCGGCTATTATGAACAGAGCGGCTTGCTGCTGGAGGACGCGGTGCGCGAGCAGGTGCTGCTTTCCCTGCCCGATCGATCGCTTTGCCAGAGCAACTGCAAAGGGCTTTGCCCGCGCTGCGGTGAAAACCTGAACGAAGCAGAGTGCAACTGCGGATCAGCACCCAGGGATCCTCGCTGGAGCGCGCTGCAGGGCTTCGACGTAGCAGGCAACTCCTGAGGTCAGCACACCCCGGTGTGCGACTTTTCATCCAAGCAGGTTTCGCTCCGGACATGGGAGCAGCGGACGATGAAAGCGTCAGCCGCGTAGTTTTTTCGATTTGAAAGGTTAGACCGATGCCGAATCCGAAGCGTCGCCATTCCAAGCAGCGGACCGCCAAGCGCCGCTCACATGACTTCCTTACCGCGCCGAACTCGTCTCTGTGCCCCAGCTGCAATGAGCGCAAGCTGCCGCATCACGCCTGCCCCAAATGCGGCGAGTATCGCGGCCGAGCCGTGACCACGGCAGACAAGCAAGCAGCGTAGCCCGTCCGCAACGCTGGATGCAGACGGATATTGTTCTTGATGCGGTAGGCGCAGATAAGAGCCCGGAGCCTGAGCTTCGTGGTGCCATCGCGGCTTGTCGCCAGTTTCCTGTCCGCATACACCTTGTCGGACCGGAAGCAATCATCGCACCCGCGCTGAAGTCGCACCTCGCAGGCGAGCAACTGCCGATCACGGTCGTGCACGCCAGCGAGCAGATTGCGATGCACGAAAAGGCTGCGCAGGCGGTCCGCTCCAAGCGCGACAGCAGCATGCGCGTGGGCCTGAAGCTCGTACGCGAGGGCAAGGCACGCGGCTTTGTCACCGCTGGAAATACCGGTGCGGCCATGGCGACGGCCAAGATGGTGCTGGGAACGCTGGAAGGCGTGGACCGGCCTGCGCTGGCGACCATTCTCCCCACGGTCACCGGTTCGCCTTGTGTTCTGCTGGATGCGGGAGCAAACGTCGACAGTGACCCGCAAAATCTGCTGCAGTTTGCCCTGATGGGCCAAATCTACTCACGCAACGTGCTCGGGATCGCGAAGCCGCGTGTTGGCTTGCTTTCCATTGGTGAGGAAGATAGCAAGGGCAATGCCCTGACCCACGAAACCATGCCGATGCTCCGCATGCTCAGCCCGGACGTACTTTATCACTTCATCGGCAACGTGGAAGGCCGAGACCTGTTCAACGGCCGCTGCGATGTGGCTGTGTGCGACGGGTTTGTGGGTAACGTCGCCTTGAAAACGACTGAGGGCATCGGCAAACTCGTGTCTGACCTGCTGAAACAGACGCTCAAGGCGACCATCACGTCACAGGTGGGCGCGCTGTTGAGCCGCAAGGCCTTCAAGAACTTCAAAAAACGGCTCGACTATTCGGAATACGGGGGCGCACCCTTGCTGGGCGTCCGAGGAGCTTGCATCATCGGTCACGGCTCGTCAAATGAAGTAGCAATTTTGAATGCCATCCGCGTGGCGATGCAATTCGCGCAGGCGGATGTGAGCCGGCATATCGAAAGTTCGCTGCGGGCTGCTAACGGGCACAATGGCGATTCAGGTACTTCGTCTCAGCAGTAAGTTCGAAGGCCTTCTAGGAAGAAACACGGAAAGATCCTTGCTGGCGCAGAACCTTTCGGGGTCCTTCGCCCTGCTCAGGGTGATCGCATGCTACTTGACCGCTGTTACCAGCTTCATCAGCGGCTCGGCGAACGTGAAGCGAACCAGCGCGGATGGCTTTGCAGCTTCCGCGATGACGCGATCTGCGGTTGCACTCCACCCCGCGGAAGCCTTTTTGTTTGCATGCAACAAGTCAAGCGATTCCATAGCGAGATTGCATAGCTGCTGAAGCTGCGCGGCGCGCGTTTCAAGAGGCGAGAGGCGCGGGTTCGCTGCAATCGCCGCCTGAACTGCACTAACAGAGCCCGCGGTATCACGGAAGAAGGTGCGCAGCGCCTCTTCATCAGCCTGAGAACTATTTTGTTTGCTCAGGAGATGGTCGGTCCAGGTCGCAATCTGCTGCTTGATGGGCGGATCTGGCACAACCGCGTCCACGAAGCCTGTCAGTGGCGTCAGTTGCGAGGTGTGCTGCGTCCGCGCTCGCTCGCTAAAGCTGACCGGCTCGAACGCCTGCGCAAAGGTGCGGAAAGCGCCTATGTCCACGTTGTCTGCCAGCGAGCGTAGACCTGCGCTTTCACTGGAAAGATGACGAACACCCAGAGACTCCAGTTCGATGGAAACAGGCAGCAGTCGCCTGTACATATCCTGAACGTCGCGCACATTTTGCTGTGACCAGAAGCGTTCTGCAATAGCCGCCGTGCGCGGCCAGATGCGCGAGTCAATGGTTCGCTCGTCCAGGTGTTCCGCCCACATGCACACTTCGCCGCCCAGGATGTGCGTCTGCTCCGCAGGCGTCAGTGTGCCGGTAGAGGGCAGGGGATCGGCCAAGTAATGCACTCCTGCCGTCTTCATTGCGTCGAGATAGTAAGGCGCGGACAGTACGCCCTGATACCCCTGCTGCGCGCCCTTCGCCAGCGACGCCTCGCCGCGCCACGACTGCACAACTACGTCCTTCGGCAGGGCAGGATTCAGGATTTCATCCCAGCCCACCATGCGCCGGTGCAGATTGTTCAGGATGGTCAGCACGCGAGAGTTGAAGTAAGCCTGCAGTGCCTCGTTGTCCTTCAGGTTGTGCGCCTGCATAAAGGCGACGATGCGCGGGTTCTTCTTCCAGTCGGGTGCCGGTGTCTCGTCGCCGCCGATGTGGATATACGCGTCGGGGAAGATGCCCGCCATCTCGCCAAGAAAGCGCCCAATGAAGCGGTACGTCTCATCGCGGGTGGGATCGATGGCGATGTCGGACACGCCAAACTCTCGCCGAATACCTTGCGGTTGGGTGCCACTGTTCAACTCGGGGTAGGCGATCAGCCATGCAGCGGAGTGGCCGGGCATCTCAAACTCGGGCACCACGCGGATGCCGCGTTCGCGGGCGTAACGAACCAGTTCTCGAGCTTCGTCCTGCGTGTAGAACTTGCCGTCTGAGCCCAGTTCCGTGAGCTTTGGGTACAGCTTGCTCTCGATGCGAAAGCCCTGGTCTTCCGTCAGGTGCCAGTGGAAGACGTTCAGCTTCACGGCGGCCATCGCATCGATGTTGCGCTTGAGCACGGGCAATGGTTCAAAGTGCCGACCACAGTCGATCATCAAGCCGCGCCAGTGGAAGCGCGGGCTGTCATCGATGGAAACCTGCGGGACCGCGTACCCCGAACGAGCCGGCTGGATGAGCTGGACCAGGGTCTCCAGACCGTGGATCGCTCCCACGGTCGTGGGCGCAGTGAGCGTGATGCCACTGCCGGTTACCGCAAGGCGGTAACTCTCATCTTCGTCCAGGCCCTGAACAGGCTGGCCATCTGAGGCGACGTCCAGTGTAAGGCTGCCGCTGGTCGCGCTGCCAATGGAGCGTGGCAGGGGCTGGCCCGTGCGGTCTTCCATGCGCTTGAGCGCGCGCAGCACGGCAGACTCCAGGCGCGGAGACCGCGTGCCACGCAGCGCCACCGTCAACGTGCCATCCAGCGGGAACACGCCCACGGACTGCTGCACAGATTTTGGCTGCGGCATCAGGGCGAGCGCAGGTACAGCCTGCGCCTTTGCGCCTGCCGCCAGGGACATTGCCACGCATACGGCGCACGCCGCGAATTCCTGCCGCAACATTCCAACTCCTCTAAGTGTGCGCTCAATGAGTAGCACAAGGCTCGGTCCTTTCAGCCTACAGCCCACGGAGGAAGAATTTCGAACCTGCCTTCCGCGTCAGCGGACAGCCTCGACCAGCGCCTCCACCTCAAGGCGGCGCGTGCTGCCAAGCACATCCAGTGTGCCCAGCGCCAGCGGCTTGCCCTCGACCAGATAGCTGGTGCCCTCCAGCCGAGTCTGGCGGATGATGGGGTCTTCTGGGCCGATGCCGGACTTTTCCGCCACCACTGCAGATTGCTCGATATTCGATCGCAACTGCACTCCGTTGCCATAGTCCCGCACGGTGGAATCGAAGTTAAGGCCGACGTCGAGGTAGGTTGTCTGCCGTACGGCCTGATTCGTGCCGGAGAAGGAACCGGTGAACACCGGGATACGGCTGCCCTCTTTCATTTGCATGCGCTCACCCGCAGTGAGCACCATGCTGTAT
>CAXTBQ010000121.1:0-8771 GCA_964242065.1 uncultured Terriglobus sp. | reverse complement strand
GCACACATGGACGCAAGGCGCTGCTGTGTGCCGCGGATACCTTCCGCGCCGCGGCCATCGAGCAGCTTGAAGTCTGGGCCAGGCGGTCGAACGTGGACATCATCAAGACCCGCCAGGGCGGCGACCCCTCTGCCGCGTTGTACGACTCGCTCACCGCCGGCAAAGCGCGTGGAGCCGACATCGTGATCGTCGACACTGCAGGACGGCTGCATAACAAGGCGGGCCTGATGGCCGAGCTGGACAAGATGCGCCGCACCGCACAGAAGCTGGTCCCGGGGGCTCCACACCAGGTGTTCCTCGTGCTGGACGCGACCACCGGGCAGAACGGGCTGCAGCAGGCGCGGCTGTTTACGGAGAGCGCGGGCGTAACCGGCATCGTGCTCACGAAGCTGGACGGAACAGCCAAGGGCGGCATCGTCGTTGCCATTGCGCGAGAACTTCGCCTGCCGGTCGTCTTCGCGGGTACAGGCGAGAAGATGGAAGACATCGTACCCTTCGATTCGGACGCATTTCTGGATGCGCTGCTGAACTTCTAGGAGACGCCACATGGAAGCGAACGAAGTACACGAGTTTGTTGAAGGACTGGAAAAAGGCGGCGAAGGCCGGCAATACGCTGTCTCGTTCTCGATCAGCGTACTGGCCGTACTGGTGGCGCTCGCCACGGTGCTGGCGCATCGGGCGCATACAGAAGCCGTGCTGCAGCAGGCTCGTGCCACCGACGAGTGGAATCTATACCAGGCAAAGAAGATTCGGCAAAGCAACATCGCCACGACCAGCGACCTGCTGAGGGTGCTGGCGCCTGGCAGTCCCGCCGCCATTGCCACGCTCGAGGATTACCGCAAGCACACCGCTAAGTGGGACCAGGACCTGAAGGAAAGCGACGAAAAGGCGCGCACCCTGGAGGAGAGCGTTGAGCGCGCAGAACACCGCGCCAGCCGTTACGACTCCGGTGAAGCCCTGCTGCAGATCGCCGTCGTTCTGGCCTCTGTGACTTTGCTCACGCGACAGCGGGTGTACTGGCTGTTTGGCTTGCTCATCGGCGCGGGCGGCCTCGTGTTCGCGGCAATGGGCCTGCTCACCCACTAAGCCTTCCGCAGATCTGCTGCATCACATGCTGCGATGCCATTTTCCACAACCGACACGGCTCACATGCAGCGCGCCCTGGAGCTTGCGCGGGCGACGCTCGGCCTGGCATCGCCCAACCCGCAAGTGGGCTGCGTTATTGCGCACGAGAACGTTGTGGTGGGCGAGGGAGCGCATCGCTACGACCTGCGCGACCACGCGGAAGTGGCGGCGCTGAAGCAGGCAGGTGACCAGGCGAGAGGAGCGACGGCGTACGTCACGCTTGAACCCTGCTCGCACCACGGCCGCACCGGACCGTGCGCGAATGCCCTGCTGGAAGCCGGTGTGGCGCGTGTGGTTGCCGCGACACTCGACCCCAATCCGTTGGTCGCGGGCAGCGGTATGGCGATTCTGGAGCGGGGCGGTGTCTGGGCAGAGCATGGCCTTTTGGAAAGGGCGGCGCGCGAACTGAATGACGCTTTCGCGCGACACGTTCTGACTGGCATGCCGCTTTGCACGCTGAAGTCGGCGCTCTCTGTGGATGGCAAGCTGGCACCCTTACCCATCCAGCGAACGGCCAATACCCCGTTCTGGCTGACTGGCACGGCTGCGCGGGAGGAGGTGCACCGCTTTCGCCATGCGAATGATGCCATCCTCACCGGTATCGGTACGGTGCTGGCCGACGACCCGCTGATGACGGACCGCAGCAATCTGCAGCGGCGGCGGCGTCTGCTTCGCGTAGTGCTGGACACGCAGTGCCGCTTGCCGCTGTCATCCCGCCTGGTGGAAAGCGCGAACGAGGACCTGCTCGTTTTTTGTGCGCGCACCGCGCCCAGCGACCGCCAGCGCGCGTTGCGGCAGCGTGGCGTACAGGTAGAAGGCCTGCCGGTGCTGTCACCCGCAGAGCGTGGCACGCAGGGTGGAAAAGCCGAGCTCGATCTGCGCTCTGTACTCAAGCGGCTGGGCGAGTTGGAAATTCTTTCCGTGCTGCTCGAAAGCGGCCCCGGGCTGAACGCCGCTTTTCTCCGCGCCGGTCTGGTGGACAAGGCGGTGCTCTTCTTCTCGGAGACCGAGCTTGGGGCGGACGCGATCCCCTTTGCGGATGCAGCCCACTCGCCCTTTGCGCTGATTGAGCAGCTCAACAATGTGGACCGGTGTGACTTTACCAACGAACTCAGCAGCGGCCGCCGCCACCTGGACGCGTGCGTTCGCGGCACGCTGCACGACCCCTGGGCTGAGACGTTCGCCCTGACATCGGAACCGGTGATGTAGCCGTCTCAGTGTGCACCCTACCGGTTCTTTAGAATGGAAAGATGTTCACTGGCCTGATCGCCGAAACCGGCACGCTCATCTCCATGGAGAAGAAGGCGGGCGCGGCGCGCCTCCGTATTGCCGCTCCGACGCTCGCGCGTTCGCTGAACACAGGAGATTCAATTGCTGTTTCCGGTGTCTGTCTGACTGCGCTTGCCATCACGCCGGACGGCTTTGAAGCGGATCTGCTGGACGAGACGATAAAACGTACCTCGATCGACGAACTCACACGCGGCAGCAGCGTAAATCTTGAGCTGCCTACGCCTGCCGGAACGCCGCTTGGGGGCCATGTGGTTCAGGGACATGTGGATGGAGTGGGTCGGCTGACCTCGCTTACGGCCGTCACCGGCGGGCCTGCAGAACAGACCGACTGGCTGCTACGCCTTTCCGCGCCAGCTACCTTGGCGCGTTACATCGTGGAAAAAGGCTCGCTGGCCGTCAACGGTATTTCGCTGACCGTGGCTGCGGTAGAGCCCGGCGCAGGTGGCACAGCAGACGTGACCATTGCCATCATCCCGCACACTTACGCGGCCACCAACCTGCACACGCTGCAGCCCGGCGACCCCGTGAACCTTGAGGTTGACGTTCTGGCGAAGTACGCGGAGAAGCATACGAAGGCCGTCAACGCGCCGGAGACAATTACAGAGGCTTCACTGATCTCCCTAGGCTACTAACCGGCTTAACAGGCTAGCCAGCGACGACCTCGACCAGTTCCAACTGCTCTGCCGCCTCACGCTCCACGTACGGCTGAAAGTGCGCCCGGCAGCGGGCTTCGTACATGCCGGCTGCACCCACTATCACCAGTTGCTGCGAGTGTCCCAGCCGCTGCGTGTGGATGGCGGGTTGTCCGCAGGTCATGCAGATTGCGCTGAGTTTGGTCACTTTGTCTGCCAGGGCCATAAGCGCCGGAACCGGGCCGAATGGCTCGTTGGCAAAGGTGGTGTCCAGACCGGCCAGGATCACGCGCTTGCCCATGCCGACCAGGTCCAACACCAGCGGCAGGATTCCTTCGTCGAAGAACTGAACCTCATCCACGCCCACAACCTCGACCTCATTCACCTGGCCGCCAAAGAACAGCGCTTCGCGCAGCCGATCGGCGGTAGGCGTGACCACGGCGGCTTCGTGAGTTTGTTCCGAGTGCGAAGCGATAGCGGTGCGGTGGTAGCGCAGATCGATATCCGGCTTGAAGCAGCCGACCCGCTGCCGCGCAATGCGCGCACGCTTCAGACGCCGGATCAGTTCTTCACTCTTGCCTGAGAACATGGGGCCGACGATCACTTCCAGCACGCCCGGCACTACCTGCTCTCCACTTGGAACTCCAACCATCTCAGCATGCTACCGGCTGGAGAGTCTGAGGAAAAGCGCGCTGCTTACTGGCTGACGCGGACCTTGACGGCCATGTAACGGAACGTGGTGCCCGGCGCAAGGATGACCTGGTGCGCCGTCTTTGGCTCAATGCGGATGTAGTCGCCTGCGCGGAAGGGCTGCGTGGTGCCGCCGCGGACGCTGTCTCCACGGATCTCACCGGGTGCCGTTTCCTTGCCGTTGACCACTTCCCCGCCGGTGATGATCTCTGCCGAACCTTCCACGCCGATGAGGATGTCCGCGTCCTCGCGATGCCACTCACTTTGACCGCTCTTTACCCGTGCCGCCATCTGGATGTTGCTTTCCGGGCGCTTCAGCAGCACCTCAGACGCGATACCGAACTCCGCGGTACGCGCCTTGGAGAGCAACTCGGCAGCCTTCTGGTTCAGCGCCGCGGCATCCAGGCGCTGCGATAACGGAACGGTTTGCGCCACCGCAGAACTCGCGATGGATAGGAGGAGTACGGCTTTCAAAAACATGGAGATCCCTTTCACCTGACGAGAGATTTGCTTCTAAGAATCAGCCAGGGGCTCCCATAGCCCCAACCGATTGCCCTCGGGATCGGTGATCCACGCGAACTTGCCGTAGCTGGCGTCTTCCCGCTTGGGCTTGAGGGACGCATCGGCCTCGGTCAGCTTCTTCAGAAGGCCGTCGAGGTCATCCACCCGGTAGTTGATCATCACGGCTTGCATGCTGCCCTCGCCGAAGTACCCCGTGTTCTGCGGAAAGGTGCTCCACGTGGTCATGCCGGTTCCCTTTGGCACCTCGTCGCTCCAGTGAAAAACAATGCCGTGCTCACCGGGAGGAAAGCCCAGGTGCTCCGCATACCAGGCAGACAGCGCCTTGGGATCCCGCGCCCGCAGAAACACACCGCCAATGCCAGTCACTCGCGCCACTACTGCCCTCCTTGGGGCAGGGCTTCCACCACAACGGCGGTGCCGTAGGCAAGCACTTCCGTCACGCCCTGCATCACCTCGTTTGCGTCGTATCGGAAGGCTACTACTGCGTTGCCACCCAGTTCCGTAGCATGCTGCGACATGCGCTCAAACGCGTCCTGCCGGGTCTTCTCACAGAGCTGCGTGAACAGGGTGATGTCGCCGCCCACCAGTGTTTGCAGGCTGGCGCCGATGGTACCAAACACCGAGCGAGACCGCACCACAATGCCGCGGACGATGCCAAGATTTCTCACAATCCGGCAGCCCGGCAGTTCCAGCGCAGAGGTTACATAAGCAGGATGGAGCGGCATAGACGAGTACCTCGCAAGCAGGCGTAGTGTACTCCCACGCTGCACTTAGCGTAGGTTGGTGACATGCGTTTTCCCTTCCCCTGGGACCAGTTGCGCGGTCGCTACGTCGCTGTGGCCGTCGCGTGCGTGCTGCTGATGGGCTGCGCCCGCAAGCTGCAGATTGAGGTACCGGCCAGCTTCCATGGCAAAGTGCGCATCGTGTGCACCGGCCTGACTTCGGAGCGCACGACCACTCTGCGCATCGATAGCAGCGATGTGGAAGCTGCCACCTGCCCCGCGCGACAGGCGGATGTGGTGGTGACCCGCGCAATCAGCGGCGCACCGGTGGAGACCTCCGTGATGTGGACGACCACAGGTGACGGCATCGTGCGCGAGATCCTGTTCGACGTGAAGTAGCTGGCGCGCCCCCGGCATCTCACCGGAGATGAACGCTGCGATCGCGGGTGGCATGTTCCGGGAGTTTCTTGATGCCCTGCCTAACGGAACAAGCACAGACATTCACATCCTGACCGACGCCGACGTGGACGGCCTGCCCGCCGGAGCGTTGCTGCTGCGCGCCCTGCACGCTGCCGGGTATGCCCGCGTAACCGTGGAGACTCGCGGGAAGTTTGAGAACGCCTGGATGCCGCAGGTACACGAACGCCTGCTTTTGCGTGCGCCGGAGTGCCTGATTGTTGCTGACCTCGGAACGCGCCCGGACACGCTGCTGCCCGGTGTGCCTACCCTACTGGTCGACCACCATGCGCCGTTCGGCACACCTCCCGGAGCGACCCTGCTGACAAGCTACTATGGTGCGCGCACGCCATTGCACCCGCAATGGCTGAGGAACTGCAGTGGCTGGCGGGCATTTCCCTATTGTCCGACCTGGGCGACAAGGCTCCGTTCCCGGAGCTTGCCGAGGCAAAAAAGCGTTTCGGAGCTACGGCTCTGAAGGACCTGACCGCACTGCTGAACGCTCCTCGCCGCACTGCCGACGGCGACGCTTCCTCCGCCATGCGCCTGCTGCTCAACGCCGCCACTCCAAAGCAGGCGTTGGCGACACCGTCCGCCGAACTGGACGCCCTGCGCACCGCCAAGGCCGAGGTAAGCGAGGCACTGGCCGTTGCCCGGAAAGCACCGCCGCGCTTCTCCTCCAGGTGGAAGGCCGAGCTTGGTGCTGACTTGATCGCTGTCCGCATCGACACGCCCTGCCAGGTGCATCCGCTGGTGGCGCAGATCTGGCGGCCGCGGTTCCCGCAGGCGGTGGTCTTCGGCGTGAACGTCGGCTTTCGGCCGGGCTTTGTGCACTTTGCGGGACGTGCGCCGAAGCATGTAAACCTTGTCCAATTTCTGCGCGCTCATACACCCGATGGAGCGGACGGCACCTTTGGCGGAGGGCACGATCAGGCCAGCGGTGGAGCGCTGCCCGTGGCGCTGTGGAACCCTTTCGCCGAGGAGATGGGCTGGGGACCGGAGCTGCAGGTCAGCCTCTAGCTCGAGTCGGTAGAATCGTGCACGCATGCCTCTCCGCCCCGCAAAGCTTCCGCAGAAGCGCGCCGCCATGTGCGCTGTACTCGCCGGCCTGTCGCTTGCTGCAGGCACCTCTCAGACCAAGAACGCAACCGATGCGGACTGGCCCGTGTACGGCGGTGGCAAGGCCGGCCAGCGATACTCCGCGCTCACGCAGATCAACCGGCAGAACGTCAGTTCGCTCCAGCCGGCGTGGACTTACGACACGGGCGAGTCTGGCGGGCTCCAGACACACCCCCTCATCGTAGGTCACACACTGTTCGGGTACACGCCAAGCCAGAAGGTATTCGCGCTGGATGCGGCCACCGGCAAGGAGCTCTGGCGGTTCGACTCCGGCATCGCCTCCGGACAGCCGGACCGAGGCTTCGCCTACTGGACGGACGGCCGCGACCGGGTGCTGTTTGCCAATACGCTCTACGCAGTCTGGGCGCTGAACCCGCAGACAGGCAGGCCGATTGAAAGCTTCGGCAACGCGGGTAAGATCGACCTCCGCAACGACTTAGGGCCGGAGTCGCCCGCCGCCACCGTCGCCCTGACCACCCCGGGCACGGTCTACCGCGACCTGCTCATCATCGGCATGCGGACCGCCGAAACCAAGCCTGCGGTCCACGGGGACATTCGAGCGTATGACGTCCACACCGGCAAGCTGCGCTGGAGCTTCCACACCATTCCGCACCCCGGCGAACCCGGCTACGAGACCTGGCCGAACGACGCCTGGAAATCCACCGGAGGTGCCAACAACTGGGCCGGTAGCGTGCTCGACGAGAAGCGCGGCATCCTGTTCGTGCCCACCGGGTCCGCGGTGTCGGACTTCTACGGTGCCGACCGCGCCGGCAATGACCTGTACGCCAACTCGCTACTGGCGCTGGACGCCTCCACGGGCAAGCTCCTGTGGCATTTTCAAGCCGTCCACCACGATATCTGGGATCGCGACTTCCCTTCGCCGCCGGTGTTACTGACGGTCCGGCACGATGGCCAGATGGTAGACGCGGTCGCTCAGGCGAGCAAGCACGGGCAGGTCTTTGTCTTCGACCGGGTCACCGGTAAGCCGCTGTTTCCGATCGAGGAGAAGCCTTTCCCTGCCAGCACTACACCCGGCGAATGGACTTCGCCGACCCAGCCGATGACGTCTCTGCCGGAGCCTTATGCAAGGCAGCGGCTGACCGCGGACATGCTCACTACGCGGACGCCGGAAGCCCATGCCTGGGCGGAGAAGGAGTTCGGCACCTTCATCAGCAACGGGCAGTTCCAGCCACTGTCTGTGGGCAGGCAAACCGTTATATTTCCAGGGTTTGACGGCGGCGCGGAGTGGGGCGGGCAAGCAGTGGATCCTTCTACCGGCGTGCTCTATCTCAACTCGAACGACATTGCCTGGACGGGCGGCCTGGCCGAAGCGAACACCGTGGTTGGCGCGGGTGCCGGTGTCTACAGCAGTCAGTGCGCGGGCTGCCACGGGGCCGACCGGAAGGGCCAGCCGCCAGCCTTCCCATCGCTGATCGCGGCCACGGAGCACCTGTCCGCGGAGCAGATGGCTGCCGTCATCCACAACGGCCGCGGCCGCATGCCGGGCTTCCCAGCGATCACGGGCGACGGCCTGCAGGCGCTGCTCCGGTACGTCCGCACGGGCATGGATGCGCCAACCGAGCGCGGCGATAAGCAGGAACTCGAGAGTCTGGCGGCAGACCGGTACCGCTTTACCGGCTACCGTAAGTTCCTCGATCCAGACGGCTACCCGGCGGTCGCGCCGCCCTGGGGCACGCTGAACGCCATCGACCTGAACACCGGCCGCTACCTTTGGAAGGTGCCGCTGGGCGAGTACCCCGAGTTAGTAGCGGCAGGCCAGAAGGACACCGGATCGGAGAACTACGGCGGGCCCATCGTCACCGCAGGCGGGCTCGTCCTGATCGGCGCAACCAACTTCGACCGCAAGCTCCGCGCCTTCGACAAGAGCACGGGCAAGCTCCTGTGGCAGGCCACCATGGAGGGCGCGGGCAACGCGACCCCGGCCACCTACAGCGTGGGTGGCAAGCAGTTCATCGTGATTGCCACCAGCAACGCGCACAACCCCAAGGCGAACCAGCGGGCAAAATATTCGGCCTTCGCTCTGCCCTGAGGCGGGTCCAAAATGGAACCCGCATTTCGAGGCTCGGCGTGAGTTGCACCAGGGATTGTGCAAGCCGCAGCCCCGGGTGAGTGCATGCTGCATCTCTGGTGCAGGTTCTGGCGAAAAGAGCGTGCAGAAACGTGTGTTTAGGCGCACAAAACGGGCCAAAAGCTG
>CAXTBQ010000120.1:0-8925 GCA_964242065.1 uncultured Terriglobus sp. | reverse complement strand
GATTCACATACACGGTGGGTGCCGGCGGCTGTGCCATCGGCTTCTCGTGATCGTCCATCTGCGCAACGGCAGGCAGCGAACACAGCAGAGCCGCAAAGGAGACTGCGGTGCGGAGGGTAATGCAAGGCTTCATGGATTTACCTTTCGGAGTATGCCCTTCATGATGTCGATTTCCGCAAGCTGCGTGTTGTCCACGTCGTTTGCAAAGTCAAACAGCTGCGGGTCCTGGCCTGCGCCCGGTTGCTGAAACAGATCCTTCACCATGATGAGAGCGCCGTTGTGGTGCTGCATCATGCCGGTCAGGAAAAGCTTGTCGAACTGCGGTCCGCTGGCGGCTCGCAGCGCGTTCATCTGCCGTGGCGTCAACATGCCGACCATGGGAGCTACGTCCTGGGGATCGACTGTCTTCGGCGCAGCCGGACCGTGTCTCATGGGTGCCATGTCACCGTGATCCATGCCTTGCATATCGCCATGGTCCATTTGCGAGTGGTCCATACCCGCCATGTCCCCGTGGTCCATTTGCGAGTGGTTCATGCCGGCCATGTTGTTGGTGTGCGCGGTGTGCTGAGCATTTTCGTGGCCCAGGTGGGTCACTGGGGTGCCGTCCGGCTCCTTCGCGGCGGGCGTACCCATCTGCATGCCCGCCATGCTCATGCTGTCCATAGGTTCCGGCGCAATGCCGCGCTCCGCCAGCCACTGCTTCATCCAGCGAATCTCGTCACCCTGCGACAGGTCGATTTTGGCGGCCATTTCCTTGACCGCAGGATCCTGCGCTCGTGTCTTGGCGAGTTCGGTCATCTCCACGGCCTGCCCGTGGTGCATGATCATGTCCTGCATGAAGCGGACGTCTGCCTCAGAAGGTGGCTTGGGAGCGGGCTGCGCGGCGACGGCGGTCAAGGTCTTCACAGGCTCACCGGGTGCACCGGGCTGCACCGGCGCAGGCGCATTCCCCTGGCAAACAGCCGATACGCTGCCAGTCAGCAGCAAGGATACGGCGCATAAGAGAACCTTCGGTGCCATGTACTTCTGTACTCCCACAGACGGTGAGGGGCCGCAAAAGCTGCGGAGCCCCGGGTGCAAAGCAGGATCAGTAGGCTGCTCTCCAGGTCTGCTTGGAAACGCAGGGCAGTGGAACTTTGGTGATGATGTATGAAATATCACAGATGACGCGGTTGTAAAAGGGCTGTGTTCTTCACGAGTTTGTCTCATGCGCCGGACTGCACAAGAACAGCCCAACAAATCACACTGCATCAGTGGTGTGCGAAGTCGATCAGGACTGCAAAGAACCAGAGCGAGAAGTTCAGTAACCAGAGCAGACCGCCGCTCCAGCGATGTCGCTTCAAGATAATGATCGCCCATGCAAGATTGATGAGAAGAAAGACCAGGTAGATCGGAAAGACACCGCCTGCCCAGATAAATGGTTCGCTCGTGGTGACATCGATGCCTGCAGCCTGCTCTTCCAGAATCTTCCAGCCGCCATGCGATGCCATGTAGATGTAAGCCGCAATACCCAGCGCGTTCAGCGCGAGTAGGAGAATGCTTGTTCGTTCCCCGGCGAAAGGCCTTCGAAGGCTGGCATTCACGCCTCAGTCGCTCCCGGCGTCACCACCACCTTCAGTAATCCCGCTTCCCGCGCATGCAGGCGCCTAAACCAGTCTGCGGCCTGCTCCAGCGACGACACGGCTGAAATCAGCGGTTTAACCGTGATGGCGCCGCTGGCCAGCAGCCGGATGGCGTCCGTGTACTCGCCCGCCGAGGCGCACGAACCCTGCAGCCGCACCTGCCGCGTCACCACCTTCTGCAGCGGCAGCGGCACCTCTGGCTGGATGTTGCCGATGAGCGTAACCGTGCCGCCGCGACGAACGCATTCGATGGACGCGGTAACTGTTTCCGCACGGCCTACCGCTTCCAGCACCACATCTACGCCGCGGCCGCCGGTGCGGCGAAGCACCTCGGCCACAAGCTCCGCACCGGAAAGCTGCAGGGTGTCGGGGATACCCACATCCGCGGCCATCCGCAGGCGCGCTTCATCAATGTCGGCAATCAGGACGCAGGCGCAACCAGCCTCTCGCGCAGCCTGCGCGGTGAGCAGGCCGATCATGCCCGCGCCGATGACCAGGGCCGTTTCGCCAGCCTTGATTTCGGACACGCGTACACCGTGCAGCGCGACGGAGACGGCCTCAAGCATCGCAGCCTCTTTCATGGGAAAGCTCTCCGGCAGGCGGTACAGGATGCGCGCAGGCACCGCAACCAACTCCGCAAACGCTCCGTTGCGGCGGTAGTCGCCACAGGAAACGCCCAGCACCTGCCGGTTGTCACACAGGTTCACCTCGCTGCGGCGGCAGAACTCGCAATGACCGCAATACACGGTGGAGTCGAACGTAACGCGGTCGCCTGCCTTGTAGTCCGCTACGTCCACGCCCGCGCGTTCGATGGTGCCCGCCGCCTCATGCCCCATGACGATGGGCGGAATGCGCCGGCCGCTTGCGCCGTCGTAGCCGTGCACGTCGCTCCCGCAGATGCCGCACGCCGCCACACGGATCAGCACCTCATCCGGCGCGCAGGCAGGCTCCGGCATCTCAATGACCTGCAGGTTTTCGTACTGCTCCAGCATGAGCGCTCTCATCCTGCTATCCCCCCTCCGGTGCTTGGCGCGCATCGGCTCGCTTCTCTGTGGCGGTGTTCGGCCACAACCTTCTTGCGTCCCATGAAATTGCGCTTCCGCCATCTACTTCTGAAGGACGAATCTGCGTACCTGAGACAACTTACACCGTTTCTGCGTTTCTATAGACGAATGCCTCTTTTGCGGTCTGCCCTTTGCGTCCTTTCCATCTTCAGCATGAGTCTTCTGCTCAGCTGTTCCAGCAATGTGGCTGCGCCCATGCTGACCAGCACGCCGACAACGCCGTCGCAGTGGGTGGTGGCCTGGGGTGCGGCTTCGCAGAATGCGAATCAGTCTGCCAAGAACACGGGCGGCTCGGAACAGAGTTTCCGCTTCCTGGTGTACCCCACCATCGGAGGCACAGAAGAGCGGGTGCACTTTTCCAACCGCTTTGGCTCGGGACCCGTCACCATCGGCGCGGCACGCCTTTCCGTGGCCAGCAACGGCGATTCCTCAGCGGCCATCGACCCGACCAAGGACGCAGCCCTGACCTTCAATGGCGGCAGCAAGACCGTTACGCTACAGGCGCAGCAGGAGATCGATTCCGATCCGGTGAAGATCACCTATGCCTTTGGCCAGTGGCTGGCCGTCTCCATGTACGTGCAGGGCACATTTCCCGCGCTGACCCAGCACGATGCAAACTTCTCCTCGAACTACTTCTCCCCTGCCGGTGCGGGAGACGTAACAGCGGACAGCACGGGGCAGAGCTTTCCCACGGCAAACAGCGAGTGGCTGCTGGTCACGTCCGTGCAGGTATACGGCCCCTATCAGGGCACGGTAGCCGTTTTCGGCAGTTCGTCGATGGACGGCATTTTCTCCAACACCGGCAACACCAACTCGTACCCCGTTGCCAACGTAGCCGTGCCCGGTCAGATCACAGACAGGCCGTCTGACTACCTGGCCCGCTCCCTGAACCAGGCGGGCTACACCCTGGGCGTCGCGAATGCAGGCGTCATCGCCAACCCGGCTGGGGAGGATAACGGCACGCGGAGCGGCACTTCCGTCGCCGGTGTCGATCGCTTCCAACACGACGTACTGCAACTGCCGGGCATCGCTGCTGTGGTCATCTACACGGGCGGCATCGATTTGCGTGGCGACTGCCTGCCCGCGACAACGATTGAGGGTACCCTTTCCAACATGGTGGCGCAGGCGGCTGCAGCCAACGTGCGTGTAATTCTTGCCACCCTGCCGCCTTCGGAATACTGCACGACTCAGCAGCCTTTGCCTTCAGCCTCAGCGCCCTTCAACGGCGACCTCAACCCCGGGCCGGAGAATACCGGATCAACGCAGCGCAGGGCCCTGAACGAATGGATCCGTAACACTGCCGCTCACTTGCCGGGAGTTGTCGGGATCGCGGACTTTGACCAGGTGCTTGCTTACCCGGACCATCCTGACTTCATGATCCCAAACCTGAACTCGGGCGACAATTACCATCCCAACGGTGTCGGATACGGTGTGCAGAACAGTGCCATCCCACTGAAGAATCTGTTGGGCCAGTGAAGGCGGCGTGAAATTTTTGCTCGCGCCTGGGCCGGGGCGCGAACCTTTCAGTATGGTCAAGAGATGCCACCCTGTTTGCGTCAGTTCCTGAGTGTCCTCAGCCTGCTTCTGCTGCTGGACGGCTGCGGAAGCGGAACCACGACAGCCAGCGCGCCTACGGCTCCCACCCCTGCTCCAGTTGCGAGCAAACCCTCCATGTGGGTGGGTGCCTGGGGCGACGCCATGACCAACGCGGTGCAATCGGACGAGAACACCGGCAGTGACCAGAGCTTCCGGTTCCTGATTACGCCCACCATCGGCGGGACCCAGGAGCGCGTGCGGTTCTCCAATGTGTACGGTCTTACACCCGTCACCTTGGGCGCTGCCCACCTTTCCATCGGGCAGGATGGATCCAGTGCGGTGGATGCGGCACATGACCTTCCGCTGGCCTTTGCCGGCCAGCCCAGCATCACCATTGCGCCGGGCCAGGTAGTAGTCTCCGACCCGGTGTCGCTCACCTTCGCTTTTGGGCAGACACTAGCCGTTTCCGTGTACCTGAAGGGCAACTTCGGACCGGTTTCACGCCACAACTCACTGTTCATCGCGAACTATCGCTCCGGCAAGGGCACGGGCGACCACACGGGCGACACCACCGGCACCAGCTACACCGAAACCCTGCAGGACTGGCTCCTGATCAACGGCGTGGATGTGTACGGGCAGTACCAGGGAACGCTGGCCCTGTTTGGCAGCTCCACCACGGACGGGATCCGATCTGACTACAGTTCCGACCAGATTTACCCGGCACCCAACCACCCGGTTGCGGGCCAGCATACCCAGCGGCTTTCCGATTGGCTGGCCAAGCGGCTCAACACAGCGGGCTACCAGATCGGCGTGGTGAATGAAGGCGTACCCGGTGACACCGTGACCGACGACAGCACCAACGCGCTTTACAGCGTGAAGAACGCGAACCAGCGCATCGCACAGGACGTGCTCACCCTGCCCAACCTGCTGGGTATGGTGAGCTACTTCGGTTCCATCGATCTTCGTTCGTCAGACTGCAAATCCGCGCCGGCCATAGAGGCAGCCACCCAGCAACTGATTGCCACCGCACACACAGCCAACCTGCCGGTAATCCTGGCGACCATACCGCCATCCGCCTTCTGCACGAACTCAGCGCAACCCAACTTCGGACCCACCCCCACAGCGGCCGACCCGTACGCGGGCGCGGCGTCTTCCGCAACGCCGAACGGGGCCGAAGTGCAGCGCATTGCCTTCAATACCTGGATCCGCCAGACCGGTTCCACGCTCGCTGGCGTTGCCGCAATCGCAGACTTCGACCAGGCGCTGCGTGATCCGAACCGGCCCAGCTTCCTGCAGGCACCATACAACTCCGGAGATAATTTTCATCCGACGGGTGCAGGGTACCAGGCAGAATCGCTTGCGATTCCGCTGACTTCTCTGCCAAAGCCATAACGACCGGCATACAAGCGTCCTGCTGAGTTCCGCGCATCGTCCGCGCGCGACCTACTGCGGCAGTGCCTTTACCTGTACGGTCCTGCCCTGCCGGATGGATTCGCGGGCTGCGTCGAGGATTTGTACGACCGCGAGGTTCGTCTCCAACGAAGACAGATCGCCCTTTGGATCGATCTCCTTGTGCAGTACGGCGGCCAGGTAGTCCAGCGAGTTCGACTGGTTCTGCGGCAGCGCGGGTGCGGCGTGCGCGGCGGACTCGGTCTTCTCGCCCTTGTAGCGCGTCACGATGTCCTTGCCCGCTACCGTGAAGATCTCGCCACCGGTGCCGTAGACTTCCATGTTTTTCACGGCAAAGCTCCAGTCCCATGAGGGCATCAGGATGGCCTGTGCGCCTGGATAGCCGAGGATGACGGTCGCGTCGTCTTCCGTGCGGGTGTAGATGCCGGGCTTGTGCGTCTGCGCAAAGGCGGTGACCGTGTCGGGTGCCTTGCCGTGCTCGATGACGGTCATCAGGTCCGCTCCATAGCAGCCGAAGTCGAACAGCGCGCCGGCACCGTTCTGCGCGGGATCGGTGATCCAGGGCAGCCATTCCGGACCGACGCCGATCTCCTTTGGCCCTTCGTGGCCGTCACGCACCAACACCTTGCGCACGGTGCCCAGCTTACCGTCTGCGATTTCCTTCAGAGCCTCGGCGTTCGAGTTGTACCAGGTGGTTTCGTAGTTCACCAGTACCTGCACGTGGTGCTCGCGCGAGGCGTTGCGGATGGCGACTGCGTCCGCAACCGTTGTGGTCAGCGGCTTTTCGACCATGCTGCTGATGCCGTGTTTCGCGGCCACTTCAATGACCTTGCGGTGCTCCGCGATGGTGCCGTAGCCCAGCACCGCATCCGGGTGGACAGCGCCGATCATCGCCTCTTCATCCAGGAACATGGGAACGGCTTCCAGGTGATACTGCGCCACATACTGCTTGGCCAGCGCGGCGTTCGGCTCCACGATGCCGACGAGCTTGGCGCTGGTGCTGCTGGGCAGGTTGTGCAGGAAGCCCTTGACGTGGCCGTGTGTCAGGCCCACGATGGCGACACGGATGGGTGTCCCCACGGGTGCATTCTGTGCGGGAGCGGCAAGCGTGATTCCGAACGCGAGCGCAAGGGCGAGGCACTGGGCAAATGATTTCATCGGGTACACCTTACATGGCGGGCCGCTGCGTCGTCACTTGCCACGCCTTCCGTGCTCGTCATCCTGAGCGTAGCGAAGGATCCCTACACAGCTGATGTTGGCACCGAACTCGGAAGTTCCTCGCGAGAAAGCCTCATGCTGCATCGCCAAGCTGTGACGCAGCAGGGAGCCTTTGCTTCGCTCAGGATGACAGCTAGGTACGGCGGCGATACAGAATCTGGAACTGGTACCCAGCATTCGCTGGGAACAGCCGGTTGACCGCCTGCAGCCGTTCCGCCAATGCCGGCGCGGAAAGCAGTGGGTAGTCCCGCTCGCGCAGGTCCACGTAGTCGAAGTCAACCGCCAGTGACAGCAGGTAGATGGCCAGCGCATCGGCAAACGCGGATGCCTCGTACGCCGAGCGTGCTTTCTCGTCGAAGGAGCCGGGGCGTACCACCACGGCCGGCAGGTGCTTGCCCGCCGGCGGAACCGCCAGGCGTAGCGCCTCCGCGCGCTCTTCCCATGCATCCACTGACGTTTCGCCGCGCACATTCGCGGTCACCTGCTTCCACACGAGCTCGCTGAACGCGGTGGGCACGCCCGTGGTATCCACGAAGTTGTGCGCTACGTTGATGCAGAACTCGAACGAGAGCGCGAACGCGTCGTTCTGCAGCCGGGAGGAGAGAAACACGTACTCGCGTTCGCCGATGCTGGCGTTGCGGTGACAGATGGCCTTTTCCGCCAGGTCTGCACGGTAGTCGCGCGCGATCAGTGTCTGGTCTGTGTTTGTGAGATGGGCGGCTTCCTCACCATGGAGCCGCGCACCGGAAAGCGCCAGCGGCACAAACAGGTACACGTGCTGTTGCAGCCCGGCTGCCATGGCCGCGGGAACTGCGCCCACCAGCCGCGCCAGGTCAGCAGAGGAGGTGCCGGCACCATCCAACCGCCCCAGCGTGGCGTAACGCACACCGCTGGGCGTGGTAAGAGCGGTGGCCTGCCGGGCGGCTTCTTCGGCAGTCAGCAGTGCGGCCTGGACAGTTTCATTCATTGCCAGCAGGTATTCTAAATGCGGAGCAACGAACCGGCGCATGGCGAAAACTCTGTACGCACCCAACTACACCGGACCACGCCTGCTGGGTGCGCCCGTTGGCGATTTTTCCGTGCTGCAAACACTGCTGATGACCGGCGCAACCGCCGTTGCGTCCTTCTTTGCGGCTACCTTTCTGGCGATCATGGCGATCCTGGTGCTCACACAATTCACCCATCGGCATATCGATTTCGCCATCGCGTACCGCTGGGTCGGTCTGCCGGTAGGCTTGCTGATGCTGGTGGTGACGGCGATCTACCTGGGATCGCTGCTGATCCGGCGTCTCCGCAAGAAAGCCTGAGCCGAACGCATCGCCGTTGCAAGCAGGCAGTGGAGCCAATCCTCTACACTGCTCACCATGCCCCGCCGCAGCACCTTTCTCCGCGATTACGGACAGCCGGAGAGCTATCGATGGACCATCTCACTTCTTCTTGGCCTGGGTGTACTGGTCAACTATTTTGACCGCGTCAACCTTTCCGTCTCGCACGATGCGCTGGTTACCAGCTTCGGCATTACGCCCGCCGTATTTGGGCAGCTTTCCGCTGCATATGCCTGGACCTACGCCGCGTGCCAACTGCCCACGGGCGTCCTGCTGGATACCCTTGGCGTGCGGCGCGTGTCCATTGTGTCGATCCTCATCTGGGGCATAGCCTCCGCCGCGGCGGCGTTTGCACCGGGAGTTCTGTTCTTCTTTGCGGCGCGGCTGTTGCTTGGCATTGGGGAAGCACCCACGTTTCCTGCCAACGCAAAAGCAGTGGGCGCATGGTTTCCGGCGGGCGAGCGCTCGCTGGCTACGGCGCTGTTTGACAGCGCGGCCAAGCTGGCCAACGCCGTGGGCGTGCCGCTGCTGGGATTGCTGCTGCTGCGCGTGGGCTGGCGCATGTCGTTCGGCTTTACCGCCGCGCTTTCGTTCACCTACCTGCTCCTCTTTGCGCTGCTCTATCGCGAGCCGCATCGCTTTTCCATGCGCAATGTGGTCCTGGAAGAGAGCCGCTACGGTGATCCGCAAACCTCGCTGGCACCTCCGCTGCCGCTGAGCGCGCTGCTGCGGCAGCGCAAGGTCATCGGG